>NZ_LVCV01000695.1 GCF_001647195.1 Rhodococcus sp. EPR-157 | reverse complement strand
GTTCAGACGCGACACGATGCTGCGGCCGATTCGGATGGCGTCCTGCTCGTCGACAGCGAAATAGTCTGCGAGGCCGGACTTTCGCGCGTGCATCTCGGCGCCGCC
This sequence comes from Rhodococcus sp. EPR-157, assembly GCF_001647195.1. Lineage (GTDB taxonomy): Bacteria > Actinomycetota > Actinomycetes > Mycobacteriales > Mycobacteriaceae > Rhodococcoides. The sequence continues at coordinate 6,673 of NZ_LVCV01000695.1, read as the reverse complement.
GAGGGATTCGTCGTCGGAGTCCTCACCGGTGGCCATCTTGACCAGGGGTGGTCCGGCGAGAAAGACCTTGGAGCGTTCCTTGATCATGACGACGTGATCGGACATGCCGGGAATGTAGGCGCCGCCAGCGGTCGAATTGCCGAACACGAGTGCGATCGTCGGAATTCCCTGGGCGGACAGCTGCGTCAGGTCACGGAACATACGGCCGCCCGGGATGAATACTTCCTTCTGGGTGGGTAGGTCGGCACCACCGGATTCGACGAGCGAGATGACCGGAAGCCGGTTCTGCGTCGCGATGTCGTTGGCGCGGAATCCCTTCTTCAGAGTCCATGGGTTGCTTGCACCGCCGCGAACCGTCGGGTCGTTGGCGACGATCAGGCATTCGACGCCGCTGACCACGCCGATTCCCATGACGGTGCTGGCGCCGACCGGGAAGTCGCTGCCCCAGGCCGCAAGTGGGCAGAGTTCGAGGAATGCCGAGTCCTCGTCGACGAGCAATTCGATACGCTCACGGGCCAGGAGCTTGCCACGCTTGCGGTGCCGTTCGATGTACTTCTCGCCGCCGCCGAGGAGTGCTTTGCCGTGTTCGGCGTCGATCTCCGCAAGCTTGGTGTTCATTGCCTCGGTTGCACCGGTGAACTGCTCCGATGCGGTATCGAGGGTGGACTTCAGCACGCTCATGCCTGGTACCCCAATCGTTTTGCTGCCAGCCCGGTGAGTATTTCAGTGGTGCCGCCGCCGATGCCGAGGATGCGCATGTCTCGGTACTGGCGTTCGACTTCGCTTTCGCGCATGTAACCGAGTCCGCCGAAGAGCTGCACCGCCTGATTGGCGACCCACTCGCCGGACTCGACGGCGGTGTTCTTCGCGAAGCAGACTTCGGCGATGAAGTCTTGGTCCTCCTGCATGGACCGCTCGACGAGGGAGCGGGTATAGACGCGGGCCACGTCGATCTTGCGGGCCATCTCCGTGACGGTATTCTGCACCGATTGCCTTGCGATGAGCGGCTTTCCGAAGGTTTCTCGATCACGGACCCACTGCAGAGTCAGGTCCAAGCAGCGTTGTGCGCTCGCGTAGGCCTGCGCGGCAAGGGCGATGCGTTCGGTCAGGAAGGCCTGCGCGATCTGCGCGAAACCGCTGTTCTCGACGCCGACGAGGTTGGCGACGGGCACCCGTGCATCGACGAACGACAACTCGGCCGTGTCCGAAGCCCGCCACCCCATCTTGTCGAGCTTGCTCGTCACCTCGAAGCCGGGAGTGCCTTTCTCGATGACGAGGAGTGACACTCCCGCTGCACCGTCGCCACCCGTTCGTACCGCGGTGACGACGAAGTCCGCGCGGCATCCGGAGGTGATGTACGTCTTCGCGCCATTGACGATGTAGTGGGCGCCGTCTCGGACTGCCTTCGTGCGTAGGTGACCGACGTCGGAGCCCCCGCCCGGTTCGGTGATGGCAAGAGACCCGATCTTCTCGCCGGCCAGAGTAGGGCGGACCCATCTCTCGATCTGCTCGCGGTCCCCGGCAGCAACCAAGTGCGGCAGGGCGATTCCGCTGGTGAACAGCGACGCGAACAATCCGCCCGACGCGCCCGCCTGATGCATCTCCTCGCAGATGACGACGGCGTCGGCGAGATCTCCCCCGTCACCGCCGACCTCCTCGGGAAACCCTGCGCCGAGCAAGCCGAGGGCCGCCGCCTTCTTGTGCAGCTCGCGTGGGATTTCGCCGTCGTACTCCCACTGATCGATGTGCGGTGCGATGTCTTGTTCGACGAAGCTGCGGACGGTCTTTCGCAGCTGAAGTCGCTCGGGGGTGGTCCAGATGGTCATGCGAGTTCTCCCTGAAATACCAGTGTTTCGGGAATGTCGATGTGGCGAGAACGCAGCCACTCACCGAGCCCCTTGGCCTGTGGATCGAACCGAGCCTGCGAGGCGACGCCTTGACCGAGGATGCCTTCGATCACGAAGTTGACGGCGCGTAGGTGCGGTAGGACGTGCCGGGTGACAGTCAGTGCTTTCGCCTCCGGCAACATCACCTTCAGCTGATCGACCGTGAGTGCTGCTGCCAACCATGAGAATTCGTCGTCGGTGCGCACCCAGACGCCGACGTTGGCATTTCCACCTTTGTCGCCGCTGCGGGCTGCAGCGATGGTACCGAGAGGTACGCGAATAGTGGGTTCGTCCGGGCGCGCCTCCGGCAGTTCCGGTTCCTGAAGAGGTCCGAGTTCCTTCGTGTCCGATGCCTGCGGCACGTCGCGACGGGTTCCGTCGGGCAGCACGGCGACGTGCGGCACCTCTGCGGCATCGACGTACCCTGCAGTGAATACGCCATAGGGCGCGCCGTTGCCGGGGGGAGCCGTCAACGAGAATCCGGGGTAGCTGGCGAGTGCAAGTTCCACTGCAACCGACGAGAATTGGCGACCCACCATGTTCGGATCACTGTCCCGGGCGACGCAGCGCAGCAAAGCACTTGCAGTTTCCTCGGTGTCGGCATCGGGCTTGTCGGTGCGGACCAGAGTCCAGTCCAGTTCGGTCGGCCGGGCAGGGAGCCAAGCTTCGAACTGCTTCTGTGCAAGTTCGGCTTTCGCCTCGATGTCGAGCCCCGTGAGGATAAGGGTGAACTCGTTGCGGAAGCCGCCGAGCGCATTGAGCGAGACCTTCAGTGTCGGTGGAGGCGGCTCGCCCTGCACACCGCTGATCCGGACGCGGTCGCTGGCGACCGTAGAGAGGATCGCCGAGTCGATGCGTGCGGTGACATCGGGATTGGCGTAGCGGCCCCCGGTGATTTCGTACAGCAACTGGGCCGTCACGGTTCCGACGCTGACCGCTCCGCCGGTGCCGTCGTGCTTGGTGATGACCGAGGAGCCGTCGGCCTCTATTTCGGCGATGGGAAATCCGGGACGTCCCATATCGGGAATCTCGGTGAAGAACGAGTAGTTGCCGCCGGTGGCCTGCGTCCCACACTCGATGACGTGACCGGCCACAACAGCACCGGCCAGCGCGTCGTAATCTGTTCTCGACCAACCGAAATGATGAGCTGCAGGCCCGACGATGACCGAAGCATCGGTGACACGACCGGTCACCACGACGTCGGCGCCCGACTTCAAGCATTCCACGATGCCCCAGGAACCGAGATACGCGTTGGCCGTCAACGGTGCGCCGAGGCCGAGTTCCTGGGCACGGGAGAGAAGGTCGTCGCCTTCGACGTAGGCGATCTTCGCTCCGGATCCGAGCTCGTCGAGAGCCTTCGCCAAGCCGCTGGGGTTGAGCCCACCAGCGTTGGCGACGATCTTCACTCCCTTGTCGAGCGCGAGCCCCAGGCAGTCTTCGGCCTGGCGTAGAAAGGTTTTGGCGTATCCGCGGGAGGCGTCCTTCATACGGTCACGGCCGAGGATCAACATAGTCAGCTCGGCGAGGTAATCGCCGGTGAGGTAGTCGAGTTCACCGCCTTCGAGCATTTCGCGCATCGCGGAGATGCGGTCTCCGTAGAAGCCGGAACAGTTGCCTATCCTCACGGTCATTGTTTGGGTCGTCCACTTCCTGGAGGGCCTGCGAAGGCTTGGGCGATGGTGAGCCAGTGCTCGGCATCGGCGCCGACGGCAGTGACGTCGAGATCGTCTCGATGCGCCCGCTGGGTGACCAGCCGGCAAAAGTCCGCTGCCGAACCAGTGACACGCTGGGCGGCGTCCTCGGGACCCCAGGTCCACAGCTCACCGCCTGGGGAGGTGAGTTCGACTCGGAACGGCTCGGCCGGCGGAGTCTGCTGGTTGAGCGCGTACGCGAAGTCGCGGGTGCGCACGCCTATGTGCGCGACGCCCTTGATCCGCTCGGTCGGTTCGAGGACGACACCGAGCGCGTCGGCGACGTCCTGGCCGTGGGCCCACGTCTCCATCAACCGCGCGGTCGCCATCGATGCGGCGCTCATCGGCGGCCCGAACCATGGGATCTTGTTCCCTGCCGGCACCGCCACGAGCGCGTCGGTCATCGCGTGACGACGCGAGCGCCACGTCGCCAACAGGTGTGGGTCGCGCGATTCTTCCTCGGCAGCAGTGTCGACGAAACCCATCGGATCGGACCATGCCTGTTTCAGCGCCACGTCGAATTCCGCGGCGGCGGCCGTATCGCCTGCCGCGCCCAAGGTCGTCTGCGCGGCGACGTTGTCGGTCCAGGAGAGGTGCCCGATCTGATGGGCGACGGTCCACCCTTCGGCGGGAGTCGGAGTCGACCATTGCTGGTCGGTGAGGTCTGCAACCAGCGCGTCGAGGGCATCGCCTTCGGCGCGGAGGTCGTCGACGATGGAGTCGAGGTCGGCCATGAAGAAAGCTTCACATCGCAGACCGGAAAGAGCAAGCATGCCTGCTTGTTAATTTGGGGACTCCGCCCCCAGTGGCACGTTTGAGTGCATTCCAGTGCACTTGTTCGTGCCACTGCTGGAGGATCCAGGTCACCTCGCGTTTGCTTGACAGCGCTAACGTGCGTCGCGTGAAGTTCGCCGTAGCTGCCCCACTGGTCCTCGTCGCCCTCGTGCTGACCGCATGTTCTTCCTCGTCCGAACCTGCGCAGGACGACGAAGCGCGCACGGTCCGGGTCGCTACGTTCAATGCAAGCCTGAACCGAGCGGCCGCGGGCCAGTTGCTCACGGATCTGAGCGGCGAGAACGCTCAAGCCCGGGCGGTGGCCGACGTGATCACCGAGAATGCTCCCGACGTCCTCCTGATCAACGAGTTCGACTATTCCGCCGACGCTCTCGACGTGTTCCGCGACAACTACTTGGACGGCGCGTATCCGTATGCCTTCACCGCCCCGGTGAACACCGGCGTCGACTCGGGGCTCGATCTCGACGCAGATGGTGCAGTCGGGGGCCCGAACGACGCGTACGGCTTCGGTCAGTTCCCGGGCCAATACGGCATGGTCGTTCTGTCGAAGTACCCGATCGATACTGCAGGGGTTCGAACGTTCCAGAACTTCCTGTGGAAGGACATGCCGAATTCACTGCTGCCACGGGACTATTACGGCGCGAACTCCGATTCTCTACGGCTGTCGAGCAAGTCGCACTGGGACGTGCCGGTGGACATCGATGGAAAGACGGTGCACATCCTTGCGTCCCACCCGACGCCGCCGTCGTTCGACGGTCCAGAGGATCGCAACGGCAAGCGAAATCACGACGAAATCAGGCTGACGGCCGACTACATCGATGGTGCCGAGTATCTGTACGACGACAACGGCAGACGCGGCGGACTGGAATCCGGCGCGTCGTTCGTCGTACTCGGCGATCAGAACAGCGACCCCGTCGACGGCGATTCGGTGACCGGGTCGATTCAGCAACTTCTCGACAATTCGCGCGTCCAAGATCCGGCACCGACGTCGGAAGCCGGCGAGGGGAACGACACCGCGGACTTCTCCGACCCGACGCCCGGCGACCTGCGGGTCGACTACGCACTGCCGTCCGATGACCTGACCGTTTCCGGGTCCGAGGTCTACTGGCCCGCCGGCGCCGAACACCCGTCGGACCACCGCATGGTGTGGGTGGATCTGGAGATCTGACATTCTCGAGCAATGAACGATCTCCCCACAGCCGAGTTTTCCGTTTCCAGGACAAATGCGGGATTCGCTTGTCGCGTCGATACTTTCAGGCAACTGGGTTGCTTCGCGAATGCCGAATTGGCACCGAACCGCTCCCAGCCGCCGGGTTGCGCCAGGGCGATAGTGGTGCGTTGCGTCAACGCGGCAACACCGACCGGCACCGCGGCGTGAGGGTCGGTCATCAACCGCGTGATCCACGGCGCGTCCTCGGGGTTGTGGGATATCTGCTTGCTTCTCATCCGCCACAGGCCACGACATTCAGCACCCGCCAGGTCGGCGACACGTAGTCGAGTGTGAGCGCCGCAGACTCGCCTGCTGCCAGCGTGTGCACAACGCATGCTGGGACAAGATTCAAGTGGAGTTGCGACCGTTCGGGCACGGGGCGCTCCCAAGGCTTGGCTGCAATCGTCATTCCCAAAATCGTGCGACTCCCACCGAACCGGTGTGAACGATTCACAAGGAATATCGGTCACGTATCCGCGTGACTTTTTTTCGTACGCATTTCAGCGTGCAATTCGTCGGCGTCCCCGCCCAGTCACTGCAGGGGTACGAGCGCTGCGCATTGCGGCTAACCTCACTCAACTTGTCGGTGCCATGATGTATGGTATCATCTCCAGTCGATGATGTTATGCCGCAACAGAATTGACTTGACCAGACCTAGTCCAGTCGGTACTATCGAACATAGTTTCGAACCAGTATCCGCAGTTCATTGGTCGGGGGACACAATGCCAGGAAGTCTCGCGGGCGCATTCGCCGCCTACGCAGGACCGCAGAAAAAGCCCGTCATCGATCGATCCCTACTGTCCGAGAGCTCGGATGTGGCAGTCATCGAGAATCAAGCCTGCGCGCGCAAAGTCGCTCTTGCAGCTACTATCTGGGACTCGTGCATCCACCAGACCATTCAGATCGGCGAACATCTCACCGACGCCGGAAACTACGCGGCCTCCGAAATCGCAGCTGTGCTGGGCTGCTCGAAAACTGTGGCAGACACCTACTCCGAGATCGGAATGGACCTACGCCTGCGCTTCCCGGCCATCAGAGCAGCCTTCGAGTCCGGAGAGCTCGATCTCCAACGAGTGCGCGCGATCTACCGC
>NZ_LVCV01000694.1 GCF_001647195.1 Rhodococcus sp. EPR-157 | reverse complement strand
CCGAGATCGACGCCATCATGCATCGCTGTGCGCCAGAAGAAGCTGCCGAACTCCGCAAGGACCTCACCAGGTTGACCGGAGTGAAGTACCGCGACAAGGACATGATCGCGACAATCGAGGCAAACCTAGAGGCAGCCGACGCCGCGGCATGCTGGCAACTGATCAACGAAATGGCAGACACCCTCTGTCCCAGAGACCCCCGAACACGTGGACAACGCCGCGCCGCCGCCTACACCGCCCTCATGCGCCGCGAAACGTACGTTGCCTGCACCTGTGAGCCCGACGGCGATCACCCCTGCACCGCGAACCCCGTACTCCCCGAACGCCGCCGACCCCTCACCAACATCACGATCGACATCGACACCCTCCTCGGACTCGCCGACCTTCCGGCGTACCTCGCCGGCCACGGTGACATCGACGCCGACTACGCCCGCGAACTCGCGGAAAACAGTGACCTCCAGATCATTCTCACCGAGGCACTCGACCTCGCCCGGGAGCTGGGCCTCATCGCCAACAGACCCGCTGACGATAGCGCCGACTGCTCCGCTGGACCTTCCGAAACTGCCTCCAGCGCAGGCGGAACGACCACAGCCGCAGCCAACGACAGCGCAGGCCAGGGCACCGACAGCGACGGCGGCGGCACCGACAGCGACGGCGACGAACCGACGGAAGACGTGGATCTCGAGGCTCAGAGCGCGAACCGTCCCGCGGCACACCTGACGTTCAACCCACTCGGACGAGGACGACGACGCCGAGGGATGAGGTTGCCGAAGCCTGCGCCCTCCCCCACACGCACCCGAACCGACGCTCCTTCCGGACCGCACGAGGGCCGCTACACATTCATCGCTGCGCTCGAGCAGGCCATCGCAGCGAATCCAGAGTTGGCCATCGCTCTGTACCCGAACGGACACGGCGGGTTCGACGCACCCCCGCTCGGAGCTCTGCTCTACCGTCCAGGTGCGCAGTTGGCCGAGCTCGTCCGTCAACGAGACCGCACGTGCCGCCATCCCGGCTGCCACGTCCCCGCATCGAATTGCGAAATCGACCATGTCATCCCCTACAACCACCGCAACCCCTCGCGAGGCGGCTGGACCATCCTCACCAACTTGCACTGCCTCTGCAAATATCACCACTCACTCAAAACCATGGGTGCGTGGACACCGACCATGCTCGCTGGCGCGGCGGAGTATTGGGAATCCAGCTCTGGGACGACCGCGGTCACAATGCCGGGGAACGGCTACGGTACAACGAATTTTGCCGGGAAGTCACTGATCCCCCACGTGCCGCGCAAACGCAGACCGGAATCCGCGACCGTGCCGGTGACTACGGCGGAACGAGCCGCTGCGGCAGCGTCGACTGCACCGCGCGGGACCGGATCCGGGACTCAATCCTGGGCTGCAGCTGGAAAACCTGCGGGGAAGGCTGCGGCTGGGAAGCCTGCCGCTGATACCGCTACGCGAGCCACCACCCGCGACCGAAACCGACCGACCTCGCCGAGGGTCTCAGGCAAACCGGCCGAGACCGAAAGGGGCAGGAGCGAGACAGGCAGGAGCGAAACAGGCGGAGGCGAAGCCAACGCCAAGCGACCTCGGATACAGCTCGAACCTATCGTCGAATGCAACGCATCGATGGGAATCGCCATAGGTCTGACTGTGGGCTACCAGATCAGCCGGTACAGAGGAGACGCGCCATTCTGACCTATTCGAGGACACGTGCAGTGCCGTTAGCCGAGGCGAAATCCCCTGCTTCACGCGTGGCTGCGTTCACCACTCGTACGAAGCAGGGGACCTCGCGGATGTGCTCAGCCGGTGTAGCCGCTCATGTCGTAGATCGTGACGCCGTCGACGGTGGTTGCGGTGAAGTTCGCGGCAACCCACTCGGCGATTTGTGTGGAGACGTTCTCGGAGTCGTCACCGGTCGTGGGAGCGCCCATCCCGCCCGCGATGTAGTACTTCACCTGGTCATCGCTGACGTAGGAGATGAACTGGTCGAGCGTCGGAGTTGGGTCACCGCTCCACCCACCGATCGCGATCACAGCGGTGTCGGTCGCGAGCTCGTACGTGGCCGCGGTCATCGAGCTGTTCACAGCTGCCGACCACTTAGTGTCCGCAGACTCGAGAAGAGCATTCACCTCGTCACTGGATTCCGCATTCATGCCACCGCCCATGCCACCAGCCATACCGCCGGCCATGTCGACACCCACCTCGACACCCACCTCGGCACCAGCCGCGTCTCCGGTCGGCATGTCTCCGGTCGGCATGTCGCCGGTCGGCATCTCTCCTTCCATGGGAGCCTGGCCACCGCCGCCCATTCCGGAGTCCGAGACCGCGCCCTCCGGGCCAGCGGTGGGAACGGATCCGCCGTGCGCGGTGGCGGACGTCGCCACGGCGTACGACACGCTGCCACCGAGACCTGCGAGCGAACCGACGATGACGGCCACAGCCGCGAGCTTCCGATAGCGCCCAGCGGCAAGAATGAGCACCGCAGCGATCACGGTTCCGGCAAGAAGGATCCACTTCAGAGCTGGCAACCAATCTGCGTTGCGCTGCAACAGAACCCATGACCAGATGCCGGCAGCCAGCATCATCGACGCAAGCCCCTCCCTGCCGAAGATCGACTCACGCTTCGACCACAACGCATACCCACCTGTACCGATGAGTCCAGCGATGGCGGGAGCCAGCGCGACCGTGTAGTACGGATGAATCGTCCCGGACATGTAGCTGAATATCAGGCCAGTGACCACGAACCATCCACCCCACAGGATGAGCGACGCACGAAGCAGATCGGTACGAGGAGCACGTCCCCGAGCGATCAGCCCGAACACCAGAGCAACCAGCGCAGCCGGAATCAGCCACGAGATCTGAATGCCCATCTCGTTGCCGAACAGTCGATCGAGGCCTGTGCTTCCACCGAAACTGGAACCTGCCGGAGCATCGCTCATGAAGCCGCCCCCACCGCCACTACCGCTGCTGCCCCCGAAGATACGGCCGAGACCGTTGTACCCGAGCACCAGATCCATCACGGTGTTGTCGGTGGAGCCGCCGATGTACGGACGAGCGCTCGCAGGCCACAACGCGACCGTCAGGACCCACCAACCGGCGCCCGCGATCAGCGCGGCGAACGCCCCGAGAAGATGAAGCACACGGGCGCGAAGCCGAACGTGGCCCGCGACGAGATACGTGAGCCCGAAGGCCGGAAGGACAAGCAGACCCTGCAGCATCTTCGTCAAGAAAGCGAAACCCAGAGCAACCCCGGCGAGAGCAAGCCACATCGCTGCACGACGACCGATCCGAGTCTGGAGCGACCTCACGACGAAGTAGCCACCGATGGACATCAACAGCACCAGCAACGCGTCGGGATTGTCGAACTTGAACATCAACGCCGCCGCAGGAGTCGCCGCGAGGACTGCGCCGGCCAGCAACCCGGCAGTGGGAGTGGCCACTCGCTTCACCGCGGCATACACGACAGCGACAGCACCGACACCCATGAGCGCTTGCGGAACGAGGATGCTCGCGCTCGAGAATCCGAAGATCCGCGCCGAGAGCCCCATCACCCACAGCGATGCAGGAGGCTTGTCGACGGTGATGAAGTTCTCCGAATCGAGCGAGCCGAAGAACCACGCGGTCCAATCCTTCGAACCAGCCTGAGCTGCAGCCGCATAGAAGGTATTGGCATAGCCGCTCGCCGTCAGGTCCCAGAGATAGAGGACGGCCGTGACGGTGAGCAGGGCGGCGAGGAGTGCAGTGTCGCGGTTCAGCGAAAACCGGCGCGTGCGTCGATGCCTGGAAGGTGGACTCGCAGGCTGAGGCGGCAGAAGCGTAGTGGTCACGGTGATCCTATTCTCGAAGATGTCGACCACCAGCGTGACTGCCGCGACCTCACGGACCCTGGGAGCGCGCTCGAGGGTTCCTGTGAAGTCATGCCCTCCTGATCGGTGCCAAAGTCTGCACCGCATCGTGAACGAGGAAGTCCAGCAGGAGTGCATTGCACAACTCCGGCTTCTCCACGAGCAGACCATGGGAGGTGCCGGGCACTATCGCCAACTCCGATCGCTTCGAGCTGGAGTAGAACTCGGTCGCGTGCTCGATCGTCACCTCGTCGTCGTCGCCGATCATCACCAGAAGCCGAACGTCCATCTCACGCAGTTGCTCCGGCGTCACGACTGGCCCTTTGCGATGCATGTCGTCGAGTTTGCCAACCACGACGGCGTAGTGATCGGCTCCGTCGGGCGAGATCTCCCCGTACATGTCGACGAGAAACTGAGGCGTCACCTGATCTGGGTCGGACACTCCTCCGCCCCAACCATCACGGTGGAACACCCCGGCGACGCAGGCGAGTCGCTCGACGAGGTCGGGCCGTCGCAGAGCCACCATCAGCGCGACGACCGCGCCGTCACTGCAGCCGACGAACCTGGCCGGACCACCGACCACGGTCTCGACGAAGGCGATCGTGTCGGTGGCCATGTCGTCGAACGTCATCGGTCCCGGGGCGTCCGGGGTGCGGCCGTGCCCACGTCGCTCGGGAGTGAAGACTCGGAAATGCCGAGTCAGAGCGACGAGGTTCGGTTCGAGCGCTCGCGAATCGACGCCGCCGGGATGCAAGAACACCAGCGGTTCGCCCTCGCCGTCTTCGCCGTACCAGGTGTCGACCGGGCCGAGCTGCACCCGTCTGTCCATGCAATCGAGACTTGTCGGACGGTCGTAACTCATCGCTCACACGCCGTCCAACGGCGTCGTCACCGCGATCCGGCGTCGACCATCTCGATCAACGACCACCTGGTACGCATTCCGCTCGACGCCGACCGGGTTGTCGGCGTCGTCGAGGTTCTCGAGAAGTAGATGCCCGACCCAGATTCCATTTGCCTCGATGTCGGTGACGATGTCCTTGGCCCGGACACTCTGGATCCCGCGGGAGCGGTAGTACTGCTGGCCTTCGCCGAAGAAGTCGCGTGTCTGCTGAGGCTCGGTCACCGCCAGGACGCCACGTGGAGACACCGCGAGGGCGGGATAGTTGTAGATATCGGCGAGTCCGTCGATATCGCCGTCGGACAGATAGCCGGTGTAGCGGTCGAAGAAGCTCTCGATCGTTTCGAGGTCGCGTGTAGTCATGACACGCAAGGTACGACGCATTACCGCCACGCCGGTGTCGGGGATCGGAAATAATCCACAGATTGTGCCCAGTAGTTCGAGCGCCGAGAGCCGCGACAACCACCTGACGTTACGACGCGTCGTCCGACAGCAGTGCCTCATCGAGATCCTGGCCGACTCCCCCATTCCGCTGTCGACGAAAGTACTGGCCGAAAAACTGCGGGTGAGCGTCAGAACGGTCGAACGAGATCGCCGACGCCTGGTCTCCTCCGGCGTCCCCATCGTCTCCGTTCCAGGTACGAACGGCGGCAGTCGGCTACCCCGCCACACCCGACCGTCACCGGTGAATCTGAGCTTCGAAGAAATTGCTGCACTCATCGCTGCACTGGCTGCACTCGGACCGACGGAAACCGACAGCGCCGACTCGGCCATGAAGGCACTCGTTGCGGCGATCTCACCTGCCCAGACGGCGAAGGAGGCCGAGCGATGACGGCCCAGGAGGCTCGCAGCGTCGCCGTCCGCTACGGTCTCGGACTGGTCGCCCTCAACGTGTTCGCCGCCGTCCAGGTCACGTTCGTCGTGGCCCTCCTGGCGCGCTCCGAGACGGCAACAGTGAGCAGTATTCTGACCGATCCGGGATTCAGCGCGTTTCGGTGGGTAGTGCCGCTCGGCGTCTCCACGGGAGCGATCGCAGGCGCGCTGCTGATCGTGCCGACCCTGAGGTGGATCGCGAGCAGCAGCGTTCCGACGGCAGGTCAGGCGCGACGCGCAGTACGAATACCACTGCATCACACAGCTTCACACCTCGCACTGTGGCTCGGATTCGGGTTCGCGCTCGCATTTCTGACCCGCGGCACAGAGCGAGACATCACTGTTCTCGTCATCGTCGGCACGATCTTCGGCGCGGTGACGACGGCCGGAACCGGGTACCTTCTGACCGAACGTACACTCCGCCCGGTCTCGGTGCGGGCATCCACCGCTCTCCCCCAGGCGCGTCGTGAACTGAGTGTGCTTGCCCGACTCGTCATCACCTGGGTCGTGTGCACGGCGTTTCCGGTATCTGCGATCACCCTGATCGTCATCGCCCATTCCACCGGCACACCCGTCGAGATCGCGGCCCCTATCGAACTTCCGATACTCATCGTTTCGGCGATCGCCCTCGGTACCGGACTGAGAGGGACGATCCTCGTGGCCAGGTCGGTATCCGATCCGGTCGGCGAGGTGAGCGCGGCAATGGCCGAAATCGAGTGCGGCAACACCGAAGTCGTGGTGCCCGTGTACGACTCGTCCGAGATCGGTGATCTGCAACGCGGATTCAACGCCATGTCCACCGGACTGACCGAGCGCGAACGACTACGAGATCTGTTCGGACGACACGTCGGCACGCAGGTCGCCTCGCGTGCACTGGAGCAATCCGACTTCCCTCGCGGCGACGTCCAATACGCGGCAGTTCTGTTCATCGACCTCGTCGGATCCACTACCTTCGCCGTCGACCATCCGCCCGAACGCGTTGCCGAGGCACTCAACGAGTTCTTGGCAATCGTCGTCGACACCGTGGACGCCAATCTCGGCTTCATCAACAAGTTCGAGGGCGACGCCGCACTGGCGATCTTCGGTGCACCGCAGCAGATCGACGATCCTGCCGCGGGTGCGTTGCGGGCAGCAAGGACGCTCCGCGTGGCTCTGAGATCGCTCGACTCGATGGACTTCGGGATCGGCGTCGCCGCCGGTCAAGTCTTCGCCGGCGACATCGGCGCAACCCAGCGCTACGAATACACCGTCATCGGTGAACCGGTGAATTGCGCGGCCCGACTGTCGGACCTCGCCAAGAGTGAACCCTCGCGGGTGCTCGTCGCCCAGCACGTGGTCGACAGCGCGGACGCCGACGAGGCGCAGCGCTGGCGAGCACTGGACCCGGTGGTCCTACGAGGACTCACCGAGGCCACTACCGTCGCAACAGTCCGCTAGCGGTCCCGGAACCGCTGCAGAATCTCTCGCATCGTGTGCGGATAGATGCCTTCCTCGGCCAACTGTCTGCGGGTCTTCCGGCGGGTGACGATCAATCCTGTGATCGCGACGATCCACACCGGATACTGCGCCAGGAACGCGACCCTGAACGCATCGAACGTGTAGCCGCCGAGTGCACCGAGTATCCACCCGATGGACGCGATGACGAGAAGTGAGGCCAGGAATCCGCCGATGTTGACCATTCCCTGCGCGGTACCGAGATTCACGCTCGGATTGAACGTCCGGGCGTAGTCGAAACCGATGACCGAGCCCGGTCCACCCACCGAGAGCACAACGACGAGGACCACCAGCAGCCACAGCGGCGCCGGGCCGGGTAACGCGAGAACGATTCCCCACATCGCTGCGTTGCTGATCATGATCGCGAGCACCATCCACGATCGACGCATCGGATAGCGTCCGGTGAGGATCCCCAGTCCGATCCCCGATACGATCGCGGATACCACCGAAATCGACAGCAGTACACCGGCTGTCGACGTCGACAGGCCCTGTGCAGAGGTCAGGTACGGTATCCCCCACAGCAGCGCGAACACCGTGATTGAGAACTGCGTTCCCATGTGGCTGAAGAAGCCGAGCCGGGTTCCCGGACGTTTCCAGACCTGACCGATCGTTGCGAAGGTCTCGCGCATCGACGTGGGCTTCTCGACGATCTCCGCTCCGGGTGGCGCGTCCCGGATCAGCGCAAGCACCAGCACGAATGCCACGAGACCGAGCGACGCCGCACTGCCGAATGCGAACGTCCACCCTGGACCGTTGAGCAGCATCAGGAACGGAACTGCGGAGAGGATCTGTCCCATCTGACCGAGAAGACCCGTCAGCTGCGACACGATCGGCACCTGCCGTGGCCCGAACCATCGCGGCACCAGACGCAGAACCGAGATGAAAGTCAATGCGTCGCCGACACCTACCAGGGCCCGCGCCGCGACTGCCAGCGGCAACGACTCGGTGACAGCGAGCGTGATCTGCGCGACGGTCATCAGGAGTGCGCCGGTGGCGATCATCTTCCGCGATCCCACCCGGTCGAGAACTACACCGGCCGGAATCTGCATCGCCGCATAGACGACGACCTGCAGTACGACGAACGACGCCAACAACGATGGGCTGATCGAGAATCGGTCTGCGGCCTGAAGTCCGGCGACTCCGAACGCAGTGCGGTGCAGAACGCCGACGATGTACGCGAACACGCCGACACCCCAGACCACCCACACAGTTCTCACTGCAAACATTCTGCCGGGTGGGTTGTGGAAGGATCGCACCCGGCGGTAGGCAGCGACAAGAAAGTGAGTTCAGCACATGACCGGCTACATCTTGGTACTCAACGGACCGAACCTGAACATGCTCGGTACCCGCCAGCCCGAGGTGTACGGCCACGAGACGCTCGCCGACGTCGTCGCCCTGTGTGAGAAGACCGCCGCGGCGCACGGCCGGACAGTGCGGGCCGAGCAGTCGAACCACGAGGGCCAGATCATCGACTGGATCCACGAGGCGCGCGGCAACGCGTCGGGAATCGTCATCAACCCCGGCGGATTGACCCACACGTCCGTCGCGCTACGCGATGCCCTCGTCATTCCCGAGGTTCCGGTCATCGAGGTTCACATCAGCAACGTCCACGCTCGCGAAGAGTTCCGCCATCATTCGTTCGTCTCGCCCATCGCCAGTGGCGTCATCGCCGGCCTCGGTATCGCAGGCTACGGGTTTGCGGTCGAGAGGCTGATCGCACTCAGCTAGAGCTCAGGTTCAGCCGCCTATGCTGGTCCGAGGACACCTCTCGGCGACCAAGGGACTCTTTCGGTGAGCAACAACAGCAAGAAGAAGGCGCAAGCGGCAGCGGCGGCACTGCACGGTAAGAAGGACAAGCAGCGTCGCACGCTGATCGAGGTCGCCGTCGCGGTCGTGCTCATCGCCCTGATCGCCGCCATCGGGTTCAGTATCGCGGGGAAGGACTCGGACACCACGGCTGTTCCAGCGTCCGCGCCGTCATCTGTCACCGGGGACGGTGCGATTCGTATCGGCGATCCGAACGCGTCGGTAGTCGTCACTGTCGTCGAGGACTTCCAATGCCCGGCGTGCAAGCAGTTCGAGGCGATCAGCGGCGACACCCTGTCCGAGCTGGTTGCCGACAACACGATCGCGGTGGACTACAAGCCGATCGCGATTCTCGACCGCATGTCCTCGACCAACTACTCCACACGCGCGGCCAACGCGAGCCTGTGCGTCGCCGACGCCGACATATCGGCGTGGCCCACCTGGCACAAGGCGATGTTCGAGCAGCAGCCCACCGAGGGTGGCGCAGGCCTGAGCGACGACGACCTTCTCGGGATCACCCAGTTGGCGAATATCGACGGCCCGGACCTGTCCAGTTGCATCACCGACGGGACCTACACCGACTACGTGACGAGCCAGACTCAAAGCGTCCTCGACGGCGGCGTCACGGGCACCCCGACCGTGATGGTCAACGGCGAAACCGTGTCGAACCCGACGCCGGACGGGCTGCGCGCAGCCATCACAGCCGCGCAGTGAAAGCGAGCAGAACCACAGCGTGGGTCCTGACGGTCGGCGGGTTCGGAGGACTTCTCGCCGCACTGGCGCTGACGATCGAGCGTTTCAAGCTGCTCGAGGACGCGTCGTACGTGCCGTCGTGCAGCTTGAATCCGGTGTTGTCCTGCGGATCGGTGATGACGACCGATCAGGCAGCACTGTTCGGATTCCCGAATCCCATCATCGGAATCGTGGCGTTCACCGTCGTCGTGGTCACCGGGGTATTGACGCTGGCGCGGATCGAACTGCCGCACTGGTTCTGGCTCGGGCTGTCCTTGGGATCCCTGCTGGGCGAGGTCTTCGTCCACTGGCTCATCGTGCAAAGCCTGTACGAAATCGGCGCCCTGTGCCCGTACTGCATGGTGGTCTGGGCGGTGATGCTGCCGATATTCATGGTGTCTCTGTCGCAACTGGTCGACCCGGACCACGCGGGCGCTGTCCCGAAGCTGCTGCTCGAGTGGCGTTGGACCATTGCGGCGGTGTGGTACGCCGTGGTGATCGCGCTGATCGGCATCCGATTCTCCGACTACTGGTCGACCCTGTTCTAGAGGACTGCCGTCGCGTCGATTTCGATCAACAGTTCGTCCAACGCGAGACGTGACACCTCGACGACGGTCTGCGCGGGCCTCATCTTCGGAAACAGCTCACCGAGGATGCCGGTGTAGGTGTCGAGATCGTCCAGATTCACGAAGTACACCGTCAGCTTGACGACGTTGTCGAGCGTGCCGCCGGCCGCGTCGAGGATCAGCCGGATGTTCTCGAACGACAATCGGATCTGTGTCTCGACATCACCGACGCCCTCGAATCGTCCGTCTGCAGTGATGGCCGTCTGCCCGGACAGGTACAGCGTGCGAGCGGAATTCGCGACGACGATGCACTGGGACAGCAGCTGAGCGCCGGGGTCCCATACCGTCTCCGGTGACACCAGGTACTTGTCGATGACGGGCCTTCCGAGTCTGTCGTGGTCGAGTCGACGCCAGCCTATCGCGCGACGACCCTTTGTGACCCAACACAATGCGACACCCGGTAATCCGCCCCACGGAACGATCCGGCAGTGCATGATGATGTGAGTCAGCTCACTACAGTGAGCCGGCGTCGTACGTCGGGGCGGGAAATTTCAGGCACCAGGAGTTGTTACATGGCAGGCGATCCAATCGCAGTCATCGTTGCCGTACTTGTGTCCGCAGCAGGAGCAGCAGCAGGGACCGACCTGCCGCCGCCCATCCAGGACGGTGCCGCAGGGGTCGCCGCCGCAGCCGAGGAGGCTGCACCAGGCCTGCAAGAACAGCTCGACGGTCTGCTGGCCACATTGCCGGAGGCTCAACGCGACACAGCGGACGTGATGCTCGACAACGCAGCAGCTGCCGTCGAAGACGCCGCGGAACCATTGTTGCCGCCCACCGAAACCGAAGAAACCGACGCTCCCGACGAGGCTGCGCCCGCCGCGCCCGAGTCGACAACGTCCGTGGTGACCCCGGTGGTCAGCAGTCCGACTTCCACGATCACCTCGCTCGGGGCGGTGATACCGAGCAGAGCCGGAGCCGTCCAGTTCGGGACCTCCACTTTCTCGCTCGGCGACCTCGCGTCGCAGACAGCGTTCATGCCGGCAGCCGAAGCGCTTCGCCGGGCGCTGTTTCCCGGAATGCCCGCTACGTTCACCGGCGTATCGAGCTCTCCTATCGGAGCGATCACGGCCTTCGTACCGTGGCTGATGAAGGCCGGAGCCATCTGCGACGGGGTGAAGGCCCCCACAATCGCCGCTCTCTACGCCGCCGAGAACGGATTCCGTTACGGCCCGACAGCTCCCGTGTCCTCGAGCGGCGCCCGCGGACCCGGCCAGTTCATGCCGGGAACCTGGCAGACGTACGGCAAGGACGCCGACGGTGACGGCATCGCCGACGTCAACGGCATCGCCGACTCGGTGATGGCGTCGGGAAATCTGTTGTGCGACATCAACAAACAGGTGGCGAGGTGGAAGTCCGAAGGGCGGGTCTCCGGCGACACCCTGGACCTGACCATCGCCGGATACAACGCAGGTGCCGGCGCTGTTCTCCGATCGGGCGGAATGCCGTCGGGAACACCCGATTACGAGAATCAGACAAAGCCGTACGTCGCGAAGATCAGGGCGACGGAGATGCAGTTCGCCGGCATCCTCAACCCGCTCTCGACGCTCGACCTTGCAGCTATCGGCGGCCGTGCCGTCAATTCGGCCATGGACTACCTCGGACTGCCGTACGTGTGGGGAGGCGGCAACATCAACGGACCGTCCGGTGGCGGCTTCGATTGC
>NZ_LVCV01000693.1 GCF_001647195.1 Rhodococcus sp. EPR-157 | reverse complement strand
CCGAGATCCCGTTGACGATGGCGCAGCCCGGAGACCTGTTGTTCGGCAACTGGCAGGCAGGCGGACCCGGTCACGTCGCCATCTACGCCGGCAACGGACAGATGGTGCACGCCCCGACGTTCGGCGACGTCGTCCGGATCGGTCCGGTGTTCGACGGAATGAAGGCGCGTCGAGTGCTCTGAGGCCGCGGGCGGGTAGGTTCTAGGCGATGGACCCTGCCGAACGAGGGAGCACACCTGTGGCCAGCGGAACCCGCACCGAACCACTGAGCTTCGACGACCCATTGGCCCCCGCCCCTCCGCCGGGGGAAGGATTCGAAACCGATTGGACCGTGCGCACCGGCGACGTGGACCCAGACAACCGTCTCAGGTTCGACGGGATCGCCCGCTACCTGCAGGACATCGGCTCGGACAACCTCGCAGCCACATCGCTCGGTGAAACCGATCCGTTCTGGATCGTGCGCCGGACGGTTGTCGACGTCCACACCCCGGTGAAGTTCCCCGACCGAGTACACATGCGGCGCTGGTGCTCCTCGATGTCGACGCGGTGGTCCAACATGCGGGTGGACATCACGACCGACAAGGGCGCGTCGATCGAGACCGAGGGCTTCTGGATCAACATCAGCGCCACCACCGGAATGCCGACTCGCATCAGCGACGACGCACTGGACTTGCTGGCCCGCACCACCGAGGAGCGTCGCCTGCGCTGGAAGGCATGGCTGACCGAGCCTGCGCCCGCGCAGTCGCATACCGATGTGCAATTTCCGTTGCGCGCCACCGACATCGACTCGTTCAACCACGTCAACAACGCGGCATATTGGCACGCGGTGGAAGAACTACTCGTCGACCGGACCGACCTGCTCAGCGTCCCGCACCGTGCCGTCATCGAATACCTCTCCCCCATCCTCGCCGGTGAGCACGTCAGCATTCGACATCGCTACGAAGGCGGGGCACTGACGATGTGGTTCGTGGTCTCCGGCGTCGCGCGGTGCGTCGCGAAGGTCGCCCCGAGAGCCTGACGGTCGAGCTTGCCGCGCGGCGTCCGCGGCAGGCCGTCGAGCACAAGGATGCGCGACGGCATGCTCGGGCTCGGCAGAGCCGCACGCAACGCGCGACGGATCTCCCCACCTGACGGTCCATCCGAATGGAGCACCACCGCCAACGCGGGCACTTCACCCATTCGCGCATCCGCTATGGCGACGACAGCAGCCTCGTCGACACCCGGAATATCCAGTGCTGCAGCCTCGATCGGCGCAAGTTCGACGTTCAGACCTGCTCTGATCAACGTCTCGGAATCCCTGCCGAACAGAATCAGTGTCCGGCCGCCCCCGTCCCTGTTGTCGAGACTTCCCCTGTCCCCGACCGTCATCCACCCGTCCTTCGGCCCACCCGAGATTCCGCCGCGGGTGAGATAACCGTCGAACAGCATGTCGCTCCGAACATGGACGATCCCATCGCGGATTTCTGCGTCCACACCGTCGAACAGCGTCCCTGCCCCTGGATCGACTCCGCGGTCGTAGGACACGAAACTCAATTCCGACGCGCCGTAGAAATGCACCAACGACGCGTTGGGCAGCACCGCCTGCAGCGCCTCCCGCCCGGAGGACGGCCACCGCGCCGCGCTGGAAAGCACCTCTCGAACGCTCGGCACCGTCCCGATTCCCGATCGCACGACATCCCAGGCGATGGTCGGAACCGAATACAGATGCGTCGGAGCGCTGGTCATCGCCTCTGCGACCGGTCGGAGGTCGACACATGCTCCGCGGGTCAACCCGTGCAGCGCGCCGTACAGGAAGTGGGTGTGGTCGAGGACTCCCGGCGTCGACACCCGATCACCGCGCCGGACGTCGAACACCTCGTCGCTACGATCGAGCGTCCGCGCCCACGACAACTGGTTTCGGACGAAGAGCTTCGGCTCGCCGGTGGTGCCCGACGTGATGCCCACAAGCAATTCGCTCAGCGCGCATGCCGTGTCGTGTTGCCCGTCCGAGTCGAGGTTCGCGCGTGGGCTCTCGCAACCGAGCTGGCGCAGTCGCCGATGCGCGGCCGGCGCAGCGATCACGGCGCCAGGTTGGGTGAGCTCGATGACGTGCGCGAACTGGCCGGCGAGCAGGTGCCGGTGCAGCAATACCACTCCGACGCCCGAGCGCATCGCCGCCGTCACCGCCACGAGTGAACCGACATCCGACGTCGGCAGAACGGCGATCCGCCGCATACCGCGCATCCCCGCGGCCGCGCGGGTCACCCTCGCCCAGAACTCGGCGTACGACACCGATTCCCGACGGTCGACGACGGCATGCGCATCCGGAATGTCGCATGCGTGGCGAGCAATGCGCTCGGCGAGCAGTTCAGTCATCGTCGACGCCTCGGGCGATCAGCGCATCTCCCATTGCATCTGCCGTACGAAGCGCCCGGACCAGAACCGGTGTCGCCAGAGCGGTCATCGACCACTGCAGTCCGCGAGCCTTTCTCGCCTCGGACACCTCGTGCACGATGGTCGCCAGGATGGGGATGCATCGGATGGCCAGCGCGAGCATCAGCCCTACCCGGTCCGGATCGACGCCGAAGCGGCGCAACG
>NZ_LVCV01000692.1 GCF_001647195.1 Rhodococcus sp. EPR-157 | reverse complement strand
ACCGAGATCATCAGCACCCCACACACCACGATCGCGCGCGTCGGAGACGTGATGATCAACTGGAAGATTCCGATGATCAGCATCATCCACAGCACCGGCCGAAGCTGGGCCAACGCTACTTTCACGGGGATTCGGGCGACAGCGAACAACGCCGCGACGGCAAGTGCGACCGCACCGACAGCGACGGGGGTGCGCGCAAAGAGCGTTGCCGCGATGATCGTCAACAGCAAGAGCAGCAGCTTCACTCCTGCGGGCATCCGATGCAGCAGCGAGCTACCGGGCCGATACAACCCGATCACATGACCAACTCCCGATACGCCGGTACCGCATCGTCCGGGGTTCCGTCGAACGCCACCAGTCCGTCGTCGATGACGATCACCCGCTCGAACGAGTCCAAGAGAGCCAGCTGATGGGTGACGACGATGACCTGTTGGTCCATCGAATCGAGCGCGTTGGCGACGACACGGGCATTGCGGAGGTCGAGCAGCGTCGTCGGTTCGTCGGCGACGACGACCTCCGGTCGACGGATCAGCACCGCGCCGATCGCGAGCAACTGTTTCTGCCCGCCGGACAACAGGTGTGCCGGGTGCTCGGCATGGCCGTCGAGCCGGAAGCGAACCATGATGTCCTGCACGCGCTCGGCGACGTCCTGCTTGCTCAGTCCGGAACGTCGCAGTGAGAACGCGAGATCCTCGGCGACGGTGGGCATTACGATCTGTGTGTCGGGGTCGGTGAAGACGAACCCGACTTTCTTGCGGACCTGCGCGCCCTTCTTCGCGGCGTCGACACCGTCGACCGTCACGGTTCCCGAGTTCGGAGCGAGGAGACCGTTGATGGTGCGCGCCAGCGTCGACTTGCCCGACCCGTTCGATCCGATGATGCCGACGCGCCGCTCGGTGATACGAAGATCTATCCCACGCAACACTTCCCGTTCTCCGAATGCGTGCCGGACGGCATCGAAGACGATCTCACTCACCGCACACGCTCCACGATCATTGCTATTCCCTGACCTCCACCGATCGCGCAGGCCGCGAGACCGAGTTCCGGTCCGGACGGGGTCGACATCTGACGTGCCAACCGCACCAGCAGTATCGCACCGGACGCGCCCCACGGATGCCCCATCGCGATCGCGCCACCCTGCGGGCACAGTAGGCTCTCGTCGAGACCCAACTCGTCGGACACCGCAAGAACCACGGAGGCGAATGCCTCGGTGATCTCCACGATGCCGATGTCGGACAGAGCAACTCCGGTGCGAGCGAGCACCTTCTCGATGGCGGGGACCGGGCCGAGACC
>NZ_LVCV01000691.1 GCF_001647195.1 Rhodococcus sp. EPR-157 | reverse complement strand
GACCACCGCGGCCCCGTCCGAGATTCCGCACGAATTTCCCGCAGTGACAGTGCCGTCCGCAGTGAACGTCGGTCGCAAGCGCGCCAACCTACCCTCACTCATGTTCGGCCTGATCCGCTGGTCACGCTCGATGCCCGCCACGGATACGATTTCACCGGTGAAATCTGTTGCAGCAGCAGCCATATGTGAACGTGAGGCGTACGCGTCCTGACGCTCCCGGCTGATCCCGCGCACGCGAGCAAGACAGTCGGCGGCCACTCCCATGTCCGGATCGGGAAACCCCTTCGGCGCGAACGGAGCCCGTGTGTACCTGACCGGCTCGATACCACTGTCTTGCTCGGAACTACGGCGCGGGGGCCAGAACCGCCACGGCGCGGTACTCGCCGACTCGACGCCACCGGCGAGAATCAGCTGATCGTCACCGCTCTTGACTCGCGCAGCTGCCTGCATGACCGCGTCCAGTCCGGACCCGCACTGACGGTCGACCGTGACACCCGGAACGTCGACGCCGAGGCCTGCCGCGAGCGAGGCGATCCGTGCCGGATCGCCACCGGGCCCGAGGCAGTTACCGAGAACGACATCGTCGACCTCGGCGGTACAGCCGACTTCGCGCAGCGTTCGCATCGTGGCCCGGAGAACCGGAGCAGCCAGATCTGTCGTCGTGAGGTCCGCGAAGCCGTGACCGGCGTTGCCGATCGGCGTACGCCACGGCGCGACGAGAACAGGGGCGTCCTTGGCTGCTCGGGTCATGGTTGCGAGTCTGTCACTCGGGCCCGTGCGATCTTGCCGCTGCCCGTTCGAGGGAGCTCGTCGACGACGGTCCACCGACGCGGCACGGCCTCCTTCTGCAGCGACGCGCGTGCCTGGTCCTTGATTCGTGCCAGCAACGCGGTCTGGTCTCGCGTGCTGTGCTCCAGCTCGAGCACCGCAGTCACTGTCTGACCGAGAACAGCGTGGGGGGTGCCGACGACCGCGGACGCCTTGACGCCGACAATGGCGTCGAGAATCCGTTCGACGTCCTCGGCAAGGATGGTCGTTCCCCCGACATTCACCGCCGAACTCCCCCGACCGTGCACGACGAGTTCGCCACCCGGGCGCAGTTCCGCAAGGTCGCCGACTCCGACCCACTCGTCGGCACCCAGAACGCGGTAGGGCGAACGGACGAACAGCAGACCGTCCCTGATCTCGGCCTCGACGCGGTCCAGCAGACGCAGGGGCCCGGCGCCCACTCGTGCCGCGACGAGCGACAGCTCAGCGGCGCCGTAGTACTCGACGAGTCGCAGGCCGCGCGCACGCTTTTCCGCGCCTGCATCGAGCGAGGTCCCGGCCACGACGGCGGTGTGCAGGTTCGGCGCGTGGTGCAGCAGCTCCCGAAGCACTGCGGGGACGGCGTGCGTCACCGTGGCCGTTCGTTCGTCGTCGGTGACGCATGCACCGACGCACAGCGCGTGAACAGCGCCGAACAGATGCATGGTGGCGTGCAGCGGGCCGGTCACGAGCACCCGGTCGGAGGCGGTGATCCCAGTGATCGAGGTGAACTCCTCGAAACTGTCGGTCCACGACTGCGCCGTACGGGCCAGCGGACGAGGCGTGCCGGTCGATCCGGATGTTCCGACGAGCAGGAACGCACCGTCGGGGATCTCCGAGCGGACCGGACGAGCAGTTGGATCCTCGACGAGCACCGCTGCGCCCTGGCGAGCTGCGGCGAACACGCAGATCAGTGCTTCGGGTAGTGCCAGGGCCGAGGCGTCGTGGACGGCGGCTTCGGGCCACTCTGCGACCGCGGCGTCGAATCGGTCGTAGGACAGTGTGCTGCCGCCGACATCGATCGCGATATCGGTCCCCGACCCGCCCGGACGCAAGCTCACCTGGTCGCGATGATGCCGGGATAGGCCCGGTGCACACTTTTCGCGACGACTGTGGCGATGACTACCTTCACCAGATCTCCGGGGAGGAACGCGAAGTTGGTCGAGATTGCGGCCCACAGTCCGAGATCGGTACGCAGCAGCAGGCCGATGGTTCCGAAGACGTAGACGACCACGATCCCGCCGAGCGCGTTGATCAGCAGTCCGAGCACCAGCGGGTATTTCGGCAGGATGCGGGCTGTGAGCAGGCCGATGACGAATACCGCCGGAATCCAACCGACGAGGTAACCCGCACTTGGTCCGGCCAGGGCCGTCAGCCCCGTTCGGCCGCCCGACAGAAGTGGAAGGCCGATGAGGGTGAGCGCGATGAAGACTGCGACAGCGGCGACACCCTTGCGTGGACCGAGAACCGCACCGGCCAGGATGACGCCGAGCGTCTGCAGTGTGATCGGTACACCGCTGAACCCGACCGTGATCGCGCCGGCCAAACCGAGAGCAGCAATGAGCGCGGCGAACACCGCGATCTGCGCCATTTCTCGCGCCGAGATTCGCACCTTCGAACCCGACACCGTTGTCTCCCGTACGCCTTCGATACCTGACATGACCACTCCTAGTAATACAAGCTTGAACGGCGTTCAAGGTAGCAGGTGTGGTCCTGGCGGCGCCCACGAAGGGCTGCTAGCGACGCACCGGCTGCGAGCTCGCCACCTCCGGTACCGGTGCCGCGGGACCGATACGGTAGTGAACATGACTCGAACCCTCGTCCTCATGCGGCACGGTAAGTCCGGTTATCCGGAGGGAACGCCGGACCACGACCGACCGCTCGCCGAGCGCGGGCAACGCGAAGCAGCGCTCGCCGGGGTATGGATCACCGACACCCTGGGCGGTGTCGATGCGGTGATCTGCTCGACAGCAACTCGGACTCGCCAGACCCTGGTGGCCACTGGGATCGACGCTGCAACCACGTTCGAGGAGACGATCTACGGCGCGTCACCAGAGGAGATCATCGAAGAGATCGCGCGGACCGACGACTCGGTGACCACCCTCCTCGTCGTCGGGCATGCGCCCGGAATACCGTTCACTGCACTGGAATTGGCGGAGGCAACCGGATCCGAGGCGGCAATCGAGATCGGGAGGAAGTTCCCGACGTCCGCGCTGGCGGTGCTGACCGTCGACGTACCGTGGTCGGAGATCGGTCGCGGTGTCGCGGCGCTCACGGCGTTCCACGTTCCGCGGTAGGACCGAATGGGTCGTTCGCTCAGCCTCCAGGTGACCGAATGAGTCGTTCGTCTACTCCAAGTGACCGAATGAGTCGTTCGTCTACTCCAAGTGACCGAATGAGTCGTTCGTCTACTCCAAGTGACCGAATGAGCCGTTCGTCTACTTGGAGTGACCGAATGAGTCGTTCGCTCCCAATCGGAGACCGAATGAGTCGTTCGTCTACTCCAAGTGACCGAATGAGTCGTTCGCTCACGGCCGGAGACCGAATGAGACATTCGGTCACCAGGGAGGGCCGGGGAGGGGCGATCAGCGCCGAATCTTCGCGACGACGAATCCGACGACGCCGAGCGCGATGAGCAGCAGCAGCGCGGTGCCGAATCCGGCGAGCCACCAGACCACCGCGAAGACCACGAGTGCCGGGGCAGCAGCGATGAGAGCGATCGCGGGGTTCTCCCGGACGGTTTCGAGCGCGGTCTGTGCGTGAACCCGGTCAATCTTCTTTCCTGCCATGGTGCGCCTCCGTGCGTCCGCTTACCTCTGCCTCACTCCACAGTAGCGCGCATCTGCCTCGATGCCGATGACTCCGAGCAGGTCCAACTTCTCTGGCCAGACCAGTCAGATGCCGATCTTCCACAAGTCACCTCGACAGCGAGCGCGCCAGCTGAATCAGCTGGGCATCGGCGTCGAACAGTGTTTTTCGGTCGTACGTCGACGTCGATGCCAGGATCTCGTCGGGATCGGTGCGATCGATCAGCTTCTCCAGCTGATCGGACACCTCGTCGGGAGTGCCGAGAACTGCGGAGGCGAGCGACCTTTCGACGCGCTCGCGGGTGCGCGCAGGCGCAGCGTTCAGGTCGATCTGCGACGGGTGCGTCAGGGGCGGGAATTCACCGGTTCGCCGAGATTGCGCCATCGCCCACGCCTCGGGGAGAGCCAAGGTGCGCGCACGTTCGGTGGTCTCGGCGACGGTGATGTCGAGCGAGACGACGACACGAGGGTGCGGGTTCTGGATGGTGGGTCGGTAGCGACGTCGATAGTCCTCGAGCGCCGAACCGTCGCTCGTCAGGATCGGACCTCCGACGACCACGGGCAGACCGGCTGCGGCAGCGACGGTGAGACCCTGCCCCGTTGCGAGGACGTAGACCGGCGGCGGCACAACTGCGGGACGAAGCGTCACCGCTGCGGTGCCGTCGAAGTAGCTCCACAGTTCATCCAGATCGGCAGCGAACGTGTCCGACTCGTCGCGTCCTGTGCGAAGAGCTGCCCGAACCGGTTCGGTGAAGCCGAGCGAGCGACCGACGCCGAGGTCGACCCGCCCCGGATACAGAGCCTCGAGCATCGCGAACTGTTCCGCGACGACGAACGGCTGGTGGTTGGGCAGCATCACACCACCAGATCCGATGCGAATGCTCGACGTCCTGGCACCGACCGACGCAAGAAGAACCGCAGGCGACCCGCTCGCTATGCCGGGCACACCGTGATGCTCGGCGACCCAGAACCGGTGATAGCCGAGCTTCTCGGCGTTGATCGCTCGCTCGATCGTCGCTGTGAGCGCAGCGCCATCCGAATACCCGTCGCGGGTTCGAGACCGATCGAGCAGGGACAAAATCACCTCAAGCGCAACCGTCGTCACGTCGTGCATATTTCTTTGCGCGAATCGGCGTGATCGAGGACCGAAATTGTCCGCAATCGGAGCAAGACTCGTTTCTACCCGACACCGGAGAACCTCGACACAGGAGAACCTCATGGACATCAAGCTCGAGCTCGTAATGATTCCCGTCACCGACGTGGATCGCGCCAAGGATTTCTACACCCGGATCGGGTTCAACGCCGACCACGACGCGAGTCCGTCGGACGGGATTCGCTTCGTCCAGCTGACGCCGCCGGGATCGGCGTGCTCGATCGCCATCGGAACCGGCATCACCGACGCGGCCCCCGGCAGCGTCGAAGGGATGCAGGTTGTCGTCGACAGCGCCGAGGAAGCCCGGAACCACCTCATCGCAGCCGGTGTCGAGGTCGAACCCGTCGTCGACCTCGGTTGGGGAAAGTTCGTGTTCTTCGCCGATCCCGACGGCAACAAGTGGGCGGTACAGGAGCTCCCGCAGCGTTAGAGAACGAGCGAGGCGCGGATGCCTCGGTGATCGGATCCGGGCAGATCCACCAGGCCCACCTCGGTCACCGACGCGTCGCGCACGAGAACGTGGTCGATCGCGATTAGCGGCGGAAGTTTCCACTCTGCGTGATAGGTCGCGAGATGGCCC
>NZ_LVCV01000690.1 GCF_001647195.1 Rhodococcus sp. EPR-157 | reverse complement strand
CCACGACCGGGCCGTCGTCGACCGGGATCTTCGCGAGCATCTGCCTGATCGCGGCCAGCTCACGGACCCATGCCTCGGGGTGGCGCGGCCACGGCGGAACGGGATGGGCCGCGAACACGAGAGGCGAAATCCCGCCGGGAACGTGCACGCGCGCCGACAGCAGTTCTGTCACATAGCCGTCGTGGCGCTCGTGGTCAGATAGCGGGTGACGCGAATAGATCCCCGTGCCCTCGCCGCCTGCCGCCGGACTGACGAACGACTCCGGTAGCCGGTCTCGGAGACCCGCGTCGAACAGACGCTGATGCGCCTGCGGGGTCAGCTCGACGACCGTCAGGACATCGGGTTCGTACTTGTCCAGCAGGGCAATGATTGCCTCGGTGTCGGCCTGACCGAGCAAGATGTTCGCATGCAGGACGGTGAACGGAGTCCCCAACGCCGGTCGACGCCGGAACCGCCGGATCCAGAGCGGCGCCTGGGTCCACGCTGCGGCAAGAATCGCTGCACCGCCGATTGCGGC
The DNA here is from genome assembly GCF_001647195.1 of Rhodococcus sp. EPR-157. Lineage (GTDB taxonomy): Bacteria > Actinomycetota > Actinomycetes > Mycobacteriales > Mycobacteriaceae > Rhodococcoides. Next base: position 8,604 of record NZ_LVCV01000690.1, on the reverse strand, counting down.
ACCTGTCCACCCCAGGCCGAAGGTCAACATAACTGCTCCCGGAACCGAACCGAACATCGGAATGCGGGCGAGGGAACCGGCGACGAGAACGGCCTGGCTTCGCGAATCCACCAGGTGCGCCACCACGGCCAACAGTGCAGCCGTCACAAAAGCGGCGCCGAGAACGATGATCATCTTGGGCAGTCTCCCACCTCGATCTGAGGGGAGCCTGGGAGATGTCACCGCATGCTACTGTTCGGTCGCTTTTCGCCGAACGGATAGGGAACAATCACTTCTCGGGTCGGATCGAGTGCAGGGGACACACCACACGTGAAACGCAGGCAACTGCTTCAGCTGGCAGCCGCAGGACTGGTCGGATTGGCGGCACCGCCCGTTGTCGCGGCGGGACGCGCTGGAGCGTTGCCGATCGGCGTCGGTTCGATCCGGTCACTCGTCCCCGAGTTGTTCGCCGATCCGCCGCGTCCGCCCGATCATTCGTCCGTCATCGTGATCGGCTCGGGCTTCGGTGCGAGCGCCGCTGCTCTTCGGCTCGCCCAGGCCGGAAGCCAGGTCACGATCCTCGAGCGCGGGCTCCGGTGGCCACGTGATCCGTGGCGCGAGATCTTCACCGCAGACATGACCGCCGACGGGCGTGGACTGTGGCAGCAAGGCTCGTTCACCAACATCACCGGCATGCCCGTCGGGCCGGTCGACCGTTTCAATGGCGTGCTCGACACGACCCGGTTCGAGAACCTCTCGGTGTGGCGCGCAGCGGCTGTCGGCGGTGGGTCCATCGTCTACACCGGCGTCACCATCGCTCCCGAAAAGCGGTACTTCGACATGTCCTTCGGCGGTCGGCTCGACTACGACGAGATGGCGTCATCCTGGTACCCCAGGGCACGGTCGATGCTGCTGCCGTCGACGATCCCCGCCGATATCTACGACAGCCCGAACTTCGCGCATTCACGGACGTGGGACGACCATGCCCGACGCGCCGGCTTCCAACCCCAAGCGGTCGACGGCACCTGGAACTGGAACGTCGTACGCGACGAGATCGCCGGACGATCCCGCCCGTCGGCGATCGTCGGGGCGAGCACATTCGGAAACTCGAACGGCGCCAAGTACGACCTGACGCAGAACTACATTCCGCAAGCCGAGGGCACCGGCCGTGCGACTGTGTGCCACAGCCACGAGGTCGCCTCGATCGGCACCGAATCCGGCGGCCGATACCGCGTCGAGGTCCGACGGCTCGATCCCGAGGGCAACGTCCTCGAAACGAGAACGGTGACGTGCGACAAGCTCGTCCTCGGCGCCGGCTCGATCGGCACCACGGAGCTTCTGCTGCGCGCGCAAGCCACCGGCGCGCTGGGAAATCTGAACGAATTCGTCGGGCGCGGTTGGGGAACCAACGGCGATGCGTCCATGACGCGCTCGCTCGGTCCCGCCGCAGGCGTTCCGCAGGCAGCGCCGTGTGCCTCGCGCATCGTCGACGAATCGAGCATTCCCGTCACCGTCGAGAACTGGTATGTCCCCGGTGTGCCATGGGATCTCGGTTTCCTCGGCTCACTCGGCATGACCATCGACCCGCTACGCGCGGACTTCCGATACGACGCCGCAAGCGACGGTATGACACTGTCCTGGCCGCGGGGCGGCAGCCGCGACACTGTCGAAGCGCTACGCGCAGTGCAGAACAGGATGGCCGAGGCCGGCGGCACCGTCGTATCGGCTGAGCCGTTCACTCGTGACGTCGACGACACGTTCACTGCGCATCCACTCGGCGGCGCGGTCCTCGGCGACGTCACCGACTCCTACGGCCGAGTCAAAGGTCACGACGGTCTGTACGTCATGGACGGCGCGTTGATCCCCGGCAGCACCGGCGCGGTCAACCCGTCGCTGACCATCACAGCGCTCGCAGAGCGCAACGTTGCTCGGGTGATCGCCGACGGGCGCTGACTGTCCCCTCTTCTTCGAACCGTGTCCCTCGACAGTCCACGGTTGACCTGGAGTGCACTCGAGGTTTTAGGTTCGTAGACATGCACTCCCCCAACAACTCTCCCGTCGGAACCTGGCAACAACTTCTGACCGGTCGCTACCTCGGCACCGCCACGGTTCTCGCAGGCGGCGTCGCGTTGTACGCGACCAACGTCTACCTCACGACAAGCCTGCTCCCCACCGCCATCGAGGAGATCGGCGGCGAACGCTACTACGCGTGGACGGCGACAGTGTTCCTCATCGCGTCCGTGGTCTCCTCGATGATGGTCAGCAACCTCCTCGCCGCCCGAGGGCCGAGAGGGGCCTACCTGATCGGGCTCACGGTCTTCGCGCTCGGCACCGTCGTGTGTGCACTCAGTCCGACGATGGAACTCCTCCTGGTCGGCCGAACCGTTCAAGGCGCGGGAGGTGGTCTACTGGCCGGTCTCGGCTACGCCGTCATCAACGCCGCGCTCCCGAAACATCTCTGGACGCGTGGCGCAGCACTGGTATCGGCCATGTGGGGCGTCGGAACGTTCGCTGGGCCCGCGATCGGTGGAGTCTTCGCTCAATTCGGTGCGTGGAGACTGGCATTCGGCGTGCTGGTCATCGCAGCCATCGCAGTAGGTGCCCTCGTCCCCCGTGCACTTCCGGCGCATACCGCCGGTAGCTCCACCCGGAGCCCGGTACCGGTTCTCTCGCTGGCTCTGTTGACCGCAGCAGCGCTGTTGGTGAGCGTCGCAGGAATCATGTCCCATCTCGCCGTCACCGCAACCATGGTTGTCGCGGCGGTACTACTGCTGGTCGCATTCGTCGCAGCCGACCGACGCACCGATCACGGCGTGCTGCCGCCGTCGACGTTCAGTCGATCCTCGCTGAAGTGGGTGTACCTGACGATCGTCGTGCTCGCCGTTGCGTCGACAGTCGAAACGTTCATCCCGCTCTTCGGCCAGCGACTCGCAGGATTGGCGCCTCTCGCTGCCGGATTCCTCGGTGCGGCTCTGGCTTTGGGATGGACTCTCGGTGAGATCCCCAGCGCCTCGGCCTCGTCACCACGCGTCGTGCGGCGAATCATCATCGCCGGGCCGGTCCTCGTCGCCGTCGGGCTGGGAATCATGGCTGCGTTCCTGACCGATCAGGCGGGAGCCGGTGTCCTTGTCGCATGGATCGTCGGACTGCTTGTCGCGGGCGCCGGAATCGGCATCGCCTGGCCGCACCTGGCGGTCGGTGCAATGACTGCTGTTGCCGAACCTGGCGAGGGCGCACGGGCTTCGGCCGCCATCAACACAATTCAGCTGATCGCCAACGCGTTCGGCGCAGCTCTGGCCGGTGTGCTGGTGAACATCGGGGAGCCCTCGACGCTGCACTCGGCACAGCTGCTGCTCGGCACGTTCGCTGCCGTCGCAATCATCGGAGTGGCAGTGGCTGCTCGGGCGGTTCCGCGAACGGATCGCGAGCATCGGGTCGCGGCGACTTCGGAACGTTAGGTCTGAACACGAAAAAGCCCCGCACCCAAACTGGGTGCGGGGCTTCCTAGTGGTGCGGTTGAGTGCACACACGCACACTCAACCGTGCCACTGCGACTTTCGTCGCTCAGCGGTATTCGTTGGAGAAACCGTAGTCGTCGAGCGGCACTGCGGCACCGGTGTTCTGGCCGAAGCCGTCCGGGCTGTAGTACTGATCGTCGTACGACGGCACCGCGTATGCCGCGGCACGTGCCTCCTCGGTGGGCTGCACCTGGATGTTCCGGTACCGGTTGATGCCGGTACCAGCCGGGATGAGCTTACCGATGATGACGTTCTCCTTGAGACCGATGAGCTTGTCGCTGCGGGTGTTGATAGCCGCATCGGTGAGCACACGAGTGGTCTCCTGGAAGGACGCTGCCGACAGCCACGAATCGGTTGCCAGCGATGCCTTGGTGATACCCATCAGGACCGGACGTCCGGCTGCGGGCTCGCCACCTTCGGCGACGACGCGACGGTTCGACGCCTCGAACTCGCTGCGCTCGGTCAGAGAACCGGGCAGGAATTCGGTGGAGCCGGAGTCGATGATCGTCACACGACGGAGCATCTGGCGCACGATCGTCTCGACGTGCTTGTCGTGAATCGACACGCCCTGACTGCGGTACACCTCCTGGACCTCGTTGACCAGGTGGATCTGAACCTGGCGAGGACCCATCACGCGCAGAACCTCGTGCGGATCGGCAGCACCTTCCATGAGCTGCTGGCCGACCTCGACGTGGTCACCGTCCGCCAAGAGGCGCTCGGTGCCGTCGTCGTGCTTGAAGACGCGCAGACGCTGACGCTTGGAGAGCTTGTCGTAGACAACCTCTTCGCCGCCGTCGTCCGGGACGATGGTGATCTTGTAGAAACGATCGCCGTCCTCGAGCTGGATGCGTCCCGACACGTCCGCGATGGGAGCCTTGCCCTTCGGCACACGTGCCTCGAACAGCTCCGTCACGCGAGGCAGACCACCGGTGATGTCATCTCCGGCGACACCACCCTGGTGGAAGGTACGCATGGTGAGCTGCGTTCCGGGCTCACCGATCGACTGTGCTGCGACGATACCGACGGCCTCGCCGATGTCGACGAGCTTGCCGGTGGCCATCGAACGGCCGTAGCAGGTAGCGCAGACGCCGGTGCCGGTGGTGCAGGTGAGCACCGATCGGACCTTGACCTCGGTGATGCCTGCCTCGATGAGAGCGTCGATAGCGGGGTCGCCGACATCGTGGCCACGGGCGACGATGATGTTGCCGTTCGCGTCGACCGCATCCGTTGCGAGTGTGCGTGCACGAGTACTGGTCTCGACGTGTGCGTCGCGAATCATCGTGCCGTCGGCGAGCTTCTCGGCGATGGTCGTGACGATGCCGCGCTCGGTGCCACAGTCGGTCTCCCGAACGATGACATCCTGCGAGACGTCCACGAGACGACGCGTCAGGTAGCCCGAGTCGGCGGTACGAAGCGCCGTGTCGGCCAGACCCTTACGAGCACCGTGCGTGTTGATGAAGTACTCGAGGACCGTCAGGCCTTCCTTGAAGGAAGACTTGATCGGACGCGGGATGAACTCACCCTTCGGGTTGGTCACCAGGCCCTTCATACCGGCGAGCGACCGCACCTGAGTCATGTTTCCGGCTGCGCCGGACTTCACGATCATCGGGATGGGGTTGTCGTCGGGGAAGTGTGCCTCCATGGCCTTACCGACCATCTCGGTAGCGTCCTGCCAGATCTTGACCAACGCGGAGTTGCGCTCGACCTTGTCGAGTGCGCCACGCTGGTACTTCTTCTCGATCTGATCGGCCTGAGCCTCGAACGTCTCCATGATCTGCGGCTTCTCCGGCGGCACGAGGACATCGGAGATCGAGATGGTGACACCCGAACGCGTGGCCCAGTAGAAGCCTGCATCCTTGAGCTTGTCGACGGTCTGCGCGACGACGATCATCGGGTAACGCTCGGCGAGATCGTTGATGATGGTCGACTGACGCTTCTTCGGCATCTGCTCGTTGACGAACGGGTAGTCCGCCGGAAGCAGCTCGTTGAAGATGACGCGTCCGAGGGTGGTCTGTGCGGTCCATGCTTCGCCGCGACGCCACCCGTTCGGGAACTGCTCGGCCTCGACGTCGAGCGGCGGACGCTGCGTCGTCAAGCGCACACGAATGAGCGACTGCACGGTGAGCGAACCACGGTCGACGGCCATCTGAGCCTCGGCCGGGCTGGAGTACGCACCGAACTCGGCATGGTCGGTCTTGGCATCGGCACGTTCACCGATGGCACCGTCGTCGAGACGAGTCAGGTGGAACAGACCCGTGACCATGTCCAGACGCGGCATGGCGAGCGGACGACCCGATGCAGGCGAGAGGATGTTGTTCGAGGACAGCATCAGAATGCGAGCCTCGGCCTGTGCCTCTGCAGACAGCGGAAGGTGGACAGCCATCTGGTCACCGTCGAAGTCGGCGTTGAACGCCTCACAGACGAGCGGGTGCAGCTGGATGGCCTTGCCCTCGACGAGCTGTGGCTCGAACGCCTGGATGCCCAACCGGTGCAGGGTAGGTGCACGGTTCAGCAGCACGGGGTGCTCGGCGATGACCTCTTCGAGAACGTCCCACACCTGCGGACGCTGACGCTCGACCATGCGCTTGGCCGACTTGATGTTCTGCGCGTGGTTCAGATCCACCAGACGCTTCATCACGAACGGCTTGAACAGTTCGAGAGCCATCAGCTTCGGCAGACCACACTGGTGCAGCTTGAGCTGAGGACCGACGACGATGACCGAACGGCCCGAGTAGTCGACGCGCTTTCCGAGGAGGTTCTGACGGAAGCGACCCTGCTTGCCCTTGAGCAAGTCGGACAACGACTTCAGCGGACGGTTACCCGGTCCGGTGACCGGACGTCCACGACGGCCGTTGTCGAACAGTGCGTCGACCGACTCCTGCAGCATCCGCTTCTCGTTGTTGACGATGATCTCGGGAGCACCGAGGTCGATCAGTCGCTTGAGGCGGTTGTTGCGGTTGATGACGCGGCGGTACAGGTCGTTGAGGTCGGACGTCGCGAAACGTCCACCGTCGAGCTGCACCATCGGACGAAGCTCCGGTGGGATGACCGGGACAGCGTCGAGAACCATGCCCATCGGCGAGTTGCGGCCGGCCTGAAACGCTGCGACGACCTTGAGTCGCTTGAGCGCACGAAGCTTCTTCTGGCCCTTGCCGCTGCGAATGGTCTCGCGGAGCGACTCGGCCTCGGCGTCGACGTCGAAGGTCTGCATGAGCTTCTGGATCGACTCGGCACCCATGGCACCGGTGAAGTACTCGCCGTAGCGATCGATGAGCTCACGGTAGATGAGCTCGTCGACGATGAGCTGCTTCGGCGACAGCTTGGTGAAGGTGGTCCAGATCTCTTCGAGACGATCCAGCTCACGCTGCGCGCGGTCACGGAGCTGACGCATTTCGCGCTCGCCGCCGTCCTTGACCTTGCGGCGGACGTCTGACTTGGCGCCCTCCGCCTCCAGCTCGGCAATGTCGGCTTCGAGCTTCTGCGCACGCGCCTCGAGGTCGGCGTCGCGCTGATCTGCGACTGCCTTCTTCTCGACCTCCATCTCGGCTTCCAGCGTCGAGAGCTCGTTGTGGCGGAGCTCGTCGTCGACGGTCGTGATGACGTAGGCAGCGAAGTAGATGATCTTTTCGAGATCCTTCGGAGCCAGGTCGAGCAGGTATCCGAGGCGTGACGGGACGCCCTTGAAGTACCAGATGTGCGTGACGGGTGCGGCCAGTTCGATGTGGCCCATGCGCTCACGGCGAACCTTGGCGCGAGTGACCTCGACGCCGCAACGCTCGCAGATGATGCCCTTGAAGCGGACGCGCTTGTACTTACCGCAGTAGCACTCCCAGTCCCGAGTGGGGCCGAAGATCTTCTCGCAGAAGAGGCCGTCCTTCTCGGGCTTGAGCGTGCGGTAGTTGATGGTCTCCGGCTTCTTGACCTCGCCGTAGGACCACTGACGGATGTCGTCTGCAGTGGCAAGGCCAATGCGGAGTTCATCGAAGAAGTTGACGTCGAGCACGTAACTTCCTTTCCCCGTTATGGGTGTTGTGATACCGAATCAAAAACAAGAAATATCGCCCGGAGGGCCTGCATCGCTGCAGGCCCTCCGGACCATAGAACTACTGCGCGAGATCGTCGACCGTGGCAGCTTCGTTGCGGGAGAGGTTGATTCCCAGGTTGGCTGCGGCACGCTCGAGATCCTCGTCGTCACCGTCGGCCATCGTGATGGCTGCGCCGTCCGAGGACAGCACCTCCACGTTGAGGCACAGCGACTGGAGCTCCTTGAGGAGCACCTTGAAGGACTCGGGGATACCGGGCTCCGGGATGTTCTCGCCCTTGACGATGGCCTCGTACACCTTCACGCGGCCGACAACGTCGTCCGACTTGATGGTGAGAAGCTCCTGCAGCGTGTAGGCAGCGCCGTACGCCTGCATTGCCCAGCACTCCATCTCACCGAAGCGCTGACCACCGAACTGAGCCTTACCACCGAGGGGCTGCTGCGTGATCATCGAGTACGGCCCGGTCGAACGAGCGTGGATCTTGTCGTCGACCAAGTGGTGCAGCTTGATGATGTACATGTAGCCCACCGACACCGGGTACGGGAACGGCTCGCCGGAACGGCCGTCGAACAACGTGGCCTTTCCGTCGGCGCCGACCATCTGCTCGCCGTCGCGGTTGGGGATCGTGCTCTCCAGCAAACCGGTGAGCTGATTCTCCTTGGCGCCGTCGAACACCGGGGTGGCGATGTTGCTGTCCGCAGGTGCCGACAGCATCTCCTCGGGCAGACGCTCGGCCCAATCGGGCCTCGTGCCGTCCGTCGCGACCTGAACATTCCAGCCGGTCTTGCCGATCCACCCGAGGTGGGTCTCCAAGATCTGACCGATGTTCATACGACGCGGAACACCGTGGGTGTTCAGGATGATGTCGATCGGGGTGCCGTCGGACAGGAACGGCATGTCCTCCTGCGGGAGGATCTTGCCGATGACGCCCTTGTTTCCGTGGCGGCCGGCCAGCTTGTCGCCGTCCTGGATCTTGCGCTTCTGAGCGACGTACACGCGAACGAGCTCGTTGACGCCGGGAGGCAGATCGTCGTCGTCCTCGCGTGAGAACACGCGAATGCCGA
>NZ_LVCV01000689.1 GCF_001647195.1 Rhodococcus sp. EPR-157 | reverse complement strand
GCTCTTCAGGGGTCAGCTCGGTCTCGCCCTTCGGCGTGACCTTTCCGACCAGCACGTCGCCGTCACGAACCTCGGCACCGATGCGGATGATGCCGCGCTCGTCCAGGTCCGCGAGGACCTCGTCGGAGACGTTCGGGATATCACGAGTGATCTCCTCGGCACCGAGCTTGGTGTCGCGGGCATCGATCTCGTGCTCCTCGATGTGGATCGAGGTGAGAACGTCCTCTTCCACGAGGCGCTGCGACAGGATGATCGCGTCCTCGTAGTTGTGGCCTTCCCACGGCATGATCGCCACGAGCAAGTTCTTGCCGAGCGCCATTTCGCCGTCTTCGGTGCAAGGACCGTCGGCGAGGACCTGGCCGGACTCGACGCGCTGACCCTCGTCCACGATGGGACGCTGGTTGGCGCACGTTCCCTGGTTGGAGCGCGCGAACTTGCGCATCCGGTACGTCTTGCGGCTTCCGTCGTCGGCCATGACCGTGACGTAGTCGGCAGAGACCTCTTCGACGACGCCGGTCTTGTCGTTGATGACGACGTCACCGGCATCGACTGCAGCGCGCAGTTCCATGCCCGTTCCGACGATCGGCGACTCGCTCCGCACCAGCGGAACAGCCTGACGCTGCATGTTCGCGCCCATCAGGGCACGGTTGGCGTCGTCGTGCTCGAGGAACGGAATCATCGCGGTTGCGACCGAGACCATCTGACGAGGCGAGACGTCCATGTAGTCGATGTCGGAGGACGAAACGAACTCGACCTCTCCACCCTTACGACGGACGAGGATCTTGTCCTCGATGAAGTGGCCGCTGTCGTCGACAGGCGAGTTGGCCTGTGCGAGCGTGTGGCGATCCTCTTCGTCTGCCGTCAGGTAGTCGACGTCGTCGGTGACCTGACCGTCGACGACCTTGCGGTACGGCGTCTCGATGAATCCGAACGGGTTGACCCGTGCGTACACCGACAGCGAACCGATCAGACCGATGTTCGGGCCCTCAGGGGTCTCGATGGGGCACATGCGGCCGTAGTGCGACGGGTGAACGTCGCGGACCTCGAGGCCGGCGCGCTCACGGGAAAGACCACCCGGTCCGAGAGCCGACAGGCGACGCTTGTGCGTCAGACCCGACAGCGGGTTGTTCTGGTCCATGAACTGCGACAGCTGGGACGTTCCGAAGAACTCCTTGATCGCGGCGACGACGGGACGGATGTTGATCAGGGTCTGCGGCGTGATGGCCTCGACGTCCTGAGTCGTCATACGTTCACGAACGACGCGCTCCATGCGGGACAGGCCCACGCGGATCTGGTTCTGGATCAGTTCGCCGACAGTGCGCAGACGACGGTTGCCGAAGTGGTCGATGTCGTCGACCTCGACAGGAACCTCGACGCCGTCGGGTGCCGTCATCGAAGTGTCACCTGCGTGCAGACGCACGAGGTACTCGATGGTCGCGACGATGTCTTCCTCGGTGAGCGTCGACGCCACGATCGGCTGGCCCGAGTTGAGGCCGAGCTTCTTGTTGATCTTGTAACGACCGACGCGAGCGAGGTCGTAGCGCTTGTCCTTGAAGAACAGGTTCTCCAGCAGAGTCTGCGCAGACTCCTTCGTGGGCGGCTCGCCCGGACGCAACTTGCGGTAGATGTCGAGGAGAGCCTCGTCGGTACCGGCAGTGTTGTCCTTCTCCAGCGTGGCCATGAGGATCTCGGAGAAGCCGAAGCGCTCCGTGATCTGCTCGGTGCTCCAGCCGAGAGCCTTCAGCAGCACCGTGACGGGCTGGCGACGCTTACGGTCGATACGAACACCGACGGTGTCGCGCTTGTCGACGTCGAACTCGAGCCATGCACCGCGACCAGGAATGACCTTGACGCTGTGCAGATCCTTCTCCGTCGTCTTGTCGATCGAGTGATCGAAGTAGACGCCGGGTGAACGGACCAGCTGCGAGACGACGACGCGCTCGGTTCCGTTGATGATGAAGGTGCCCTTGTCGGTCATCATGGGGAAATCGCCCATGAAGACCGTCTGGCTCTTGATTTCACCGGTGTTGTTGTTGATGAACTCAGCGGTGACGAACAACGGCGCCGCGTACGTCATGTCCTTGTCTTTGCACTCGTCCATCGAGGCCTTGACCTCGTCGAACCGTGGATCGGAGAAGGAAAGAGACATCGAGCCCGAGAAATCCTCGATAGGGGAAAGCTCGGTCAGGATGTCCTCGAGACCGCCGGAGACATTGCTGTCCCCGCGCGCGGCGGCACGGTCGCGCCAACTCTGCGCACCTACCAGCCATTCGAAAGAATCCGTCTGTACATCGAGGAGACCGGGTACCTCCAACGGTTCGCGAATGTTCGCGAACGAAACCCTCCTCGGGGCTCCCGGTGTTCCGACAACTGCCTTGGTCTGGCTAGAGACTGCCAAGATGCGTCCTTCCAGCACCTCACGCGGGCCGCTCGTGCAGTGCGACCGCCGCTGTATCTGCTTGCTTAATGTGGGGCGAATTCGCTGGTCACAACCAGACCGAATCCCCATCGCAGCAGTACGAAGACGGTGCTTCGACATACAGCAATCGAGAGGTGGACAGGAGGCAGCCAGCGCAACGTCCAAAGATACCCCAAATATGCGCAGCGCGCAACAGGGGCATCAAAAGTAGCACCCGACATTTGAACCCGCGCGACGATCGACCACAGCGTGTCGCGGGCTCGACAACCGTTCGACCGGTTGCCACGGGGTGCTCTACGAGGACAAGACTGAACCTTGCAGCTCCGTGCGTCAAGGGGGCCGAGGCGAACATTTCGTGCCGCTCTCGGTCCGGGCCTTCGGCTCGGCGAACAGGACCGGATGGTTCGGTTCCTGCTTCCGGACCGAATGTCTCATTCGGTCACCTGGCGGGCTGAACGCGCACGTTGCAGCCCGAGCACGCGTTGCAACCCGCGCGGCCGCTGGAACGTGCGCGAAGCGACCCCGGGCCGCAGCGAACGACTCATTCGGTCACTCGGCGCCGGCCGAAACCCGGCCGCAGCGAACGACTCATTCGGTCACTTTCACCCCCGAACGCGCACGTTGCAGCCCAGGCACGCGTTGCAACCCGCGCGGCCGCTGGAACGTGCGCGAAGCGACCCCGGGCCGCAGCGAACGACTCATTCGGTCACTGGGCGACGGCCGAGCCCCGAGCCCCGAGCCCCCGGAGAGCATCGACGTAGCGGAACGAAATCATCTGCACCACTTACGAATACCAATATCTCGAAAACCAGTCTCCGAAACACACTGCCGCTCAACGTATCCGACGTCAAGCGCTCCTCGATTCACAAAACAGACGATCCGGTACGCACCTGAAGTCGCGAAACATGTTGAAACCTGGACCTTGTCATCGTTCATTGAGACATCCGATACGCCTCGCCAAGCGCCGATTCTCCTATGGCCAATCCCGACGGTATCTGCTTATATTTCACCCAGCGCACGGGCGGATCGGTAGCGGTCGACCGATCCCTCGGCGCACGACGGCGTTTCGGGGGGAACACGGTGATCGATCGACACTTTCGTATGCACTGCACTGCGCATGCACGGCGGCCTGCGCCTCCCCGAGCTTCCGCTTGTCAGGGCCATCAACGCGTCATAGGAGAGTCATGGTCGAGATTGCAGTTGTCGGTATCGGGTGCCGGTTTCCGGGAGGCGTGCACGACGCGCAGAGTTTCTGGGAGTTCATGATCTCGAAGGGTGACGGAATCGTCGACATCCCCGCGGACAGATGGAACGCCGACAGATTCTACGATCCGGATCCGGACGCTCCCGGCCGCATGTACACCCGCAGGGGCGGGTTTCTGACGCAGTCGCTGTGGGACTTCGATCCGGAGTTCTTCGGTATCTCACCACGCGAGGCCGCGGTGACCGATCCTCAACAGAGATTGCTGCTCGAGGTCGCCTGGGAGGCCCTCGACGATGCAGGCCACGCCGGGAGAGTATCCGGACAACCGATTGGGGTGTACGTCGGCGGTTTCACCAATGACTCTGCTGGACTTCGTAGTTCGAAGCTCAGTCGCTCCCACATCAACGCCCACAGCGCGACGAGTTCGTCCCACACGCTGTTGTCGAACCGCATCTCGTACGCTCTCGACCTCGTCGGTCCGTCGATGACGATCGACACGGCATGTTCGTCTTCGCTGGTAGCGGTCCACGAGGCTGTTCGTGCGCTCGACCGAGGCGAGTGCACGATGGCACTCGTCGGCGGTGCCAACACGATGATCAGACCGGAAACGTTCATCTCGATGTGCAAGGGTCGCTTCCTGGCGTTCGACGGCCGTTCGAAGTCGTTCGACGCCTCAGCCGACGGATACGGCCGCGGCGAGGGTGCGGGAGTTGTGCTGTTGCGCCCGCTGGCCGATGCGCTACGCGACGGCGACCGCATCTATTCGGTCATCCGCGGATCCGGCGTCAACCAGGACGGGCGCACCATAGCAATTCCCGTTCCGAACCCAGTATCGCAGCGCGCACTCGCCGAACGGGTCTGCGCCGAAGCCGGTGTCGAACCGAGCCAGGTCGGCTACGTCGAAGCGCACGGCACCGGCACCTCGGTCGGCGATCCGCTCGAGATGGAGGCACTCGGGGGCGCGTACGGCGCGGTCGAGGGTCGCGAGATTCCACTCGTCGTGGGCTCGATCAAGGCATCGATCGGACACACCGAGGCAGCGGCGGGCATCGCGAGCCTCATCAAGAGCGCCCTGTCGATCCACCACCGAACCATCGTCCCTCAGGCGTGGCTCGATACCCTCAACCCGGCAATTCCGTTCGACGAGTTGGCAATTCGCATCCCCACCGAGGTCGAACCGTTCCCGGTGCACTACGACCGACCGATCGTCGCAATCAACGGGTTCGGCTACGGCGGAACCAACGCGCACGTCGTCATGGAAAACGCACCGCATTCCGAGGCGTCCCTTCACCGGCCCGCAGCCGTGCGCCTCTTTCCCCTGTCCGCCCGAACCGACGTGGCCCTGCGCGCGGTGGCGTCCTCTCTCGCAGACGCACTGGAAGCCATGGAAGCCCTGGAAGCCCTGACAGACGACCTGACCGTACGCAGATTCACGGCCGCCGCGTGGACCAGGCGCGCACACCACCCGGTACGCACGTCGCTCAGTTTCACCGACGCGCAAGACCTGCTGGTCAAGCTGCGCGAAGTGGCTTCAGGTACCGGCACGACATCGCACGTCGTGGACACCACTGGCGCCGCACCGGTCTTCGTGTTCAGCGGGATGGGGCCGCAGTGGTGGGGCATGGCCCGCGAACTCCTGCACGCGGGCGGCGAATTCGCGCGCATGGCGGACATCGTCGACGAGCAGTTCATCGAGATCGCAGGCTGGTCCATCATCGAAGAACTGTGCCGCGACGAGGAGCATTCGCGGGTCACGGACACCGAGGTGGCGCAACCGGCCAACTTCCTGGTGCAGGTGTGCCTCGTCGCCGAATTGCGCTCGCTCGGTATCGAACCCGACACCGTCGTCGGGCACAGTGTCGGCGAGGTCAGCGCGGCATACGTCAGCGGCGCATTGAGTCTGCACGACGCCCTGCTGGTCAGCTGCCACCGAGCACGGCTACAGGCAACCACTGCCGGCACCGGCTCGATGCTTGCCGTCGGGCTTTCCGAGGGCGACGCCATCGCCTACCTGGCGAAAGCCGGATCGGATATGCCCGAGCATGTGTCCGTGGCCGCGATCAACAGCCCCAGCGCCGTCACCTTGGCCGGCGACGCCTCGCACCTTGCCGCTCTGGCGGACGCGCTGACCGAGGGCGGAATCTTCGCCAAACCCCTCCAGGTCGAGGTGCCATACCACAGCCACTTGATGGACCCCATTCTCGACGAGGTCGCGAGCAGCCTCGCATCACTCGACCCACACACTCCCAGCCTGACCCTGTTCTCCACCGTCACCGGTAGCGAGGTCACCGGCGCCGACTGGGACGCCACCTATTGGTGCGAGAACGTCCGCAAGCCTGTCCGCTTCGCCGATACGATCGCCGGGTTGGTCGGTCGCGGACACCGTGTGTTCCTCGAGATCGGCCCGCACCCCGTGTTGTCGGGGAACATTCGCGAAATCCTCATCAGGACAGGCGATCCTGGCACGTCCATCGGCACATTGGTACGCAGGCAGAGCGACGCGGAATCGCTGAGTACCGCCCTGTCGAACCTGTACGCAGCGGGTTCGTTCGACGGCCGTATCTTCGCGACAGAAGGCACCATTGCCTCGCCGCACGTTGCGCTTCCTGCCTATCCGTGGCAGAAGACACGGGTGTGGAGCGAGGACGACGCGTCCGTCGCGGACCGCTTCGGAACCGACACCGTCTATCCGATGCTCGGAGATCGCTCCGCTTCGGCGGCGTCGGAATGGCAGGTGGAACTAGCAGTCGCACAGCTGCCATGGCTGCAGGACCATGTCGTCGACGGGCTGGTGCTGCTGCCGGGTACGGCGTACATCGACGCGGCGTTGAGTGCAGCCGCGGTCCGCTCAGGACGACACGAGGTCGGATTGGAACACGTCGAGTTCGTAGCTCCGCTCGTCGTCGACAAGCACGATGTTCCGGTGCTTCAGGTATCGGTCGAGGACTGCACCCGGCGTTTCGTCATTCGCTCGCGTTCGGCGACGGACACGGTGTGGACGGTCAACGCCACGGGTCGTCTCGTCGAGGGGCATTTCGACGCGCCGTTCGTTGCGTCCGACACCGCGCCCGACGCCACCCACATAACCGGCGACGACCTGTACCCGCTTCTGGCGGCCGCCGGCCTGCAGTACGGGCCCGCATTCCAGGGGATCGAGACCGTTGCGATCGGCACAGACACGGTTGTGGCCTCCATCGACGCCGCGCGCCACGGCGGGTCGAGTCACCTCGTGCACCCGGCCGTTCTCGACACCGCACTGCAGTGTGTCGCGACGCTGTCCGCCGGCGCATCCGGTGCGGTCGTGCCGTTCTCGATGGGTACCGTGCGCCGTTACGGTCCGCTCCCGGATCACGCCACCGTCGTCGTGAAGCGCACGTCCGTCGATCCGATGCGTGCCGACATCACCATCACCGATCCCGAAGGCCGAGCTGCAGTCACTCTCGGCGGCGTCGAATTCCGAGCGATCGCACCACCGCAGTCGCTCCACCATCGTCTGTCGAAGGTGTTCTACGAACCGGTGTGGGAACTGCACGACAACCGCGATCTCCACGCGATAGGAACCGAAGCGGCCCGCGACTTCGCACTCGTTCTGATTCTCGGAGACGCCGACGTCACCGCGCGCACACGCGCCGAGGCAATTGCAGCGTCACGACCGTCCTCGATGATTCTCGACGCCGATACCGTGACCGTTCCCGAGATCGTCGCGGTACTTCGAGCGGGGATGGCAACCGATGCCGTCGACCGCGCAACCGTCGTCGCCGTCGCCGGACGGTTCACCGACTCGGCGTCCGCGGTCGGATCGCTGCTCGCCGCAGCTCGTACCGTCCACGTGGCGATCTACGGGGACGACATCGGCCCCGCGGCCGACCCGGGCAGCGTGAACGCAGTCATCGTCGCCGAGCGCGCCTTCTGCATGCCAGGTGACACGGAAGGCGCCGATCTGACTCACGCGGGGCTCGTAGGGGCACGACGGTCACTGCGCAACGAACAGTCCCCCGCCGCATGGCGTTTCATCGACACCGAGCCCTCGACAACGCTGTCCGAGATCACTGCAGAGACCTTCGCATTCGGTCCGTTCGCAGGCGATGTCGTGGACGAGGTGGCGCTGAGGCAGGGCTCCCGCTGGGTCGTCACCCTGCGCAGCAGCCTGGCCGAACACCTCGCCGTTCGAGATGAGCCGACGACGCTCCGCGACCCAGAGCAGTCGTTCGCCATCGAGGTTCCGGCTTCGAAGTTACTCTCGGACATCACCTTCCGCGCACATCGGCGTCGTGAACCGGGTCCGGGCGAGATCGAAGTGAAGATGGAAGCCGTCGGACTCAACTACAAGGACCCGCTGAAAGTAATGGGGGTC
>NZ_LVCV01000688.1 GCF_001647195.1 Rhodococcus sp. EPR-157 | reverse complement strand
GGGTGTCCTCACACTCGGTCGTCGTCATGCGTCACCCCCTGCAATCCGAAGTTCGAACTGATGTTCGATTCACTGCTGGAACTGTAACCCACCCCACCGACAAAGTCACCAATCCTGCACAGACGCACCCCTATTCGCGAAACTCGGCTCACATCCGAACCCCGTCCAGCTGATGAGATTCCTGGGCGAGCTCACACTTCAGACCACCCGGTACATTCGATGGATGAGCATCGACTCCCCCGCCAAGCCCACGCGTCGCACCGCTCGGTGGATCGCTGGCATCGTCGCAGCGGCAATCGTGATCGCTGCCGGGGTCCTGTGGATGGCGCCGAGCCGATACTTGCCGTGGGACACGACGCCATTCCCCGAGATCGACCCTTCAGCACTCACCACGGAGCAGGCGACGGTAGTCGAGCTCGTCCGAGCCGAGCACGAGAGGCAGCGGCCGGGGACGTTCTATTCCGAAGGCGTCGACGAGGCTTGGTGCGCGAATTTCGTCAGCTGGATCATGAACGAGGCCGGGCAACCGCTGAGCAACCCGAACTCGGGCAGCTGGCGCATTCCGGGGGTGTACACGCTCACTGAGTACTACCAGGCGCAGGGCAGGTTCGAACCGAAGGGGTATCTACCGTCGGTCGGCGATGTGGTGTTGTACGACAACAGCAGCTGGGTCGGCCAGCACACCAACATCGTCGTCGCGGTCGATGGCGAGACCGCAACCACTGTGGGCGGCAACGAGCTCGGGAAGATTCGTGTTCACACCGTCGATGCGCTGTCCGACTCCGCCATCGTCGGATTCGGAACCCTCGCATAGGCACGCCTCGCGCACAACCTCCGACAATTCACCCCAACAGCTTCTTCTGCACCTTGCCCATCGCGTTGCGAGGAAGCGATTCCACGACGCGGATTTCCCTGGGCCGCTTGTGGATCGACAGCTCGGACGCCACCAGATCGATCAGCACCTGCGGCTCGACGTCGCTACCGACCACGTAGGCGACGATCCGTTGCCCGAGATCCTCATCGGGAACGCCGATAACGGCCACCTCGTCGACACTGGCGTGGCCCAACAGAACGGTCTCGATCTCGCCCGCGCCCACTCGGTATCCGCCCGACTTGATCAGGTCCGTCGATGCTCGGCCGACGATGCGGTGAAAACCGTCGGGGTCGATGACGGCCACGTCGCCAGTGTCGAACCAGCCGTCCTCGGTGAACGACTTGGCCGTCGCTTCCGGGTTGTTCAGATATCCGTCGAACATCATCGGTCCACGTACCTGCAGTGCCCCGACGGATTCGCCGTCGTGCGGCAGGATTTCTCCGTTTTCGCCGCGCAACCGGGTCTCGACGCCTTTCACCGGCACCCCCACCGAGCCCGGCCTGCGGTCGCCGTCGGCGCGGGTGCTGATCGTGATGAGAGTTTCGCTCATTCCGTATCGCTCGATCGGCGCCTGACCCGTCAGAGCGCGTAGCTTCTCGAACACGGGTACGGGCAACGGTGCGCTTCCCGAGACGAGGAGCCGGGCAGTGGACAGGGCGCGGGCGGAGTCCTCGTCGGCCGCTACCCGCGACCAGACGGTCGGCACCCCGAAGTAGAGCGATCCGCGGGCCGCAGCGTAGAGCGCAGGCGTCGGCTTGCCCGTGTGAATCACCGGGCTTCCTACGCGCAGAGGTCCGAGCAGCCCGAGGATGAGTCCGTGCACATGGAACAGCGGGAGACCGTGCACGAGTGTGTCTTTCCATGTCCACTGCCAGGCGTCGGCGAGCGCGTCGATGTCCGCAGCGATGGCCTGACGGGACAGCAGCACGCCTTTGGGAGGACCCGTCGTGCCGGAGGTGTAGAGCACGAACGCGATCGACGACGGGTGCGGGTCTGGATAACTGTGCCACGACCTGGCGTGCTGCCGGACGGGTAGCACCTGCAGTCCTGCCGTGTCCTCCGGCGCCTCCCCGAGCCATGCCTGCGCGCCCGAGTCGCGCAGAATGTGCTCACGCTCTGCTGGGCCCGCATCCGGCGGGACAGGGACGACGGTCACGCCGGCGATGAGACAGCCGACGACCGCGAGCACGGTCTTGACCGACGGTGTCGCCAGCACTGCCAGCCGCTCTGCCTGGGCTACGCGCTCGGCCACGGACGTCGCGGCACCGAGAATGTCGCCTCGGGACAGTGCGGTATCGCCGATGGTGACGGCGTCGGGAATGTCCTCTCCGCGGGCGACGGCGAGTGGGTTCAATGAACGAAGCAGCACATGGCTACCGTACATACATGGATGCCGACGGAATCGACACCGGCGACTACGCCGAATACATGACCGTCCCCGCCGGAGACCTGCAGCCCGGGGTCTATCTCATCGGGACCGATGCGGAACAGGACGCGGACACCGAGGAAGAACTGGAGGACGACCTCGAGAACGACGACGACCTGGACATCGAACATGTCAGTGACGGCGCTCCGAGACTCGTGTACTCCGTCCAATCCGACGACTTCTGGACGCGAGTCGAGCTCGCCGACCTACGCGCGACGCAGATCTACGAGGAAGCACACGCACGCAACCCGTCGACCAACACCGAACCAAAGCGGTTCACGACGGTAGAGGCGTTCGGAAGCAACGAGCTCGTCTACATTCTCCGCATCAGACGCGGAGGGTGGGGAGACGAATGACCCCGGAGGCAGCTAGCTGGTGAGTCGCTCGGTCGCGGCGTGAATACGCTCGTCCGTCGCGGTCAGTGCGATTCGTACGTGCTGGGATCCACCCGGCCCGTAGAACTCTCCTGGCGCCGCCAAGATGCCGCGCTCGGCGAGCCAATCGACGGTGTCGCGGCACGGCTCGCCTCGGGTGGCCCACAGGTACAGGCCTGCCTCGGAGTGGTCGACGGTGAAGCCGGCCTTCTCGATCGCGCTCTTCAGTTCGGTACGGCGAACCCGGTAGCGCTCGCGCTGCACGTTTTCATGCTCGTCGTCGCCCAGCGCCACAGTCATTGCAGCCTGGATCGGAAGCGGCACCATCATGCCCGCATGCTTACGTACCTCGAGGAGATCGTTCACCAG
>NZ_LVCV01000687.1 GCF_001647195.1 Rhodococcus sp. EPR-157 | reverse complement strand
GCCGTCGGAAACTCGCGGGTCGAGAATAGAGACGGCCTCGGCCTCCCAGGTCAACCCCAGATAGCACTCGTCGGAGACAACGACCGCGTCGCGCTCTCGCGCCCAGGCGACGACCTTGCGGAGATGGTCGACCGGCAACACCTTGCCGGTCGGATTCGACGGCGAATTCACGAACACCAGAGATGCGTTCTCGGGGCCGAGTCGGTTGAGCCCATCGGTCCGGGTGATGCGTGCACCGGCCAACAGCGCGCCGACCTCGTACGTCGGATACGCGAGTTCGGGGATGACGACGAGATCGTCTTTCCCGAGACCGAGCAGCGTCGGCAGCCACGCGATCATCTCTTTGGTACCTATTGCCGGCAGCACTGCATCGGCGTCGATCCCGGTCACACCGTATCTGCGTGCCAACGCGTCCACAGCAGCCGTACGCAGGGCCGTGGTACCGATTGTCGTCGGGTACCCGGGCTGGTCCGACACCGAGGCCAGCGCATCCCGAATGATCTGCGCGACCGGGTCGACGGGAGTGCCGACCGACAGGTTCACGATCCCGTCAGGGTGCGACGCTGCCTTCTCCTTGGCTGCAGCAAGCGAGTCCCAGGGAAAGTCGGGCAGCCCGGCAGCGACCGATATGCGAGCCAACGTCAGTTCTCGCCCATCGGCGGAAGTGCCTTGATGAACGGCGGGTCGTAGTCCGTCTTGCCGAGCTTCGCTGCACCACCGGGAGATCCGAGGTTGTCGAAGAAGTCGACGTTGGCGCTGACGTAGCCGCTCCACTGGTCCGGAACGTCGTCTTCGTAGAAGATGGCCTCGACCGGGCATACCGGCTCGCAGGCACCGCAGTCGACGCACTCGTCAGGGTGGATGTACAGCATTCGATTGCCCTCGTAGATGCAGTCCACCGGGCATTCTTCGATGCACGCCTTGTCGAGCACATCGACGCACGGTTCCGCAATCGAGTAGGTCACTGCTGCTCTCCCTCCCTCTCCGATAACTGGCGCGACAACTTGTTCTCACAATTGAAGTAGCGCCCTGAGCATCCTAGTATCGCGTCGAAGACCGGCGACGATCCGCGCAGGGTGTCCTCACTTGCGAAGATACGTCGACGTTGTCGACATGTCCGACTTTACGTCGCTCCGGTCGTCGGCGTGATCCGCTACCCAACGGCGGCCTTGCTTCGCCGCTCTGGACAGCGCCCCGCGTTCTCCGAAGTAGCCGACGACACCGCCGACGAGCGGGATCATCGAGATGATCCGAAACACCTTACGGCTGTGTGGACGCTTGGCGAGCTCGTTCGATACGTCCCTGAGCACGCTCGCGACATCCCACATTGCATGGAGCAACGCGAACGGACCGTTGTCGCGACGAGGCGTCGGCTCGGTCTTGGGTTCGGTATC
>NZ_LVCV01000686.1 GCF_001647195.1 Rhodococcus sp. EPR-157 | reverse complement strand
CTGCCACGCCTCGGTGCCGGGGAAGTCGGTGGCATTCAGCGCCGACGCCAGCATGTCGAGGACCTTGTCCAACACGGTGTCGTTCTCGGTGGGACGCCGAAACGTTCTGGCTTTCAACCCGACCGGGTCGCGATTCGCCAGGAGGTCGAGGACAGGGTCGATGATGGCGACGGCCCGATCCAGAGCCGTCGCGACGGTACGATCCTCCATGCTCAGACCAGCCCCACCACTGATGGAACCCGCTCGACCAGCTCATAGGTGGTGGTGCGCTCGCGTGCTGGTCGGCCGATTCCCTCGGCGATGTCGTGGAGTTCGGCCACTGTCTTCTCCGAGCCGTTCTGACTGCCTGCCATTCGGGAAATGGTCTCCTCCATCAAGGTTCCGCCGAGGTCGTTCGCCCCGCCGTTCAGCATCGCTTGTGTACCCGTTGTACCGAGCTTCACCCACGACGTCTGGATGCTGTCGATCCGTCCGTGCAGCATGATGCGCGCCAACGCATGCACGGCACGGTTGTCCCGGTTGGTCGGCCCCGGCCGTGAGGCACCCGCCAGATAGAGCGGCGAACTCTGATGCACGAACGGAAGCGGTACGAACTCGGTGAACCCTCCGGTCTTGTCCTGAATCTTCTTGAGTACGTTGAGGTGTCCTACCCAGTGCGACGGATTGTCGACGTGGCCGTACATCATCGTCGACGACGACCTGAGCCCGACCTCGTGCGCCGTGGTCACTACCTCGATCCACTCGGCGGCCGGCAACTTGCCCTTCGTCAGCACCCAGCGGACCTCGTCGTCGAGAATTTCCGCCGCGGTGCCCGGAATCGTGTCGAGCCCAGCGGCCCGCAACTCCGTCAGCCAATCCCGAATGGACTGTCCGCCGCGTGAGGCACCGTTGACGATCTCCATCGGCGAGAACGCGTGCACGTGCATCGACGGCACTCGCTCCTTCACTGCGCGCACCAGATCCGCGTACCCCGTCACAGGCAGCTCGGGGTCGATCCCGCCCTGCATGCACACCTCGGTCGCGCCGACGACGTGCGCTTCCCACGCTCGATCGGCGACTTCGGACGTCGACAGAGTGAATGCGTCGGCGTCGCCCTTGCGTTGCGCGAACGCACAGAAACGGCAGCCGGTGTAGCAGATGTTGGTGAAGTTGATGTTCCGGTTGACCACGTAGGTGACGGTGTCGCCGTTGACCTGTTTGCGCAGCTCGTCGGCAAGCGCAGCCACGGCGTCCATGCCGGGACCCTCGGCGGTCGCCAACGCGAGGTATTGCTCGTCCGACAACCCTGCCGGATCTTTCTCCGCGGCATCGAGTGCGGACACGAGATCCCGGTCGACGCGTTCGAGACCCGCGAGGTCGCGGACCTGCTCCCGGATCGACTCCCAGTCGCCGAATGCGTTCGCGAGGTCCGAGCGTGCGTCGGTGTTTCGCCCCTGGCTGTCGATCTCGCTGTTCAGATCCACTCGCCCCGAGGACTCCCACTCCTCGTCGGGTTCCTGCCACGGCAGACCCGTCGGGATGACGCCGTCACGGGCCATCCCCGTTTCCGAATCAGCCAGTGCATGTACGTGCGCCGAGATCCTCGGATCGATCCACGGGGCACCTGCGAGTACGTATTGCGGCTGCGCCGCCGTGCGTTCGACCAGTGTGTATCCCGCAGCCTGCGAGAGTTCGGCGAGAGTGTCGAGGTTGGGCCACGGCCGCTCGGGGTTGACGTGGTCGGGTGTCAGCGGCGACACGCCACCCCAGTCGTCGACTCCCGCACGCAACAACGCGGCGGTCTCCTGCGTCTCGACGAGATTCGGTGGCGCCTGAATACGCATGGACGGGCCCATCAGGATGCGTGTCACGGCGATCGTCGCGAGGAACTCTTCCATTCCGGCGTTCGGCGCCGACCGCATCGCGGTGTCGCCCTTGGCAAGGAAATTCTGGACGATGACTTCCTGGACATGACCGAATGCTTTGTGAGCCTTGCGGATAGCCATGATCGACTCGGCACGGTCGCGAATCGTCTCCCCGATTCCGACGAGAATTCCGGTGGTGAACGGGATGTTCAAGCGGCCGGCGTCGGTCAGCGTGCGGAGCCGCACCTCGGGGTCCTTGTCGGGGCTACCGTAGTGCGCCTGCCCCTTCTCCTCGAACAGACGCCGCGAGGTGGTCTCGAGCATCATGCCCATCGACGGCGCGACGGGCTTGAGCCGCGAGAGCTCCTGCCAACTCATGACACCCGGATTGAGGTGCGGCAGTAGACCGGTCTCCTCGAGGACACGGATCGACATGGCCCGCACGTAGTCGAGCGTCGAATCGTAGCCGCGGGAATCGAGCCATTCCTTGGCCTCGGGCCACCGCTCCTCCGGTCGATCCCCCAGAGTGAACAGTGCTTCCTTGCAGCCGAGTTCGGCGCCCTTCCGAGCAACCTCGACGATCTCGTCGGGATCCATGAACAGCCCGTGGCCCTGAGCGGCGAGCTTGCCCGGCACGGTCACGAACGTGCAGTAGTGGCACTTGTCGCGGCACAGTCGCGTGATCGGGATGAACACCTTCCGTGAGTAGCTCACGGTCTTGTCCCGACCGGCCGCGAGCAGTCCTGCATCGCGAACTCGGGACGCCGACGCCATCACGTCCACCAGATCGTCGCCACGCGCGTGCAGCAGGACGGTGGCCTCGTCGACATTGAGACTCACACCGTCGCGTGCACGACGCAGAACACGACGCATGGCTGACGGTGCGGGGACAGTTTCGGGCGACATACTCACCAGTCGATCATGCTCCTCCGACACGTCGGCGTGCCACCGGGACGC
>NZ_LVCV01000685.1 GCF_001647195.1 Rhodococcus sp. EPR-157 | reverse complement strand
CCACCGAGTTCTCGCCGATCGTGACACCTGGACACACGATGACGCCACCGCCCAACCAGACGTTGTCGCCGATCGAGATCGGGGCAGCACTCTCCCACCGTTGCCGTCGAGCTTCGTGATCGTCCATCGGATGCAAAGCCGTGAGCAGCTGAACACGGGGACCGATGGACACGTCGTCCCCGATCGTGATGGGGGCGCAGTCCAACAGGATCGCGTCGTAGTTCAAGAAACTGTTCGAGCCGATTCGGATCAGCGATCCGTAGTCGCACTGGAATCGCGGCATGATCCACGACGACTCGCCGAAGCCGCCGAGCAGGCCGGTGAGCAGGTCACGACGTCGATCGTCCTCGTCCGCCCCGGTCGCATTGAACTCGTCGAGGATCCTCTGACATGCCTTGCGTTCGGCAATCAGGTCCGGATCGCTGTCCTTGTACAGTTCGCCGCGCACCATTGCGTCACGTTGAGTACCCATGAGACCGAACGGTACGTGACCGGTCGCCCACGGCCACGTGCCTCGACGGCAGGCGATAGATTCGTAGGCATGATCACGATGACCGACCCAGCGTGGCGTCCGAGTCCCCGTGCGAAGCAACTGTGGGCGATCAATGCCACTTTGATCTGGATCCCCCTGTTCATCGCGCAGGTCGTCTGGGCGGTGATCGTCGACGAGTGGACAACGTGGCCGCACGTGGCGGTGTTCGCCGTGTCCGTGGTGCTCGCTGCACTGGACATCATCGTGACGCCGCAGTGGCGATACCGGGTGCACCGCTGGGAGATCAGCGATACCGCGGTGTACACGCGCACAGGATGGTTCAACCAAGAGCGACGCATCGCACCGATCTCGCGGGTGCAGACCGTCGACACCGAGCGGGGGCCGATCGATCGACTGCTCGGCTTGTCGACGGT
>NZ_LVCV01000684.1 GCF_001647195.1 Rhodococcus sp. EPR-157 | reverse complement strand
ACCGAGATCGCCGGTCGCACTCTGGGCGACGCCACATGAGCACCGAGCGAAGCGACCATGTCACCGAGCGAAGCGACCATGTCACCGAGCGAAGCGAGCCTGCCCCCGAGCTTCTCGCCGAGGAAGAGCAGCAGCCGTGGTTGCGGTTGGACAAGCGGATGCTCCTTGTCCATCCGGTCAACGAGGCAGTCAAGGTCCTTCCCGTGCTGCTGGTCTCGTTCATCCTCGGTAGTCAGAGCGGCAACCACCTGTGGGGTCTGATCATCGTGGCGGTGGTTGTCGTGTTCGCGATCCTCCGCTGGTTCACCACGAGTTATCGAATCGGACCGGTCCACGTACAGCTGAGAACCGGTGTCTTCCAGAAGAAGTTGCTATCGGTCCCGCGGAGCCGCATTCGTTCCGTCGACGTCGAGGCCGGCGTCCTGCATCGTGTACTCGGTCTGTCGATCCTGCGCATCGGCACCGGACAGCAAGCAGGCAAGGGCGAAAAATTCGAGCTCAACGCTCTGGATTCGAAAGCTGTACCTGCTCTCCGCGAGCAACTACTGGAGACGGTCACCCGATCCCCACGCCCCGTGGACGCACCACCTCCGGTCGAGACGGAGATCGCGCATTGGCGGACATCCTGGGTGCGCTTCGCGCCGTTCTCGTTCACCGGTGTCGTCACGATCGCCGCAGCGGTCGGGATTCTGTTTCAGTACGGATTCGGCGAACGCATCACCGAGTCCTCGGTCGTGGCCGACAGCATCGACTCCGCCGAACGGTTCGGAATCGCACTCGTGATCGTCGTCGGCCTGTTGATCCTGCTGATAGTTGCGAGCCTGTTCGCGTGCGCGCGCTACCTGATCGCGTACGGAAACCTCTCGGTCACCGACGACGGCACCCGGTTGCACGTTGCCCACGGGCTGCTCCGAACCCAATCGACGACACTCGACAGGAAGCGCCTTCGAGGCACCTCACTGTCGGAACCACTGCTGCTTCGTATCGCGAAAGGCGCCACACTCGATGCCATCATGACGGGCGTCAGCGCTGAGAAGAAGGAGTCATCCCTGCTGCTGCCTCAGGCGCCCGCGGCGGAGGCACGGCGCATGATGACCACAGTCCTCGGCGACGCAGGACTGCACGCCGACGCGCAGAAGCCGCTGCAATCACACGGCCCCGCCGCTCGACGCCGGCGATACACCCGGGCTGTAGGTCCGGTCGTCATGCTCGGGGCGGGCCTGGCAGTTGCCAGGGCCCTCGGCGCACCGATCCCGACGATTGCGTGGTTGGCTGCGGCGATCGTGCTCGTCGGCGCAGTATTCGTCGCCTGGGACCGATATCGCGGGCTCGGCCACGCCGTGCTTCCCGGGTGGTTGATCACTCAGCACGGCTCCCTGGATCGGACCCGACACAGCCTCGAAGCCGCGGGCATCATCGGATGGACTGTTCGCCAGACGTTCTTCCAGCGACGCGCAGGAGTCGCGACGATCATCGCGGCGACACCGGCAGGCGTCGGACACTATGAAGTCCTCGACGTTCCGGCCGATCAGGCATGGGCGCTCGTCGAAGCAGTCACCCCGGGAGCCGGCGACAAATGGGTGCGCTGACTCCCAAGACCATTGCCCAACTCGATCTTGCGGTGTCCCGGTGCCGCGCCTGCCGACGGCTCGTCAACTGGCGTGAAAAGGTCGCCACCGAGAAGAGGGCAGCGTTCCGTGACGAGACCTATTGGGGCAGAGCAGTCCCCGGATTCGGACCGGCCGACGCCAAGGTACTGATAGTCGGTCTCGCTCCCGCCGCCCACGGCGCGAACCGCACCGGACGAATGTTCACCGGGGACCGCAGCGGAGACGTGCTCTATGCCGCGCTCCACGCCGTCGGACTGGCGAATCAACCCACCTCGACGCACATCGACGACGGTCTGACGCTGCACGGTGTGCGAATCACCGCTCCGGTGCACTGCGCACCGCCGGACAACAAGCCCACCGTCACCGAACGTGATCGATGCCAGAAATGGCTCGACGTCGAACTGGGGCTACTGAAGCCGACGCTGAAGTCGATCGTCGTACTCGGCGGCTTCGGGTGGCAGTCACTGTTGCCGGTTCTCCGGAAGAACGGCTGGGACATACCGCGTCCCAACCCGAAATTCGGCCATGGCGTCGAGGTCGATATCGCGGAAACACCAGGTCATTCCGCAGTCCGGCTGTTCGGCAGCTACCACGTCAGCCAGCAGAACACCTTCACCGGACGCTTGACCCCGTCGATGATCGAGAATGTGCTCCGGGCTGCGGGTTCGCATGCGGGGCTGTCAGTGTCTTCAGCCGCCAGCTGAACAACAGGATCCCAGGCGGAATCAGACCGCCGAGCAGCAGAAATGCCGTGCGCCAATCCGCCAGCAACAGCACATCGCCGCCGGGGCCGCCGAACATACACACCAGGATCGCGGTGAACCACCCGATGAGCGGGGATGCGATCGCCAACGGTTTCTCGGCGACTTTGCGAGCCGCGAACAGCAGCGTCACATTCGCGATACCCGCCAGCAGTGCGCTGACCGGGAACGGTACCGGGCCGAGGTACGTGGGTAGGAAGAAGACCGACAGGATGCCGCACAGGAAACCGTCGAAGATCAGTACTGCAAGAGTTGCCCGCGAAACGAGGACGACAGCATTGGATGCGGCCTTCGAGATCATGCACCCAATACTGTCGTATGCAGCGAGTTCAGGAGACCGGCGGGTATCCCAAAGCGGTCAGCAAGTGGCTCAGGGCTGACGCAAGATCGGTCAAACCGTTCTGATAGAGCATCTCTTGGCGCGGAAAGTCCGGCTTCAGCGAGTTCACGAACGCGACGATGGCGTCCTGCACGATCCAGTTGTACATCTTGTGTGTCCCACCCCTGCTGTCAGCCGACTAGTGATCGAAGTCATATCCTAGTACGCCCGCGAACAAGTCGGTCTCCCTACCCGCTTCATCGACGTCGTCGCCGCGCGCACCACGCACCAGAACGTACTGTTCGACGTCGAGGATCGGTTGCGCGATGTTGTTCGACAGCGCATATTCGACGCCCGACGGCGCCACCGTCACTTGGGTCGCGTGCGCACGCAGAGCGTCGCGCTTGCGGTCGAACACACCTCGGATATCCACCGACGTGGTGACTACATCCTCCGGAACGCTGGGGAGCTCACCGTCCTCGGGCATCCGCCACCCCTCTGGCACCTCGGAGATCGCGGCGATGCCGTCGCGGAGTTGATGCGCGCCGGTCACCGTCCAGTAGAACTTCTGCGGAGTCCACGGTGACCCGGCCGCCCGATAACGATCCGAACCGGCGATGTCGAACGCCTCGGTCACAAGCGAGTGGACCTGCTGGTGGTCCGGGTGGCCGTACCCGCCTTCCGGGTCGTAGCCGACGACGACGTCGGGGCGCACGCTTCTGATGACCGCCAACATCGCCGTCAATGCTTCGTCGCGGTCGGCGTTGACGAACGCGCGCGGATTGGCCGCTGCGGAGGTTCCGGCCATTCCGGAATCCCGCCAACGCCCGGCTCCCCCGAGAAATCTGGGGGGCTGAGCGCCAAGAATGTCGAGCGCTCTGTGTAATTCGAGGATTCGGTAGCCGCCGAGCTGGTCCGCATCGTCGGCGACGAGGCGCGCCCACGTGTCCCCGATGACCTCACCCTCTTCGCCGAGCGAACAGGTCAGGACCGTGACTTCGACGCCCGCCTGCGCATAGCGCGCGATCGTTCCGCCGGTGGTGATGGTCTCGTCGTCCGGATGCGCATGAACGAGCAGCAATCTCACTTGATTTCGGTCCTCATCCACGTGGCGGCGTCACCGAAGATTCCGACCTCGATCGGGCCTGCCAACGACACACCCGACACTCCGCTGTTGACTGCAACGACGGACGAGTCTTGAACGATAGGCAGCACCGCAGCCAGCTTCCACAACTTGGGCTCCGCCTCGGATCGTAGTGCCGCTTCCGAAAGCTCGCCTCGCAGAGCACGCCCGACCGAATCTTCCAGTTCTGGCACGCACAGTCCGGACAAGTTGCTGGGCGGGGTCAAGGACGGATTCTCCTGCGAGACTTCGGTTTCGGGAACCTTCGACTGAGCTGCGGGACAACCGAACCGAGAGGCCATGACGGTCGCGGGATCGAGCCCGACACTCGACCAACCCACGATCGCGTCCACCTCCCCCTGACTCGATGCCGTGCCGTAGAGCTCCTCTGCGGGCAACGGGGTCACCCTCGCATCGATGCCGACTCCGGCGAGCTGGTCCGCTGCGGTGTTCGCAACTGCGAGCGCGATCGTATCGTTCTCCACCGCGCCGATGACGAATTCGACTGGCACAACGCCTTTTCCGCGACTACCGTCGGGCAGCGCGACATAGCCGGCACGCTCGAGCAATGCGACGGCGGCATCTCGCCCGATGGCTGCGGGGGCGGTCGGGGCGTACTCGGGATCGGAGGGACTCGTCAGCTGCGCGAGTGCCGGATGATCGGCCGAACTCGAACCTGCAGCGACCGTCGACAGCAACGACGAGTCCAGTAGACCCATGATCCCTTCTCGCACAGTTGGATCAGCGAGCAAGGGAACCCGACCGTTGAGGGTCAGGTCGAGGACGCGCGGCTGCAGACGTGAATCCGTTCGGACTCCGGGTATCGCTGCAAGCTGAGCGTTGGTCGCTGTACTCGACCGGACTTGCGCCACCTGCGCGTCGCCCGAGCGCAGGGAATCGGCAAGCTGAGCGGCCGTGCCACCACGTCGAAGAAGTATCTGGAAGGGCAAGGCCGGCTCACCCCAGAAGCGGTCGTTGCGCTCGAGCAGAATTTCGTCACGCCCTCGGTCGATCGACTTGACGGTGAACCGTCCGCCCGAGACCGGGACGTTGTCGGCCAAACCGGTCTCGAAGCCGCCGAGCGAGTCCTTGAGCAGGTGACTGGGGAGCAGATCGGCGAAGAGTCGCTGCCAATTGGGGTATGGCTGCTTCATGGTCACATTCACAGTCTTGCCACCGCCGGACGACGCGACGTTGTCGATGAGGGCGTACCCCGCCGGATCGACGACCCCGGGCTGCGAAATCATCTGCTGCCACAGGTAGCGGAAATCCTCGGCCGCGATGGGCGCGCTGTCGGACCACTGCGCTTCGTCGCGAAGCTGGTAAGTGATGGTGAACGGATTCTGGGAGGTCACCTCGGCGGAGACCAGAACCGTCGAGTCCGGCAGCCAGATCGTGTTGTCCGGATTTTCCGGGTCGACCACGGGGCGGAACGGGCTGGGTAGGACCAAAGCACTCACCGCGGAGTTCGCGGGCGACTGATCCGACAAGAGGTGCGGGTTGAAGCCGATGCCCACGTCGTCGATGGCGACTACGACCGGGTCGCCGGTCTCCGTGGGAGCCGGAACTGTGGTCGTCGTCGAGACGGGGGTGGGGTCACTCTCGACGGGAGGCGGCGGATTGGCCGTACACGCTGCGAGAACCAACGCAATAGCTCCGATACCAAGGGAGTGCACCCGCCGCAATAGCCGCTCCTTCGTCGTAGCCCGTGCGTGTGTAGCTACGTTTCGAACGCAACTACACACGCACGGGCGGGTTCCGCGAGTTTACAGAGCAGCCTTGTCACGCGACTTGCTGCGCGAACGCTCGCGAGCGCGCTCGTTGGAATCGAGGTGCACCTTGCGGACGCGGACGACCTCGGGGGTCACCTCGACGCACTCGTCGCCTGCACAGAATTCCATGGCCATTTCCAGGTCCAGCTTCTTCGGCTTGGCCAGGGTCTCCATGACGTCGGCCGAAGACTGACGCATGTTGGTCAGCTTCTTTTCACGGGTGACGTTGATGTCGAGATCTTCCTGACGCGGGTTGATTCCCACGACCATGCCCTCGTAGGTGTCCGCACCCGGCTCGACGAAGAACGTGCCGCGGTCGGCGAGCTGGATCATCGCGAACGGAGTCACGGTGCCCTGACGGTCCGAGACGAGCGAACCGGTGTGGCGTGCACGGATCTCGCCCGCCCACGGTGCGTAACCATGGAAGACAGCGTTGGCGATACCGGTGCCGCGCGTGTCGGTGAGGAAGTCGGTACGGAATCCGATGAGACCACGCGACGGAACGATGAATTCCATCCGAACCCACCCTGCGCCGTGGTTCGTCATCTGAACCATCTTGCCCTTGCGGGCAGCGAGAAGCTGCGTGACGCCACCGAGGAACTCCTCCGGGGTGTCGATCGTGAGCTCTTCGAAGGGCTCGTGCAGTTTGCCGTCGACCTGGCGGGTGACCACCTGCGGCTTACCGACGGTGAGCTCGAAGCCTTCACGACGCATCTGTTCGACGAGGATGGCGAGCGCGAGCTCGCCACGACCCTGGACCTCCCAGGCGTCGGGACGCCCGATGTCGAGCACCTTGAGCGAGACGTTACCGATGAGCTCCTGGTCCAGACGGCTCTTGACCATCCGCGAGGTGAGCTTGTGGCCGCTGACGCGTCCGACCAGCGGGCTGGTGTTGGTGCCGATGGTGACCGAGATGGCCGGCTGGTCGACGGTGATGCGGGGCAGCGCCACCGGGTTCTCGAGGTCGGCGAGCGTGTCACCGATCATGATGTCCGGGAAACCTGCAACTGCGACGATGTCACCTGCGACACCGCGCTCACCGGGGACGCGCTCGACGCCGACGGTGTTGAGCAGCTCGGTGATCTTGGCCTTCTGTACGACGGGCTCGCCGTCGACCTCACGCATCCAGCTCACGGTCTGGCCCTTGTTGAGCTCGCCGTTGTGGATGCGGACCAGGGCGAGACGGCCGAGGAAGGCCGACGCGTCGAGGTTGGTGACGTGGGCCTGCAGCGGTGCGTCCACGTTGCCCTTGGGCGCGGGGACGTAGTTCAGCAGGACCTCGAAGAGCTCGTCGAGGTTCTCGGCATCGGGAGCGTTGCCGTTCTCGGGCTGAACCTTCGATGCCTTGCCTTCGCGGCCGGAGGCGTAGAGGACGGGCAAGTCCAGAGCCAGCTCGGCAGCCTCGGAGGCTTCGTCGTCGAGGTCCGATGCCAGGTCGAGCAGCAGATCGTGGCTCTCGGACACGACCTCCTCGATACGCGCGTCGGGACGGTCGGTCTTGTTCACGACAAGGATCACCGGAAGCGAGGCGGCAAGCGCCTTACGCAACACGAAGCGGGTCTGCGGAAGCGGGCCCTCGGATGCATCGACGAGCAGGACGACGCCGTCGACCATGGACAGGCCGCGCTCGACCTCTCCGCCGAAGTCGGCGTGGCCGGGCGTGTCGATCACGTTGATGACGGTGATGGTGCCGTCGGCGTTGCGTTTGTGGACGGCCGTGTTCTTGGCCAGGATCGTGATGCCCTTTTCCTTCTCCAGGTCACCCGAGTCCATGACGCGGTCGATCGCTTCGGCGCGTTCCTCGAACGCGCCGGACTGCCGCAACATGGCGTCGACCAGCGTGGTCTTACCGTGGTCGACGTGTGCAACGATTGCTACGTTGCGGAACGTTGTGGTGGCATCGATGTTGTCTGCACTGCTTGGGGCGCTCACGCGAAAAATTCTCCTGGGTCGAATGCGGGCTCTTGTTCGCTAGCGGGCTTATGTCGCTAGAGAAGCGCGCTGCACCGCGAGATTCTCGCGACCGGCCGAGTTTACCCGCTGCCGCAGGGTGACCTGCACCACGCAGTACTCTTGGCCAGAAGTTCACCTTGAAATTGAAGAGAAATGCGGAGCGAGATCAATGGGCAAGGTCAAGGCCAAGGACGTCTCGGGCCTCAAACCCAAGAAGAAATGCTGCCGCAAGAAGACGCGCTGCCTCAAGTGTCCGGTCGTCATCATGCGGATGAAGAAGCTCGAGGACACGGGCGCATCGGGTAAGGATTTGAAGAAGGGCCTCAAGAAGGCTCGGGCTGCCTGAGCATCCCGCTCAGTTCCGGCACCCAGGTTCGATCGGCGTCGACCAGGTCGGCGGCGACGAGTCCGCGGGCATCGACCCACCGAAGATCCGAATGATCGAGCGGTTCAGGCGTTCCTGACACCAACTCGACTCGGTAGGCGCGGAGAACCAACCGTCCGGCAAGGTCCACGTCGCCGGACAATTGCTCCCCCACCACGGCCTCGACGCCGAGTTCTTCGCGCAGTTCACGCGCTAGAGCAGCTTCCGGCGACTCCCCCGGTTCGACCTTGCCGCCTGGCAGTTCCCACATCCCGGCCAGCTCAGGTGGGCGGGAGCGCTGGGCGAGCAGTAGTAGCCCGTCGGCGATCAGGGCGCCTGCGACGACCAGCACAGGATCGGAGCCTATGGAGCCTGCGGAGTGAGAATCAGGCACGGCGCTGCCCGTGGGGTGACACGATCGGTTGCATGACGAATCTACTGTCCAACGCCGAGATCGATGACGCTCTCACCGGGCTGCCGGAGTGGACTCTCGACCGAAGGTCGATCACCCGCACGGTCGAGTTGCCGACGTTTCCGGTTGCCATCGAGTTCGTTTCGCGCGTTGCCGCGGCTGCAGAGGCTGCCGACCACCATCCGGACATCGACATCAGGTGGCGCAAACTCCACTTCACGTTGTCGACTCACTCCGAGGGCGGTCTCACGCAGAAGGACGTGCGTTTGGCTCACGAGATCGATTCCCTTCTTCCCGACGACTGATCCTGCCCCTGCCGAGAAAGATGGTCCATCCGTAGACCAACAGGACGCCGAGCATGTCGACGGCTCCGAGCCAGGCCAGCACTCCCGGCCTCGATACGAGCCAGATCGACTCCTGGAAAAAGCTGAGTACCCAGGGAACGCCGACGACCGTGGTGACAAGCCAGTACCCGGCAACGAGCCGGGTGCCGAGCAGGTGTCGATCGGGTCCGTGTAGCAGCCACACGAGCAGTGGCAGCACCCACACCCAGTGGTGTGACCAGGAGATCGGCGATACCGACAACCCCAGCAGCTGGACGATGATCAGCGTTCCGAGTCGATCGTCGCGCCGCAGCGCCCGCCAGGCGAGGAACGCAAGAACAGCGACAACGAGCACTGCCACCATCCATGCAGCGCCGGTGTCCACGTCGCGCCCCACGATGCGGCTCATCGCGCCGCGCAGCGACTGGTTCCACACCGATCCCACCGGGCCGATTCGGTCCGCGTCGCCGAGCAGTGTCGTGAAGTAGGTCGACGCCTGGTTGCCCAGCACCAGGTAGCTGACAGCGACCGTGATCGCGAAGGCGACTGCGGAGAACGCGGCTGCCTTCCAGCGCTTGGTCGCGAGGAAGTAGAGGCCGGTGATGGCCGGTGTCAGTTTGATCCCGGCGATGAATCCGATCAGCCCGCCCGCCAGCCACCACCTGGAACTACGGATCGCGACGATGGCACCGAGTACAAGGAAGACGTTGACCTGCCCGTAGTCCAGTGTCGTACGCACCGGCTCGGTCCAGAGTGCCAACGCGGTCCACAGCATCGCGATTCGTGTCCACCGCGACGAACGGGCGACATCGTCGCCGACCACGAGCCCGATACTGAGCTTGATCAGCACGAACAGCGCGATCATCGTGGCGATTTGCCAGCACACGCCGACGAACGAGAACGGCAGATAGTGCAGCGGGAAGAACACGAGCGCCGCGAACGGTGGGTAGGTGAACGGAAGCGGAAAGTCCGGCGTCTCCTTCGAGTATGTGAAGTCGTAGAGATCGTCGCGGAGCAGAGCTGCCGAGCCGTCGACGTAGACGTGCAGGTCGACGAGGTTCATTCCATTGGGCGTCGCAAAGGCCCAGACGAACCGCGCGAGTACCGACAGGGCCAGCAGGAACGGGGCATATCGAACCAGGCGGTTCACGTTTGTCTGCTCCCGTGGTGAGTCGAAAGTGCGGATCGACAGCCGAGCCTATAGGCAAGCCCGAATCGGGCTGAACGAGCGGTTCACAGAATCAAAACCGGCCGCTGCTCAATAGTCACAAATAACATTTGCATCACCAACCACACTATTCACTTCAGTAACAGGCTATTGTCCGTTTGCAGCAAAGGGTGACATCGGCTGTACAACGTTGGGTCCGATACATAGAGTGACCCCTCGAGCCAGCAACCGATTGACGGCCCGCTTTTCGATCAGGATGGGGAATATCAAGTGCTTCGTACCGGGGTAACGCGCAGGACCGTCACCGTTGCAGCTGTGGCATTGGCTGCCGTGCTGACGGCGCCGGCTCTGGCGTCAGCAGAACCAGCACCACCGGCCGCGGAGCTCCCTCCGTTCTTCCTCCCTACCCCTGATCAGCCGCTCCCCGACTACGCGCAGATCGAAGCACTCGCCTCGTTCGCTCCCGCAATCCTCGGTGCGGCTGCCGGTCCGACGGACGTCGCCGCTGCTCCCCAGGCCGATCTCCTCGGCCAAGCACGCGCACTCCTGGAAAGCTCGGCATTGCCGGACTCGGTCAAGTCCACCCTCGAGAGGGTCATCACGTTCCTCGACGGATCCGGCGGCGGCGGCCCCGAGCTACCTCCCTCCGACGGACCGGTCATTGCACAGTTCCTGTACCCGACCATCGGTAAGGGCTGCATCTCGGACAGCGCGGATTCCGTGGGCACTGCCCTCGCCGTTCCCGGTCCTGCAACACTTCCCCCTCCCGGTCCGCCGGCAGGCCAGGCAGGCTTCGTGTTCACTGCGCTGGGCACCGCACCCATCGCGCAGACCCAAGAAGCGCCGCTGACCGTCACGTGGCTCAACCTCGACAACCGTCGCACCGGCACACAGGACCTGACGGGCGCGTCCAACATCAATCCTGACGGCCCGGCGACCCTGTCCGCCATCGCCGACACCGGTCCGGGCCGAGTACTCGCCGTCGTATCGGGCTCGATCACCACGCAGTCGAAGGAAGATCCCGCGGCTCCGTCCCGCACCTGTGGTTTCCTACCGACGATCGGGACCGTGTACGTCCCCTGAGCCAGCGACCCTCCACCCGTAGCCTCTGAGTCATAGCCTCTGACCCACACGGCTTGGAGGCAGTAGGGTCTGCTCGTGAGCAGACCACTCGCCTTCGTGGCGATCACCTACGCCTTTGCGGTAGCGATGATGGGCACGACGATGCCCACCCCGGTGTACTCGTTCTATCAGGCGGAGTTCGGCTTCTCGGTGCTCGTGGTGACGATCATCTTCGCCGCCTACGCGCTCGGTGTGCTGGCGGCACTTCTGGCATTCGGCCGCTGGTCGGATTCCCTTGGCAGACGGCCACTTCTGCTCGCAGGAGTGGCGCTAGGCATTGCGAGTGCGCTCGTGTTCGTCTTCGCCGGTTCACTCACCGCACTGCTGATCGGACGAGTCCTGTCCGGGTTGTCGGCGGGCATCTTCGTCGGCACCGCGACGGTCACGCTCGTCGAACTCGTTCCGGACAAGTGGCGCTCGAAAGCCCCCGCGATAGCAACCGCCGCCAACATCGGTGGTCTCG
>NZ_LVCV01000683.1 GCF_001647195.1 Rhodococcus sp. EPR-157 | reverse complement strand
CCGAGATCGTTCCGGGCGACCGCATGGGCGTGTGCGCACGAAACATGATGCGGCGCTACGTCACGATCGGCATCGAGGAAGGCGGGACGATGGCCATCCCGTCGACATGGGAGGCCGGGTGGTGCTCGTCGATTCTGCCGTTCCTCTGCGCGCAGTACGGTCTCGTGCATCTGGCGCGGGTACAGCCGGGTGAAACGGTACTGGTTCATGGTGCTGCGGGCGGTATGGGATTGGCTGCCGTGCAGGTAGCGAAGCTGATGGGCGCACGCGTCATCGCGACCGCCGGCACCGAGGAACGCCGAGCCGTGGCACGCGACGCCGGCGCAGACGAAGTTCTTGCCTCGCGATCGCTCAACTATTCCGAGGAGGTCATGGCGCTCACCGACGGCCACGGAGTCGACGTGGTCTTCAACTCGTCACCCGGCGAGATCATGGCGCAGAACCTGCACGTCGCAGCCGAATTCGCGCGCATCATCGAAATCGGCAAGGCCGACATCTACTTCGGCGGCGTCATGGATCTGAAGCCGTTCGACCGCAATCTGACCTTCTACGCCGTCGACATGGACCGAATGTTCGAGCACAAACCCGACCTGGCACGTCAGGTCACCCGCGAGGTGTTGGACAGGATGTCGACCGGAGAATACGAGCACCTGCCGTACACGGTGTACACCATGGACCGGGTGGGCGAGGCGTTCGATTCGGTCATCCGTTCCTCGCACACGGGCCGCGTCGTACTCGATCTCGCCGAGGACTCCCCCGTCGTCCGTCCCGAGGTCCCGACGGTCGACATCGATCCCGCGGCAACGTACGTCGTCACCGGCGGATTCGGCGCGTTCGGCACCGCCGTCGCGCGGTGGCTCGTCGACGAGGGCGGCCGCAACCTCGTTCTGGTCGGAAGGAACGGCGCAAGCACCGATCGGGCACAGGAGACGCTTGCCGAATTCGCTGCAGCTGGAGTGAACGTCACCGAGGAATTACTCGACATCTCCGACTACGACGCCGTCCTGCAGATGGTGAACAGAGTGAAGAGCGGCGGCAGCAACCTCGCCGGCATCTTCCATACGGCAGGACTCGTCGACAACTACGCCGTCAACGACATCACCGACGAATCGCTACGGAACATTTTCCTGCCCAAAGTCACCGGTGCCATCAATCTCGATCGCGCATTGGACGAGGCCGGAGCCGATCCGAGCATCTTCGTGATGTTCTCTTCGATGAGCAGCCTCACCGGTGGAGCACCTCAGGTGTCGTACT
This sequence comes from Rhodococcus sp. EPR-157, assembly GCF_001647195.1. Lineage (GTDB taxonomy): Bacteria > Actinomycetota > Actinomycetes > Mycobacteriales > Mycobacteriaceae > Rhodococcoides. The sequence goes on along the minus strand of NZ_LVCV01000683.1, from coordinate 14,917 downwards.
CTGCAGCAAACTCCGTCCTCGACGCCTTGGCGTGGACACGTCGGCAGAGGGGAAAGTCGGCCTTCACCGTCAGCTGGGGTTCGATGTCCGGCGGTGGGATGGCCGAGGCGAAGCAGGAAGTGGTGCGCTACCTGGACATGCTGGGCTTCAAGAACATCGACATGGACGAAGCGACCCGGTTCCTGCGCGAATGCTTGACGTTGGACATCCCGCACGTGGCGCTCGTCGGGATCGACTGGGAACAGTGGGGCGTCGCCAATCCGGCGTCGGCATCCATTCCGCGGTTTGCCGCGCACATCGCCGCAGCCAGTACTGGCGGATCCGGCATCTCGGCGCTCCAGGCCGAGGTCCTCGCGCTTCCCGAGGACCAGCGGGCGGATGTCCTCACGTTCATCCTCGCCGAACAGTTGGCGCTCGTGATGGGCATCGATGCAGAGGCAGTCGACGTCCAGACGCCACTGCCCGAGCTCGGACTCGACTCTCTGATGGCAGTCGAGTTCGCGGCCCGTGTCGGAAAGACCGTGGGATTGGAGCTCTCCGTTCTCGAGTTCGGTCGAGGGCACGGTCTCGCCGCGATCGGCGGGAAACTCGCCGCGGGACTCACCGCTCGCGCCGCCGGAGTCCCCGCGCCGGCCGAGCCCTCCACACCGGAACCTGCGCCCATCGAGATCGAGGTCATCGCGGGTCCGGCCTACGAGCCGGTCGACGCGGCGCGGGCGGTCGAGAGCGCAACCAGCGGAGGCCCCCGAATGACCGACACGACAGGAATCAACTGACATGACGAGTGATGCGCGCGAAATTGCGCGACAGCTACTGTCGCGCAGCGGTTATTCGACCGTTCAGGTCGACGATCCCGGCACCCCGACACACCTCCGGTCCCCGGTTCCTGTTCCTGAATTCACGCCTCCGCCGGGGTCTCGCTCCGCGGGACGCGGCTTGCTCGATCATCCGGACATCGTGTCCACGGTCGCGCAATTCGACGGCGTCGACGCCATGTTCGCGTCGCTGGGGGTGCCGAATCCCCTGTACCTGGAGCACGAAGGCCCGAGCGGCGCAGTAATCCGACAACTCGACCGAGACATGCTCAACTTCGGCTGTTTCAACTATCTGGGGCTGAGCAACGACCCGCGAGTCGCGGACGCAGCCAAAGCCGCCATCGACGAGTACGGCACATCGGTATCGGCGAGCCGTATCGTGTCGGGTCAGATTCCGCTGTACGCGACGTTCGAATCACGAATCGCCGATTTCTATGACGTCGACGATGCCGTCATCACGACGAGCGGATACCTCACCAATGCTGCAGCGGTGGGGTATCTCCTCGGTCGCGGAGATCTGGCCGTGTGCGACGCTTTGGTCCACAGCAGCATCGTGTCCGGCACCGAGTGGGCGGGATGTCGTCGAATCACGTTCCGACACAACGACCCTAGTGCGCTCGAAGCGATACTGAAGATGTCGAGGTCGGGTTTCACCCGGGCGATGGTCATCCTCGAGAGTCACTACAGCATGGACGGTGACGTTGCTCTTCTTCCACAACTCGTCGCCGTCGCTCGTAAGTACGACTGCGCGGTGATGATCGACGAGGCCCATTCGTTCGGGGTGCTCGGGGAGCGCGGCCATGGGATCAGAGACCTGTACGGCTTGCCCGGGGACACTGTCGATGTGTGGATGGGGACCATGTCGAAGGCGCTCGGCAGCGTCGGCGGGTTCCTCGCCGGACGTCGAGAACTGATTCGCGCGTTCAAGTATTCAGCGCCCGGGCTCAGTATGTTCGCGACCGCACCCGCTCCTGCATCGATCGCGGCAGCGCTCGCGAGTATCGACATCATCGACGCCGAACCGGACAGAATCGCGCGGCTGCAATCGAACGCCCAGCATGCCTTCGCGAAGGCACAGGCGCTCGGACTGTCGACTGGGTTGGCCGAGGGCACTCCGATTTTGCCGATCATCGTGTCGGACACGCAGAAGGCGGTCATCGCGCAAGTGACGCTTCTGGAAGCGGGCGTGAACGTCAATGCGATCACGTACCCCTCGGTTCCTCTCGGCGAGGAACGTCTTCGCTTGTTCATCTCCAGCGAGCACTCGATCGAGCAGATCGACACAGCATTGATCGAGATCGCACGTGTCCTCGACCGGTTGTAGCGGCAGGTTCACCAACTCCGCGAACAGTTGAATCGTGGACCAACTGCTCGATCGAATCACGCTGCGAGCGAACGACTTGCAGCCGATTCAGTTCGATCACGCCCAGCCGCCAATCGCGGCGCACGGCAGCCTCGACGACAGGAAGGTATCGGTGTATGGTCTGCACTCAAACGCAGCTGACCAGCGGCAACAGGGGGACTCGATCACGCCGCGCCGTCACCTGCGAACTCGGAGCCGTACCGACGACCACCGCTTCTCGACGAACCCCTCGTTCAACGACCGAACAGGACGTCCCTTGCACAAGGCTTCGACTTCGAAATCGACACCTTCCTCACGTAACCGATTGGTGGAAGCCATCATCGGGCGCGCCCGTCTCGTAGTCGCCACCTGCATCGCTGTCGTCCTCGCGGCAGGGATCTGGGGCGCGGGCGTCCTGTCCGATCTCAGCCTCGGCGGGTATTCCGATCCTGGCAGCGAAGCAGCGCAGGTCGACGACACCGTCGACGCCGAATTCGGCCGCTCTGCCCCCGATATCGCGATCGTCTACACGCCTCGAGACGGACGGTCGATCGACGACATCCGTGGCGTCGTCGAAGCCAACCTCGCCGAGATCGACGCATCCCTTCTCGTGCGAGCTCCGTTGACGTATTGGAACGTGCCGCCCGCCTTCGCAGAGGGGCTGACGTCGTTCGATCGTCGATCCGTGGCTGCGGTATTGACTTTTACCGGCGACGAGGATACCCGGGTCAAGTCCTACCGCGACATCAAGGACGCCCGCATGTTGGACGGAATCGATGTCGAGTTCGGCGGCTTCTCCGCCGTCGCCGACGCCTACAACACGCAAGCTCGCGCCGATTTGGTCCGGGCCGAGATCATCACGTTTCCGATACTGATGGTGTTGCTCCTCCTCATTTTCGGTGGAGTCACCGCTGCAGCAGTTCCGTTGTGCATCGGAGGCTTGAGCATCCTCGCTTCACTAGCGGTGATGCGAGTACTGACCACCTTCACCGAGGTCAGCATTTTCGCCACCAACATCGCGACGCTGGTCAGTCTCGGTATGGCCGTGGACTACAGCTTGTTCGTGCTGACCCGGTTCCGTGAAGAGCTTCGGCGGGGAGCCACGACCGAGGACGCGGTACGCCGAACGATGGCAACCGCGGGCCGTACGGTCGCGTTCTCCGGTCTGCTGCTGGTGTGCGGTTTCATCGGAATGTTGATCTTTCCGCAAGCGATGGTTCGTTCACTCGGTTTCGGCGGCATGGCGGCAGTCGGCGCCGCGGCCTTCGTGTCACTGACCGCACTCCCGGCAACCCTCATGCTCCTGGGGCATCGGATCAATTCGCTCAGTTGGCGCAAGGGTGCTATCGACCGTGGAGACGAACGTGCAGAACGTTTCTGGGGTTCGGTCGCGAGTCGGGTGATGCGTCGACCGATTCTGGTCGCGGTCGCGATTCTTGCTTTCCTCGCCCTGCTCAGTGCGCCGATCTTCGGGTTGACCCTCGGGGACCTCGACCACAAGGGGTTGCCACACGATGCTCCGGCTCGGGTAGCGACCGACAAGCTATTCACCGACTTTCCGCTTGCCAATTCCGGAGTCACCGTCATGGTGCAGTCGGCGGAGGGCGGGTCACCGGATCCACTGGCCGTGCAGGAGGTCGCGAACGAGGTGGCGCGCCAGAACGGAATCGCAGCCGCGGCACCGGCGGGCGAAGCCGAGGACTTTGCAGTGGTGCGCGCCATCCTGTCCTCCCCCGACCGAACCGAAGGTGCACTCGCCGCCGTGGATTCCATTCGGGAGATCACTCCGCCGGACGGCACCGTGATCGGAGTAGGCGGGCCGACTGCCCTCAGCCAGGATGGAATCGCCGCCATCTACAACACGATTCCATGGATGTTCGCGATCATGATTGCGGCCACCTTCGTCGTCACCACCGCCGCATTCAGGTCGATAGTGTTGTCCATCAAGGCAATTGTCATGGCAATGGTCAGCCTGGCCGCCACCTTCGGTGTGCTGACCTTGATCTTCGACGACGGTCACGGAGCGGGTGTTCTCGGCATCAACCCGGGCCCAGTCCAAGCCACGATGAGCATCCTGATCCTCGCTGTCGTGTTCGGGCTCTCCACCGACTACGAGATCTTCCTACTCTCCCGCATTGTCGAAGCGCACGACCGCGGTGCGTCTACACGGGAGGCAGTTCGCATCGGGGCTGCCCGCACCGGACGGGTCGTCACCGCGGCAGCCCTACTACTGATCACGGTGACAGCGGCCTTTTCGCTGTCCGAACTTTCGATGATGCGCTTGTTGGGAATCGGCGTCATCGTCGGTCTGATCCTCGACGCGACAGTGGTGCGGATGTTGCTCGTCCCGGCCCTCGTAGCGCTGATGGGCGAAGCCAATTGGTGGTTGCACCCCTCGGCGTCCAGACCCGAACCTAATCGGGTTCTTTCAGACAAGGACAGTGCTCATGCCGGTTGACATCAGAACCGCGACCAGGTCCGACATCAAGGAGATGTCGGCGATGATGGCACGAGCATTCCACTCCGACGATCCGGTGAGCGCGTACTTCTTCCCCAACGATCGACGCCGGCCGAAGATGCAGCGGCGGATGATGTCTGCGCTGATACGGCATCGATATCTTCCGGTCGGCGGAGCGGAAGTCGCGGTCCTCGACGGAAGGATCGTCGGCGTGAGCCTGTGGCATCCACACGATGCTCCCCGGGTCGAATGGTGGCGCGGTCTTGTTGCGGGTCCGCACCTGCTGTGGGCCATGGGTAGCGCGGTACGAGCCGGCATGGCGATGGATCGGATGCTCGACGCGGGCGCTCCCGACGACAACGCCGTGCTGTGGGTGTATCTGGGAGTCGAACCGACGCTGCATCGGTCCGGTGTCGGCGCGGCGTTGTCACAGTCGTTCTTCGACCGCGTCGACCGGGAAGGCCGGACGACGTTCGGAATCTGCAAGGAAGGCAACATCCCGTTCTGGACTGCAATGGGATTCGTCGAAGCAGGGACCGCCACAATCGGCCCTGATGGACCCGTGGTGCACCGGCTGAACCGTCCGCCCACTGCCCGAGGAGCGGAGCAGCACAGCGAAAGTCCACAGCACGGACTGGGGTGAGTTCTGGCTCGGCAGAGCTGACGTGGCGGTGATCGCCTGTTTGCGCAGCACTGTCGGTTGTAGTCGGCCTGAATCCGATATCACGGTGCATGCGCGATGCGATTCCCTCCTCGGCGTTTGGCTTCGTACATGGCATCGTCTGCGACGTCGATCAGGGCCCGCACAGTGCCGGCCATGTCCACATCGGATTCGAAATCCTGGATCGATGCCGACGCGACTCCGATGGAGGCCGATACCGGCGCACGATCACGGACGTCGTAAATCGCCGCGAGAAGGGCACAGGCGAGTTGGGACGCCCGGTCCGGTTCGCTGACGAGTATGACAACGAATTCCTCGCCGCCCAGGCGCGCGCCGACCGCTTCGTCTCCGCAAAGATGAAGGATGCGACCAGCCGTCTCCCGGAGAACGTCATCCCCGGTCGCGTGACCGAACTGGTCGTTCACTGCTTTGCACGAGTCCAGATCGATGCAGATCGCGGACACGCAGCAAGAGTTCGGCGACTCGCCGGTCTTCGGCCGCTGCAGCAAGGCATGCACAGCCGCGAACAGACCTCGTCGGTTGCGTAGTCCGGTCAAGTGGTCGAAGTACGACCGCGCTGCATCCTGACGGAGAGTATCGAAAAAGAAGTGGTTGAGTGGCGAGGCAGCAAACAACACCACCGTCACAGCGATCGATGTGGTGATCGCAGTAAGAGTCTCCTCCGGTTCGGACACAATTGCCCGAACGAAGAGGACCAGGACAACACCCATCGACAACACATGGTGGACGGCGAAAGCACGCGGGCCGTGGAACACGTTCGTGTAATTGCCCATGGGTGCGAAGAGCATTCCCAGGGCAACAGAAATCGGGCTCGGTGGCAGCGACAGCAGCATCGCCGCGATCGAGCTGTCACCCACTGCGACAAACCACCGGGATTGGGTTCTGGTCGGCATCTCTCCTCGCAGCCACCACAAGCCGATCGTCGTCGACAGCACGGCAACGCCGACCAAGATCCAGCTCGCATAGGGTGCAACCTCACCTCGACTCGATGCCAGGCTCAGAGCGCCGACTACCGCAATCAGCGCGCACGTCGACGCAATCAGATAGGGCGCGGCACGCAGAACCGGGTGTGTGCGGTGATAGCTCACCACCCAGTCGTAGTCGATGGCGGCAGACCACCACACGCGAAGAGCACTCATCGCACGTTCAACCTCGGTTTCGATAGTCGCCGGAAGCCGATAGCTGGGCCTGCGGATCTTCGACTGCATGAAGGCCGACGTCGTAGGACTGGTGACCCAACGCTCGAAAGACATCTGCAGCCATGCCGTCGGCGGTATGAGCTTCGTCCCGCTCCGGCTGATATAGCAGCATACGACCCATTGCGAGGAGCGAGCCAGCGGTTGTAGAACGAACCGTCGGTCGTCGGTGACGAATCGTCATAGAACTGCACAGCCACCCCGGCGTCCCATCACTGAGGATGCCTGTCCGTCTCGGCGGGCACGTCGGACTCGATACGGCTCCGACCGACGGTCGCGTGCCGCAGCTGGGGAACGCAGATGCCCAGCTACGGCACGCGGCGAACGGTCACAACTAGCGCGACTCGCGCCACCGGGTGGCCTCGGCCAACTCGAACCCGTACCGATCGGCCAATACGCCGAGTCGATGAACGTTCGCACTGTCCAAAGAGGTTCCGATGCTTCGGAGTTCGAACTCACCGGACAAGGACAACAGCATCGTCTCGGCCATGCATGCATACGTCAGGCCCGGTGCTAGACCATAGTTCAATCCGTAGTCCGACCCTGCTGGCAGCCGAACGATGCCGCCGTCGAACACCGTCACATCGGGGCGAATGCGGCCCACGTCGTGCGGAATGTTCGGCGGCTGAGCGACATCGCAGACTATGGCGTCGGACGCCAGATCCGTCGCGTCGATAAGCGAATGCGGTGCCGAGGTCGCTGCGATCACGATGTGCGCGCGGGCAACGCCAGCGGCAGGATCGTCATAGAACTCGAGGCGACCACGAGCGACGAGGTCGTCGAGCGAACCGTGGTCAGCCGCTGCAGCGAGAGCCCCTGAACCGCCCCTCGCCGCGTCCGCGATCTCCCCCGCTGCGGCCCAGAGCTTGGGTGCAATCTGCCCGTGTTCACCCGGGCGTCCGACGAGGGTAATGGTGCCGACGTCGGGGGCCAATGCCCGTGCGATGGTTCGCCCGATCGCTCCTGCCGCCCCGAGGATGGTCACCCGCGTCGTCCCCAGATCGATGTGCCGCTCAGCACACACGCGATGAACAGCCCGTATGCTTGCCGCCGCTGTGAACGAATTGCCTGTTGTCAGAACGCCGGCCATTGTTCCGAGCGCAAGCCCGTTCGCGGTGACCGCCGAGGAGTAGCCGCCGAGTCCGACGACTGTCGCCCCACGCTCGAAGGCAAGGTTCGCGGCCGCGGCCACTGCCGCAACAGCTGCTTCGGGCGGCAACTTCAGCAATGCCCGAGATGTGAACGGTAGTCCGATCAGATTGCCGTGGGCTGCACCGTCGTGTTCGGTGACTATTCGACCGCTGCCGACGACGAACGGCGACGGGTTGAGTTCCGATGTCGCCGAAGCAAATCTGTTCAGCAAGTCCTCCCGCTCGGCGTGTGAGAACTCGATCAACGATGTGTCGAAGGTTTCGAAGACGTCGAGGTCCAAGGGATGGGCGATGAAGCCGAAGCGGAAGTCTCCCTCGACTTCGGGTCGGTGCGGAAGCCTGGCACCGATGGGCGAATCCGTAGTGGGTGCAGGCTTGGGCGACCGTCCGACGAGATGTCCGATCAGGCCGCCCAGGTCTCCCGCTGCAGCGAATGCGAACGCTCGGTCGAGAGCGGCCACCATGCGCCGGCATTCGGAATCCGTCACCGTGAGTGGTGGTTCCACCCTGAGTACACGCGCTCCGAAAAGGGTTGGAGCGAGTCGGATTCCCTCCACCTGCGACAGATAGGACGACACCATCACCGCCAGATTCTGCTGGTCTGCAATGGAACCGAGAATTGCCTGCCTGCCGACGAAATTGATGTCGTCGGTGAGCTCGACCCCGAGCAACAGTCCTCGACCACGCACATCCGTAACCACTGTGGGGTACTTCATTGCAAGCTTCCGAAGTTCACCCTTCACGGTGTCGCCGAGTTCCTTGACCCTCGTCACCAGCGCGCCGCCGTTCGCCGTCAACTCGTCGAGCACCGCAATTCCAACGCGCGCGGTGAGCGCATTGCCCGCGAAAGTAGAGGTGTGCCGCAGCGCGAAGCTCTCCCCCACCAGTTCAGGTCGGCACAATACTGCTCCACTGGGCAGGACGCCGCCTCCGAGAGCTTTCGCGAGGGCCAGAATATCGGGGACGACGCCTTCGTCGTCGCACGCGAACATCGTTCCGGTCCGGCCCAATCCGGTCTGAACCTCGTCGACGGCCATGAGAACGCCGTGCGCAGTGCAGATTTCACGTACCCGCGTCAGGTAACCGGTCGGCGGTGCGACGACTCCGCCCTCGCCCTGAATCGGCTCGACTACGAAGACCGCGAAGTGACCCGGCGAGTCTTTCAGAGTCTGCTCCAGCGCATCGCTGTCTCCGAAGGCAATCGCCTCGAAGCCGGAAACCGGAGCACCGAATCCAACCTGATACTTGCTGTTGCCCGTCGCCGACAGAGCGCCGAGGGTCTTCCCGTGAAAACTGTTGTGAGTACTCAGAACTCCCATTCGACCAGTGGCGGACCTGGCGATCTTGATCGCGATCTCCATCGCCTCGGCACCACTGTTGACGAATGTCACGCGCTCCAGACCGGGTGGCGCTACTTCGACGAGCTTGTTCGCGAGCTCGCCAGCCGGGTACAGCACCGAGGGCTGCACGAAGATGGCCTCGCCTGTCGTCCGGACCGTATCCATGGCACGCCATACACAGTCGGGATTGTGTCCGAATGGAAGTGCGCCGTAGGCACCCGCGAAATCGAGGTGAACCCGTCCCGCCGCATCGTGCAGAGCTGTGCCCTGGCCCGACACGTACTCGATGTCCAAATCGACCGCGCTCAGCAGCCGGAACAACTCGGGATTGACGCTTGTCGTGTAGCCGTCTCGGCCGGTGGGATGTTCGGTGGAAATTCGTCCGATCGATATGTCGGTCATCTGTGCTCCGTGTCTCGCGAAACCACCTCCGGTAGCGCAAGCTGCCGGGAGGCGATCTCGCGCAACCAGAGCTCGCCCCACGGTGGGACGCAAGCGCGATGGTAGCTGCCCAACGGCTGTAGTTAGCGGAACAAAGATGCACTGACTACCGATTAAGCGACACAAACCCTACATACGGTCGGTTTTCCCCTCCCGTCGGTCGATGTGTGTAGTGGATGTCACACAGCTACTTCAGTTCGGTCGCCGACACGACCCACTTGCCGTCGATCAGTTCCATGTTCACCATGATCGGGAACATGGCGCTGTCGAAGGCTGCGCCTGCACGCGTCGAGCTGACGTTCATGTTCGCGAGCACCTCTGCCTTGTCGGATTCGAGCCGCGTCAGGCCGATGTCCATGACGTCGACCTCGGTGGCGGTCTGCGTCTGCACTGCACCGGACTTGATGGCGTCGAGGAACTGGTTCGTCTGCTCCTGCAACGCCGGTCCCATGTACTCGCGTGCCTTCGCAAGATCGTCGTCGATGGTCTCCCAGTTGTACCGGTACAGCGCCGTGAGACCGTCCGTCGCAGCCCTCGTCACTTCGGAGGAAGTTGCCTGGTCGACCCATGCTGCGTTCTCGACCGACGTGCCCGGCTTCATCGCTGCGACGGTCGCGAATGCAATGAGCAGCACCGCAACGACACCCACCACGATCGTCGGCATCCACCGAGTACGCCCGCCCGGCGACGACTCAGCGACCTCAGACGTAGCTGCGGGCTCGGGCGTGGCAGCGGTCTCGGGCGTGGCAGCGGTCTCGGGCTCGGGCGTGGCAGCGGTCTCGGAGTTCTTCTTCTCGAGCGACGGCTTGTCGGCCTTGGCTGTGTCGGCCGAGGTGGCTTCCGCGGTCCCCTCCGAAGCAACCGGAGCGGAATCTACGACGGTGGAGTCCGCTGTGGCGGCATCGGATACCGCGGCGGATTCTGCCGTGCCAGCGGTCGTCGGTTGCGAGTCCTCGGCCTTCCTCCCGACCCCCGCGACCTTCTTCCGGGCTTTGGAGGTCGTGTTCGGGGGAACGATCTTGCGGCGCTGTGGGGGCACTGGTGTACAACTCCTCGATAACTTCAGGTGTGACTCGCGACTTCGGGTACGACTTGGGCGAGCAAGGGGCTCCTCGCGATGGTGGTTCTACGGCCCGCTCGGCGTGCCGGGCGCAGCACCCTCGGTCGCACCTGGATCTGCCGGTGCGACAGTCGCGTTCGGATCTGTGTTCGGATCTGCAGTCGCATTCGGATCTGCGGCAGCATTCGCATCCACGGTGCCCGCCACCGGATTGAGCGGAACTGGATCCCCGATCGGCGTCGCCTGCGATGCCTTCCACGTCCCGTCGACGTCTTGCATCCCCAGTTCCATGACCAGACGCTGCCGTGAGGGTTGGTATCCGTCGCGCGTCGTCGTAGTCGCGACGACGACGAGAGCCCTGGCTGTGCCTTCGTCCTCGGAGAATTCGGTGAGAGTTCCGGACAGCACCTCGGAGGTGGTCTTCGCCGTCAGGTCGCGCTGGTCCTCGGTGAACGACGAGCGCATGTCCTCGATGAACTTGTTCATGTCGTCACCGGTGACAGAGGTGAGAATCGTGTCGAAGGACTGGTCGAGATTCGCGGAGTCGAGGGTCGTCATGTTGAGTACGGCCTGCTGGGCGCCGGTCAGGGCGGAATCTCTGGTCTCGGCCGTAGCGCGGTCCGCTGCGGCGTCCTTCCATCCGATGCCGAACCACACACTCGCCGCGAGCGCGACGGCGGCCACGATGGATACGCCGATCAGAAACGGCTTTGCTTTGTTCTTCGGTTCGGTGGACGACGACGGCTGCTGCGTCTCGTCCGTCGACCCGGGCTCGGTGTTTGACGTCACAATTGAAACCTTACTCTTCGGTAACACGGGCTCGATTCGCGCCGAGAACGACCACGGGAACCCCGAAACGAGAAAAGCGGTGGATCTGCCGACTTCGGCAGATCCACCGCCACTCGCACACGACTACTTGGGGGTGACCCCGATGAGCGGAGCGAGCTGAGAAGCGATCGGGTTCAGGTTCAGCTTGTCCGGATCGACCTTCGGCTTGTCATCCCACGGCTGCGGGATCTCCGGGTCCGCATAGACAATGCGGTTCGAGCTACGGACACCGGTCACACTGCCCTGCGGAGTCGTGCAGTTCGCCTGCAGGTTCAGCGGGTAGTTCTCCTCGGTGAGGTCGAAGTTGGGATTCTTCGCCTTCTCTTCGTCGAGGATCGCCTGCGAACCCTCGTACCCCTGGGTGCAGGGCGGAGGATTGTTCGTCTCCAGCAACAGACCCTGATGGATCGTGCCGTCGCCCGGTACGAGCGTGCCCGCGCCAGCAGCCAGTGCCGGCAGGAAGATCAGTAGAGGCTTGAGTGCCAGCGTGCGCGGAGCCGCCAACTCGGTGACCGAGTTGATGTTGGCCAAGTCCGTTGTCAGCGAATCTCCGCCTTCGGCGATGAGTGCGCCGATCTGATCGCTGGCAGCGGTGCCAGTGTTGATCAGCCGCCTGATATCCGGATCACTGCTGCGCAGCTGTGCGGTCACCGAGTTCAGATCTGCACTGAACTGACGGATGGCCGAGGACTGCTCGGACTGTGTGTCCAGCACGGTCCGGCTGTCGCGAATCAAGGCAAGCGTCTGCGGAAGCGCCTCGTCCCCCGTCTGAGACAGGGTGCCGAGTGAATCGACAAGAATCTGGAGATCCTCGCCCTTGCCGTCGAACGCCGCACCGAGCTCCTGGACCACCGTCGTCAAGTTCTCGAGCGGAACTGTGCGCACCAGTTGATCGGTACTGGCGAGCACGTCCTCGACCGGCACCGGAGTCTGTGTATCCGCGGTCGCGATCTGAGAACCGTCTTCCAGGTACGGACCTTCGTCGCTCGTCGGTTGCAGGTCGACATACTGCTCGCCGATCGCAGACCGGTTGGCGACGATTGCTCTGGCCGAGGACGGAATTTCCGGTCCACCGTCGTCCAACAGCAGCTCGACGTCGATGCCGTCGGATGTCAACGACAGCGCGCCGACGGTACCCACCGGCACACCCCGGTAGGTGACCTCGGCGTTGGTGAAGATGCCGCCGGAATCGGCGAACTGCGCATTGACGCTGTACTGACCGAAACCCAGCAGGTTGTCGAGTCGAACGTACTTGCCGCCGACATAGACGATGCCGACAACGGCAACGACGATGAACGCGATGAGCTGAAACTTGACCAGCCGCGATCTCACAGCCCACCTCCGAGTTGTTCGATCAGAGCATTCAGCGGAGCGAACGGCGTCGGTGCGCCGGTTTCACCCTCGTCGGGCTCGGTTCCCGGCGCGACCGGAACTCCCGGCGCCGGCGTCGGAGCCGGAATGATCGGCGGCAGCGGCAACAGCGAAATCGTCGGCCAGCCCGGACGAGGACCGTTGCCGTTGTAATACGGGTTGCTGGGATCGACCGAGGGAAGGTGGCTACCGTACTTGGGCGGGATGTAAACCGGATCCCCTTCTCCTACACCGAAGTTGCGCAGTGCAGTGCCGATCGAGAGATCGAGCGACAGGTAGAGGTTGGCCGAGTTGCCCTGGGTGATCTTCTCGATACCGTCCGGGAAGGGCAGCGTCGGGATGAGCGGCAACGTCGTCACGATGTCGTCTGCAGACGCCGCGAGCGCCTGCAGAGTCGGCCGCAGGGCACGTAGGTCGGCGATCAGATCGTCCTTCGACTGGTTGATCACGTCGGTGCCCACTGTGCCGAGGCGGTCGAGTTGGCCGAGCATCTGCGTCAGCTGCGGACGTTGTTGCTCGAGAACCTCGGTCGCGATCGGCAGGTCCTGCAGCACCCGATCGATCTTCTCCGTTTGCGCACTCACCTGGGTGGTGAGAACGTCGAGACCGTCGAGTGCACGGGTGATATCGTCGCGCTGCTGCTCGAGTCCGGTGATCAACGTGTTGGCCTCTTCGAGCAAACTCCGAGTGGTGCCCTCGCGCCCGTCGAACGCCGCGTTGAGCTCTTTGACGATCGGAGCGAGCTGCCCGACGCCACCGCCGTTGAGGAGCAGCGAGAGCGCACCGAGGACCTGCTCGATGTTGGTCGTGACCCTGGTTCGATCGAGCGGGATGGTGTCACCATCGGCAAGCTTCTGGGGATCCGCGTCACCCTCCGGAACGGTCAGCTGGATGAACTTCTCACCGAGGATGGATGTCTGTTCCACCGCGGCAGTGGCGTTCGCCGGCAACTCGATCGAGTCGTTGACGATGACGCCGACGTTCGCTGTCCATTCGTTGTCGGCAACGGTGATGGAATCGACCCTGCCGACCTCGACACCGTCGACCTTCACCGTCGACTGCGGAACCAGGTCGAGGACGTCCTGGAACTGGATGGTCAGGCGGATCGGGTTGCTGCCGACGTCGGCACCGCCGGGTAGCGGAATGCCGTACACACCTTGAGAACACGCGGTGGCGGACATGACGACCACTGTCGCGCCGAGAAGCGCCGTCAACGGCCGGGCGCCCTTTCCTGCGATCCACGTTTTCATCGGCGTGCTCACTGTCCCCCTCCAATCGATTCCTGCAGACCGGGCAGTGTGTTGCCCTCGCTGAGGCGCGGTGACACGACACCGGGCACGGTTCCTGGCACTACGTTGTTCTGCTGTGTCTCGTTCGTGAGCACTCCGAACGGTAGAACCAGACCGGAGTCGCGCACCGGTCCCTGGATCAGGGTCGTGATTTCGGCACACCGGTCGATGACGGGTTGAATCTGTGCGCCGAGCTGCTCGAACCGTGGGTCGCCGGGAACCAGCTTGCCGAGGTCGATCAGTTTGCAGACAGTTCCGAGCGGATCCTGAGTCTCGTTCTGCAGATTGGCGCGCAATGCGAGCGTGCCCGATTCCGCGTCGTACGAGTTGACGAGGTTGCTGATCGCCAACGGCAGGATCGTCAGGGTCTCGACGAGGGACGACCGCTGATCCGACAGGGTCTGCGTCGGTTGCACGAGACCATCGGCGGCCTGCACCAATTGGTCACGATTGTCCGCCACGAAGCCCGCGACGTCGCCGAGCGCGATCGACAGCTGGTTCAGAGCCGCACCCAGATCGTCACGTTCTCCGTTGAGGAAGCTCGTCAGGTCCGAGAGCTGGTTGTTGAACTGGCGCACCTGTTCGTCGTTGGCCGCGAGTGCGGAGACGAACGTCTGCAGGTTCTTGACCGTGTCGAACAGGTCCCCGCGGGAATCACTGAGGGTGCGAGCGGCATCGGACAACTGGGTGATGCTCTCGCCCAACGCCTCGCCGTTACCGTCGAGGTTGGCCGCGCCCGTATTGACCAGATCGGTGAGCGCACCGTTCGCATTTGCCCCGTTGGGACCGAGTGCGTTCGAGAGCTCGTCGATGCTTGCATAGATCTGGTCGACCTCGACGGGAGTCGCAGTGCGTTCGCGAGGAATCACGGCATCGTTCGACATAATGTCGCCGCCGGAGTAGGCCGGTGCGAGCTGCACATAACGATCGGAGACCAACGACGG
>NZ_LVCV01000682.1 GCF_001647195.1 Rhodococcus sp. EPR-157 | reverse complement strand
GGTCGCCGGTGTCGCTGTCTACTTCGTGCCGGAGCCGGTAGCAGTCGCCCGGGGTGCCCGGCCACACATGCAGCGACTGTCCATACCTGCGCCCATCCGCGGCACCTTCGTTCGCGCGTCCATCGGCGGCTTCGCCGGTTTCGCGGTGCTCGGCCTGTTCACCGGCGTCTCCCCCGGGTTCATGACGCAAGTTCTCGGGATCGACAATCACGCCATCGGTGGCGTGGTCGTGTTTCTGACCTTCGCGTCCTCGGCTACGGCTCAGATCGTCTTTCGCGGGCTCGGCGCCGAGTTCGCGCTACGTGCGGGATGCGTGGTGCTGATTCTCGGAGTGAGCGCGCTGTGTTTGTCACTACTGCTGACTTCGCTGCCCCTGCTTGTCGTGGCCGCAGTGGTGTGCGGTATCGGACAGGGCGTCACGTTCAGCAAAGGCATGGCGTCGGTGACCGCAGAACTACCGGGTGACCGGCGTGCAGAGGTCACCTCGACGTTCTTCGTCGTGCTCTACATCGCGATTTCGGTACCCGTGATCGGCGCGGGCGCCGCCGCGAGTGCCTGGGGGCTCGTCACCGCGGGTGTCGTCTTCTCCGCAGCGGTGGCCGCACTCGCGCTCGTTTCCTTGATTCTGTTGCTCGCCGAATCCAGAAATCACGAAAGCGCGAATTGACGCCGACTCGAATTACGTCGATGTCATGTGTGACGATTTCTTTCGTGGACAATCACGCCAGCGACCACTGTCCGTAATCGGACTTCAGAATTACATTGATGTCGATACCGATTCCGTCGATCTTTGCCTTGTCTATCTGCACCTGATGAAGATGGGCTTTCGGGTGTCGATATCCCGCGGGTGTCCCCCAATTGTGCTGCCAATACCACTGACCGAGACCCGCAATCGACGCCAGTTCGATGGTCGGAGAATTCGCGTAGATCCCGGTGTTCTCCGGTCCGACGACGGACTCCCAGCCGAGGATGTACGGCGCGATCATGGTCGCGAACTGCACTGCCGTCGGGTTGTCGTCGATGGATACGTAGATCGGGCGGCCCTCCGGCCCACCTGCGGCCCGGTGCAGTTCCACGCCACGCTTGGCATGCTTGACGCCTGCGGCGAATCCACCCTTCCAGTCCGAAGTCGCACCCTTCCCGAATTGGTAGTTGGACACCACTTCCAGGCCTGCCTCGGTGAGTGCGTCCGCCTCGTCGCGCTCCATCGGCTTACCCAGCATCCACTGCGCATCTGGCCTTCGATCGGACACGTAACGGATGGCCCCTAGATGGCCGGCCGCGCGTATCGAATCCGGTGAGGGCACACCACCGGAGTAATCGACGAGGGTTCCCAGTCCGTCCGCGCCTGCGACGCTGGCATTGACTGCGGCCAGGCCGAGGGCCGCCGCCGACCCTACTGCGGCGTACTTGAACAAATCTCGTCGCGATACGTGCACGTGAGTCCCCACATCGATTGCGCATCCGGCGTGTCGTCGGCAATTACACCGACAACCCTGATACTTTTTTCGGTTTCGGTATTTCACCACATTCACTCCAGCACCGCCAGTCACATCTCTCTCAGCCATTACCCTGGAGAGCACACCGCGAGAGAAGGAGTAATCACATGGGCGTCACCCTGGCCAAGGGCGGAAACGTTTCACTGTCGAAGGAAGCCCCCAACCTCACCTCTGTGTCCATCGGCCTCGGATGGGATGTGCGGAGCACCACCGGCGGTGACTTCGACCTCGATGCCAGTGCCATCGGGCTCGGACCGGACAAGAAGTCGGCCGGTGACCTCTTCTTCGTCTTCTACAACAACCTTCGATCCCCAGACGGGGCCATCGAGCACACCGGCGACAACCGCACGGGCGAAGGCGAGGGCGACGACGAAAGCATCAACGTCGACCTGGTTGCGCTGTCCCCCGAGATCGATTCGATCATCTTTCCCGTCTCCATCCACGACGCCGATGTTCTGGGCCAGAACTTCGGCCAGGTGATCAACGCATTCATCCGCGTCGTCGATCGGTCCGACGGACGTGAGCTCGCCCGTTTCGATCTCACCGAGGATGCGTCGACCGAGACCGCGATGGTATTCGGGGAGCTTTATCGACGCGGGCAGGAATGGAAGTTTCGAGCCATCGGTCAAGGCTATGCATCGGGCCTTGTCGGCATTGTTCGAGACTACGGAATCAGCGCCAGCTGACGTATCGATTGAGTAACCGTGGAGTCCTGGGCTTGAGAAGTCGAAAGAGTCTGTGGTCCTATCACCACATTCGTAACTTTGATCTCATGAGTCACAGGAGCCACATATGTCTCGTCGCTACAGCCTTTTCGCGGGAAAGCGCAGTCGTTTCGCAGGGAAAGTAGCCCTGCCCTTCGCCGCACTGTCGTGTGCCGCCTTGCTGGCCGTTCCTGCGACTGCGGCAGCGGATCCAGCCCCGGCACCCGTCGGCGTGGATCTTGTGTCGCAGGCTGCCGCCGAGGCGATCGCGGCTACCCGCACTGACGTCGCGGAACCCGCCGACGCCAATCCACTCGCGGCGCTCGACGCTGTCAACAAGATCCTGACCGACTTCGGCATCACCCCGTTCTTCTACCCGACCGCGGCCATCAACTGCGCCGCAGCTCCCGGCGCACCACTCGGCATCGTCCCCGGCGTAGCAGGTGGCGCGGCCGGACCGTGGCCGAATCTGACGATTCCGGCGCCCATCGCACTCCCCGCACTGAACGCGGTGGAGAAGGGCGAGACGATGTTCGCCTTCGTGCCCGCAGGAATCGTCGACGACTCGGGTGACAAGACCGGCATGCAGGTCGCCTGGTTCAACGTCAATACCTTCCAGGGCGGATTCGCCGACATGGGCGGAGCAACCGCCACACTGGTCGACTCGGTGCTGGCCAACCTGGACGTGCTGCCGCTCGTCAAGGATGCGATTCGCGGACCGTTGACCGAAGCACTGTCCGCGCTGCCCGCAGCCGGCGCCCGCGCAGTCCCGGTCGAGACCGGAACCGGCACCGTCCTCGCCGCTGTATTCGGCACCGTGAACCACAAGGCAGTCGACGGCAGCGACCAGAGCTGCTTCTTCTTCCCGACGGTCGGTTTGGTCGACGTCGGCTGATCGAAGCGTCCATCACCGTCCGTGCATCGACTTCGAGATAGCCTCTGTCGATGCACGGACGTTTGCATCCGACCGACGCTCAGACCTACTGGATGTCCACGAAGATCCCCAACGACCAGTTCTTGCTGTACTGCTTCGACACCGACGCTACAGCCGGGTCCGTGCGCGCCGGCCTAGTCGACAACGCACGCAGGATCGAGGAACTGAGTCTGCGGATAGCGGACGTACCACTGACGCTCGGCTACCCACGTCTCGAGTCCGCTCCGGTCGACGACGGCCATATCCTCGTGCATGCCAGCCCGGGCAGCTGGAATGCCTGCAGAGACGGGATCGCCGAGCTGTTCGCCCGACAGCTCGATCAACACGAAACAGTCTGGCGTCTACACCTTTTCGATCACATCACCGAGGCTCCGCGATGCAGTGGCCCCGCTTTGGTTGCTGTACTTCAACTTTCACACGCGCTGGGCGAGGGCCGCGTCGCCTCCGCCGTCGCCCGTCGATTGTTCGGTGATCGCCGGGAGCGTGCGACCGAGACGGTCGATCGGGGACGATTTCGTATCCGCGAGTTCATCCGAAGATCAGCTCGCGCACAGGAATTGGAACGCCTTCTCGCCTCCGACACGGATTCTGGAGCGGTACCTCCGCAAGCACCTGGCCGACGCCTGACCCGCGTGAACGTTGCCCCGTCGGGCCTCACCTCGGTGCGGTGCGTCGTACGTGACAGATCCGAGCTCGCCGCGTCGGGAATCAGTGTCACGGTGGGTGCATCCACCGCGATCTCTCTTGCCCTCTCCCGATATCTGGCCCTGCACGGCGACGAGGTGCCGGCAGGGCTCGGCGCGGAGATCACCCTCGCCAAACCCGGTCCACGACGAGCACGCAACCATTTTCGCAACGCCGGCGTCGACCTTTTTCCGATGATCGAGGATCTCCCCAGCCGCGCTCGTGCGATTGCAGCAGAGCTGTCGGATCGACGAGCCCGTGCCGAACACCCGGCGATGGAGGCACAGAGTCTGGCGACAGAAATGGTGCCCGCAATTTTGCTGCACTGGGGTATCCGTCAGTTCGACGTGACCGCCGTTCCGGATACGGTCACCGGAAACACCGTCGTGTCGAGCGTGGCGCGCGGTGACGACGACCTTCACCTCGGCGGCGGTCGGGTTCGATTCACCGCCGGATTCCCGGCGCTCTCCCCGGTCATGGGGCTCACCCACGGAGTCCACGGAATCGGCGACGCCGTGACACTGAGCGTGACGTCCTCGGAGTCCGCGATGGACGATCCCGATGTGTACGAGACGCTACTGAGCGGCGCAGTGGACGACGTCGCGCACGCGTTCTCGCGCCTGTCCTGATTGCCAGAGTCTTCTCAGGGTCGACCGGGCACGCGTCTCAGGATGATCATTCACAGTGTGTATATGACGCACATGACGGTTCTGGCGGTCGGTGGCACAGGTGAATCCCACCCGGACGACCATCGGACCGAAGTGACCGGTCTGCTGCGCCATGCGACCGATGCGCTCGATACACGATTCACCAGCCGGTGGGTCGGCTACCCAGCGTCGTACGGTCCGGTCGCGGCGGGTGGCCTCAGCTATCGACAGAGCACGCAGGTGGGGGTCCGACGATTGATCGCTGCAGTCCGCGACACCGAAGGTCCGATTGCTCTGATCGGATATTCGCAGGGAAGCTCGGTCGTCCGCGAGGTGCTCGGCCTGATGGCGTCGGGTGAACTGACTGCGCCTTCGGTGATCGCCGCCGGGCTGATCTCTGATCCGCAGCAACCTGCGGGCGCCGTGGCCGCATGCCAGGGCCGAGGCGTCGCGGGCATCGGACCGGCGTGGCCCGATGCAGTCCAGGTGATGTGGATCGGGCACCCGCACGACATGATCTGCAACGCCAGTGACGACAGCTTCATCCGGGATATCGCGGACCTCACCCGGTGGATGTCGTTCCGAACGACGAAACTGTGGCGGCATCACCTTTGGGAACTCGCGCGCACCAACAGCTTCCAGAACGCTGCGAAAACTCGCCTGTCACCGCGGCAGTGGGTTCGTGATGCGCGACGCCTGCGCGTCGCGGCGAGGGAGCTGGCCGGGTATCTCCCGAGCTCACTGACGTGGCGGAGCTACCGCGTGTCCAACCCGTCCGGGGACCGGCATATCGCCTACGCGAGCGAGCCGCTCGACAAGAGCGGACTGACTGGCTGCCAGATCCTGGCTCAGTGGCTGCAAGTGAATGCCACCGTCGGAAGCTACGAACTTGCGGCCTGATCAGGCCTTCTCTGCTTCGACCTTCATTTGGGCCAGGCCCTTCTCGAAGTCCTTGCCGACCATCTTGTCCATCGAATAGACCTTGCCGACGAGTCGGAACAGCAAATTGCTCTTCCCGGTCATCGCCCAGGTGACCTCGGAACCGTTCGGCCCCGGATCGATGGTGAACGTGATGACGTTCTGAGCTTTGAACGGCTTGGTGAACACCAGATCCAGTACGACGACCTGGCCCGGCTTCGAGTCGGTGATGACCATGCTGCCAGCACCGGCCTTCCGATTGCCGGACCAGGCGTACGACGCACCGACGCCTGAGTCCGGACCGGTGTAGGTGCGTTTCATGTCAGGATCGATGTCTTCCCACGGCGGCCAACTCCGCCACTTCTGGAAGTTCTCCAGCAACGAGTGAATCTTCTCCGGCGATGCATGGATCACCGTCGAGCGTTCGACCAGGAAGCTGTTGTCCGATGCCATGTGCGAATAGTAGTCAATCGCGCCGACACAGGCAGAACAAGTGGCCGACCGGATCGCGGAACACAGCGAAACCCGGATGGTTCTCGTTGCCTTCGATCTTTCTCGCGCCGATCCCGAGGACGTACTGCTCCGTCGATTCCATGTCGTCGACGACGAAATCGAGGTGGATCTTGACGCCATGCGCGGGCCACTCGATCGGAACGAAGTCGGTGGCCTGCTGGAATGCAAGGCGCAACTCACCAGGGCCCTGCAGCACCGCCCAGTCGCCGTCCGAACGTGCGATCTCCCAACCGAGCACCTGCCGGTAGAAGTTCATCAGCGCCGCCGGATCGGGGCAGTCGAGAACTGTGTAGTCCATGTCGATCTTCGGGGCCGTCATGGCTCTCGACCTTAGCCGCCGACGCAGCCCGACACAGGGAGGTCACGACAGACGAATGGCACGGTGCAAAGCCTGAGGCGTTGCATCGTGCCATTCGTGCAGAAATCGGAACTGGTTACTGGCCGAACGCTGGTGCGAAGGTTGAGAACCATGCGTCGTGCAGGTGCGCTTCCCAGAAGTTCCACCAGTGCGTTCCGGTGCCGGTGATGCGAACCTGCGGGTTGACTCCGGCTGCACGCAGGGCCGTCACGTAGGTGGTGCTGCTGAGACCGGAGGCGGTTTCCAGCGGGACCATCTGAGCGAACTTGACCGGGTCGAAGCTGGCACTGACCGGGTTGACGGTCGGGTCGGTCGATGGCGAGCCCGTACCTGCGGACACGAAGACCGAGGTGTTGCGGAGCGCGCCGACATTCAACACCGGATCGTTGGCGAACCAGGAAGCCGACGGCCACGCGCCCCACATGTTGCGGGCGTTTCCGCCCATTTCGCCGACCGAGACCTGAATGCCCTGGGCGTATCCGGGGCTGCTGGCCGTCGGGTAGCCGCTGAACGACGCGACTGCCGTGTAGAAGTCGGGGTGATGGGCTGCAAGGTTGAGTGCCGAGGTGCCGCTCATGGACAGACCCGCAATGGCGTTGTTGACGCCGTCGCTGCCGAACTGGTCGGCCATGACCGGGGGCAGTTCCTGCGTGAGGAAGGTTTCCCACTTCACGACACCGAGCTTGGGGTCCGGGCGCTCCCAGTCGGTGTAGAACGTTCCGCCGCCGCCGTAAGGGATGACCACGTTGACGTGCTTGTCGGCGAAGAACTGCTCGACGTCGGTCTCGATGAGCCAGCCGTTGTTGTTGTCCGGCGCGCGCAAACCGTCGAGCAGGTAGATCGTGGGCGCGGGGCCTCCACCGGCGGCCTTCAAGACCTTGACCGGGATGTCCTTGTTCATCGCATCCGAGTGGACATAGACCAGAGCCGAGTCCGCTTGCGCGACGCCGGTGCCAACGAAAATGGCTCCGAGCGCTGCGATCAACACGGTCACGAGTCCCAGCGTCAAGCTGCGGGCACGAGAAAACATCAAACAATCCCTATCGTCGAATCGAACCGACCTTCGGGAGGCAGGGTAACAGGGAAATAACGTCGATGCTCGATTGTGACTTTCACACGATCCACAGAGCCGCGTACGGCGGGACCCACACGATCCCGTCGCGCTGCGACAGGTCGTGTCCGGTGAGCACCTCGGTCGGATCGGTCAGGCCGAGCTCGTACAGCTGCGCGTGCGGGAACGGGCGATCGTGTCCGGTGACGTTGAAGACGCCGACGAACGTTCCGCTCGGGTGGCGGCGCTGCAGCACCAGCAGTCCATCGTCGGAATCGGCGAGGACCGCTACGGGCGCCTCCGAGTGCAGCATCGCGAGGCCCTTACGCACGCGGGCGATGTGCGCAATCCCGTCGAACACTCGTTGCGCGTCGCTCCCCTGCTCGAACCGTCGCGCGCGGTCTTCATCGGTGACGCGGGGGCGATGAACCCAGCGGTTGTCGTTCTCGTGGCCCGGTTCGCTCGCCCAATCGGGGTCCCCCGGCGAGCCGATTTCGTCGCCGCTCCACACGACAGGAATTCCGCCCCATGCCGCGACAACCGCGTGCGCGAGGAAGAGTCGCGCGAACCCGCCGTCGGGATCCTTCCTCGACGGGCCGAGCCCGCTCAACGCAGCGGCGGTACCGCTGATCCGACGGTCCCCTGTTTCCGGATTGTATTGGAATACAAGACCTTCCGACCAGGAACCGTCGAATTCTCCCGAGTACCAGTCCGCCAGGAAATGTCGGTGTCCCACCCCGGTGATGCCGCGTGCTGCGGCGTCACCGTCGTCGATCGCCCACCCGATGTCGTCGTGACAACGCACGTACGTCACCCACGTCCCACTGGGCGGTGTCGGTGGCAGTGCCGCCAGCGCGTGACGCGCCAGATCCGTGCTGCCCGAAGCCAGCATCGACCATATCTGCACCATCAAACTGTTGTGATAGGCGATGTCGGACACCCGCCCTGTGTGCCGGCCTATCCCCAAGTACGGCATCAGATCTCGCGGGCCGACTATCGCCTCGGCCTTGAAGAGTGTGGCCGGCGCAGCCAGACGACACGTGGTGCGCAACGCCTGCGTGATCGCATGCACCTCGGGCTGGTTCTGACAGTTCGTTCCGAGTCTCTTCCACAGGAATGCGATGGCGTCGAGCCGCAGCACCTCGATTCCCAGATTTGCCAGATGCATGACTATGCCGGCGAATTCGAGGAGCACGTCGGGGTTCGACCAGTCCAGGTCCCACTGCCATTCGTTGAACGTGGTCCATACCCATTCGTCCAACTCGGGGTCCAAGGAGAAGCTGCCGGGTGCGAAGTCCGGGAACACCTCGGGGAGGGTGCGCTCGAACGAATCGGGAGTCTCACGATCGGGGTAGATGTGGAAGTAGTCCCGGTACCTCGGATCTCCACTGCGAGCTTTGACCGCCCATTCATGTTCTCGTGCAACATGATTGAGTACAAGGTCGACAACAGGACTGATGCCACGTTCCCGCAGTGAAGTCGCCAGGTCGCGCAGATCATCGGTGGTGCCCAAGTCAGGACGCACGACCCCGAAGTCCATCACCGCGTACCCGCCGTCGTTGTCCCCCGGTCGCGGCTTCAGCAGAGGCATCAGGTGCAGGTAGGTGACGCCCAGATCGGTGAGGTGATCGAGCCGCTCCCCGAGCCCCTGCAGCGTCGTTCCGTAGCGATCGACGTAGCAGGCGTATCCGAACATGTCCGGTCGTTGGAACCAGTCGGGCGCCAGCAGCCGACGTTGATCCAGGAGGTGGAGTTCGTCCGAACGGTCCGCGAAGCCACGGGCAGCCACCTCGACGAGTCGGGCCGCGACGTCGTCGGGATTGCCGTAGAGCGCAGTGACGGCGTCGTGCAGGTCGGGCCACCACTGTTCGAGTCTCAGCTGGAAGCTCTGGCGCCGGTGGGTGGGTAGTGTCGCGAGGGTCTCGAGTGCTGCCTCGGAAAGCGCCATACATGCATGATGGCATGAGCGGGTATCAAGGACTCATGACCTCCGTGAAGAGCATCCTCGATACCCTTCTCGACCGAGCCGTAGTTCCCGGCTACTCGCGCATCGGTTCGGTCGTGCGTAGCCGGTTCTGGGGCGCCGACCCAGCACCGTTTGCCGAACCGATCGACGTCGTCGTCACCGGAGGCAGTTCCGGGCTCGGGGCAGCGACCGCGATGTCGCTGGCGAAACTGGGGGCTCGCGTCCATATCGTCGGGCGTTCCCGTGAGAGGTTGGAAAAATCCGCCGGCGAGATTCATGCTGCCGCCGCCGGACCGGTCGTCGTACATCGTTGTGATGTCAGTGATCTGGATTCCGTGGCCGAATTCGTCAACGCCCTCACCTCCGAGTTGACCGGCCTACACGCCGTTGTGCATTGCGCAGGAGTCATGCCGAACAAGCGCATCGCGACGGCGCAGAATCACGAAGTGGCGTTCGCGACGCATGTGCTGGGGCCAGTCGCGATGACGGTCGGGCTCAGGGAACTGTTCGACGCCGGATCTCGAGTCATTTTCGTGTCGAGCGCCGGTATGTACACGGCGCCGTTGACGACGCAGGATTTCGAATACACGTCCGGAAAGTACTCGGGCCACACCGCCTATGCACGGACGAAGCGAATGCAGGTGGTCGTGGCCGAACAACTCGCCGAGCGGCTGATCGGCGAGCACGACCCGGTAGTGCACAGCATGCACCCCGGATGGGCCGCGACGCCCGGCGTCACCGAGTCGAGTCCGGTCTTCGGCAGCCTGATGAAGCCCATTCTTCGTACCGCCAGGGAGGGAGCCGACACCGTCGTCTGGCTCGTATCCGGGGACGAGGCGCTGAGCAGCACCGGGAAGTTCTGGCACGACCGTGCCGTGCGACCCACTCACTACCCGTCGTGGCGGAAGGACTCACCCGAGGCGCGGGACGCGTTGTGGGCATCCGTGGTCGACGCGACGGGAATCGACGTTTGATGGGTTCGTGGCTCCGCCACACTGGCACGGTTGAGTGCGTTGGGGTGCACTTAACCGTGCCACTGGCCCGGAGGGCCCTCCCTCACGTCGCGCCGATCAGATCAATTGCGGAACTGGCGGCCGCGGGTCTCGATTCCTGATCGGTCTGGTCACCTGCTTGGCTACGCACGACGGGATGCCCGCGGCCTCGTCCGACGACA
>NZ_LVCV01000681.1 GCF_001647195.1 Rhodococcus sp. EPR-157 | reverse complement strand
TACGGCGACTCCCCATAGGCCAGTTTGAACTGTCGGCTGAGGTAGCCCGCAGAGACGTTCACGCCGCGGGCAAGAGCCTCGACATCGAGAGGCTGCGCGTACTCGCGATCCATCCGGTCCCGAACGCGTCGCAGACGCACGAGATCCTTGCGTCGCTCTGGAGAGATGGATTCGGGACTCACCTGGCTGATCGTTCCACGGACTCTCGGCGTCCGCCAGAAGATGCCGTCACAATGAGTGCGTGAAGATCACCGATGCCCAGCGCCGAGCTCGACTCGCGACACGTCAGTTCGCTGACGCCGCATCGCCTGAGGACGTCGTCTCGTCCGTGTTGGCGCTACACGCAACCGATCCTGCGACGGTGTACCTCTCGGTTCTGGCGCGGGCCCGATCGTCGACCGTCGAGGACGTCCGTGACGCACTGTACGACCGTCGCTCGCTCGTGCGACTCATGGCGATGCGTCGCACGTTGTTCGTCCTTGCGCACGACGATGTACCGGTCGTGCACGCTGCGGCCAGTCTCGGCGTCGCGAAAACCATGCGCGCACGGTTGAAGAAGCAGGTGTCGACGCTTCCGACCGAGCCCGTGGTCGAGAACGTCGAAAAGTGGCTTGCCGCAGTGGAAGAAGAGACGGACGCGCAGTTGCGGGCTGTCGGGACCGCCACCGGTGCCGAACTTTCCGCAGCTGTTCCGTTGCTCAAGACGGCTCTTCTCCCGACGACCGACAAGGCGTACGACGTCAAGCGTTACGTCACGTCGGAGGTGCTGGTGATGATGGCAGCGGAGGGGAAGCTGGTCCGCGTCGAACCGCGCGGGGCCTGGACTTCCCGACGCCACGCGTGGGCGCCGATCGAGGAGTGGTGGCCGGACGGTATTCCGATGATGGACGAAGCCGAAGCACGCACGGAGCTTGTGCGCCGCTGGCTCGACGTGTTCGGGCCAGCGACCGTCGACGACGTCCAGTGGTGGACCGGGTGGAACAAGACTCAGACTCGCACGGCGCTCGCAGAACTCGATACCGTCGACGTGGAATTGGCCGAAGGCGACGGAATCATGTTGTCCGACGCCGATATTTCGGGAGTCGCATCCGGTGTCATGCTGTTGCCGGCGTTGGATCCGACGCCGATGGGATGGAAGCACCGTAACTGGTACCTCGGCGAGCACAAGGCGCCACTGTTCGACACCTTCGGCAACATCGGCCCGACGATCTGGGCGGACGGCTGCATCGTCGGCGGCTGGGCCGTCACTCCCGCCGGCGAGGTGGCCACGGAATTGCTCGAGGACATCGGGGCTCAGGCTGCTGATGTCACCGCCGAAGCGGGCCGAATCACCGATCTGCTCGACGGTGCCGCGGTCGTCCCGAGCTTCCCGACGCCGCTCGAAAAGCGGTTGAGGGGGAAGAAGTAGCGCTGAGTCTCGATTGCTCAGGAGACGCTTGCCCTTTACCTCGCCGCAACCCGCACACCGTTGTATGGACCGATGGGCTACGAATCAGACCTGCTCGCAGTTTCCGTTCCTATCCCAGGCCGCGAAGGGCTCGCCGAGCTCAGCTACACCCACTTCACGGTCTCGATGGATACCGCCCGCAGAATCGCTGCGGTCACCGCGGTCAACATCGATGGCTCGAAGCTTCGCGACGTCAAGCGAAGCGACAATTGGCAACTCGACAACCGACTGCCGCGGAACCAGCAGGCCGGGCCGGAACTGTACTCGAACAACGACATCGACCGAGGCCACCTCGTCCGGCGGAACGATCCCGTCTGGGGTCCGATTTCCGTTGCAGAGCAAGCTAATCGGGACACGTTTCACTACACCGTCTGCGCTCCTCAGACAGCGGAACTCAACCAATCGAAGATGCTCTGGCTCGGGCTGGAGGACTACGTACTCGAGCACGCCCGACAGTACGGCCGGTCACTGTCGGTCTTCACTGGCTGCATCTTCGACGACGAGGATCCGGTGTACCGCGACATCGCGATCCCGCGTCGGTTCTTCAAGGTCGCGGCGTGGATGCAAGAAGATTCGCTTGCGACGACCGGCTACGTCCTCGACCAGTCGGAGTCGCTCGATCGGATCCTGAACCAAAACGTGTTCGCTCAGGAGATCCCACCGCTCGGTGCGTATCGGACCTACCAGGTCCCGGTCGAAGACATCGCCGAGGTCACCGGGTTGACCATGCCCGATCTCGTCGACGCAGACCGCCTGACCGCCGTGGCGACAGCTCGGCCGATCGAGTGGACCGAGCTGCACGTCGGTTCGGATCTTGTGTTCTGAGATCGGGCTGCGGGTTCGGGATTCAGCGCGGCGCCGTTGGCCGCGCACCACCGCGGATCGAGTGTTGTCGTACCGACGAAAGATTCAGACGTTGAACCTGAACTCAACGACATCCCCGTCGACCATGACGTAGTCCTTGCCCTCGATACGGACCTTGCCCGCGGCCTTGGCCGAGGCCATGGATCCGGCCTCGACGAGGTCGTCGAAGCTGACGATTTCGGCCTTGATGAAGCCACGCTCGAAGTCGGTGTGAATGACGCCCGCGGCCTGAGGAGCGGTGTCACCCTTGTGGATCGTCCAGGCACGCGCTTCCTTCGGACCCGCCGTGAGGTAGGTCTGCAGGCCGAGGGTGTGGAAGCCGGCGCGCGCCAAGGCGTCGAGACCCGGCTCCGTCTGCCCGACGCTCTCGAGCAGCTCGGCTGCCGATTCGGCGTCGAGTTCGAGGAGTTCGGACTCGATCTTCGCGTCGAGGAACACTGCATCCGCCGGAGCGACGGACCGGGCGAGCTCGCCGACCTTCACGTCGTCGGTCAAGACACCTTCGTCGGCGTTGAAGACGTAGAGGAACGGCTTGGTGGTGAGGAGCTGGAACTCCTTGAGCAGTTCGAAGTCGAGCTTGTTCTTCTGTGAGAACAGCGTCTTGCCCTCGTTGAGCACGGCCTGAGCGGCGAGTGCAGCGTCGAGCGCGGGCTTGCGGTCCTTCTTGATCCGCGCTTCCTTCTCGACGCGCGGGATTGCCTTCTCCAGCGTCTGCAGGTCCGCGATCGCCAGCTCGGTCTCGATGACCTCGATGTCGGCGGACGGGTCGACGCGACCGTCGACGTGCACGACATCGTCGTCGGCGAACACCCGAACCACCTGGCAGATGGCGTCAGCTTCACGGATGTTGGCGAGGAACTTGTTGCCCAGGCCTGCACCTTCGGACGCGCCCTTGACGATGCCGGCGATGTCGACGAACGACACCAGCGCGGGCACGAGCTTCTCCGATCCGAACACCTCGGCGAGCTTGCCGAGCCGGGGATCGGGAAGCGGCACCACACCGACGTTGGGCTCGATGGTGGCGAACGGGTAGTTCGCAGCCAGCACATCGTTCTTGGTCAGTGCGTTGAAGAGGGTGGACTTGCCGACGTTGGGCAGTCCGACGATTCCGAGGGTGAGGCTCACGGTCTATGGAGTCTACTTTGACGGCGCTACCAGCTCGGACAGTGCCCGTCCGGCCGCAACACCCGAGGTGCCGAGTGGAGCCAGAACGACATGGTCCGCTCCTGCTTCGTGGTGCTCCTGGACGCGCCGAGCGATGTCCTCGACGCTCCCCCACGCGACGAGGGCGTCGACGAGTCGATCACTGAGATTGTCGACGTCGTCACTGGTGAAGCCCATGCGGAGGAAATTCTGGCGATAGCCCGGGACTGTCGCCAAGAAGGACAGTGAGTCACGAGCCGGCGCAGGATCCGAGCCGAGTACGACGAACTGATCGATCACCAGCGTCGCATCACCGAGAACGGCCCTGGCGTCGGCGGTGTATTCGGGGGTCACGAGCAGCGCGACGGCACCGGCGGCCTTCGTGCGAGCCATTTCGAGCTTCTTCGGACCGAGGGCTGCCAGGAGGATCCGGTCGGCAGGAACGTCGAGTTCGTCGAGATAGGCGTTCAGTCCCGCGAGCGGCTTGGCTGTCTGCGGGCCGCCGAGGCCGAGCACGAACCTGCCCGACGAGTGCAATTGCCGGTACAGCGCCCCGGTCTCGGCAGGACCGTAGACATCGACCGGCACGATCCCGGGCACGATCTTCGCCGACTCCGTCGCGTGGACGAGGTCGGCGAAGCGTCCGAGCCGATCGATCTGGCCGCCCGCGAGCCACAGCGACGAGTAGCCGAGCGATTCCAGCTCGCAGGCGTCGTCCAGGTACGAGTGGCCGATGTCGATGGAGATGCCGATACTGCCGAGTCCGAGTGTGTCCATGAGGTCGACGCTAAAACCTCGAGCGGCGTTCAGGTCAAGGCTCTACACCGCACTCCAGGTGCTCGTGTTGATCAGGATCGCGAAGAACACCACGTAGAAGGCGATGAGCACCACGAAGAACGCGACCCACACCCACAATGCGATCTGCCCGAGCTTCTTGGCCCGGTCCGACGCGTACTGCGCACCCTGGAAATCGCCCACCGCCCAGCGCGGGTAGACGTTCGAGGAGTGGGTGAAGGCCGAGAACGCGAGCGGCCAGAAGAACAGCACCGCCGCCACTGCCCAACCCACGTTGGACGGCGGCGGCGGTGGCGGCGCGTACTGCTGATATGGCTGATTCGGGTCCGTCATGGACGCAGCGTAATACCTACTTACGCGGTTGTCTTCAGCGTCGATGTGGCCTCGGCCAAGGCGGTCACGGCGTCCCAATCCTCGTTCGCCACCGCGGCGGCCGGAGTGAGCCACGAACCTCCGACGCACCCGACATTCGGCAGCGCCAGATACGTCGACGCATTGGCAGTGGAGATTCCACCCGTCGGGCAGAAGCGGGCCGCGGGGACGGGTGAATGGATGGACTTCAGAAAGCTCGCGCCACCGGACGCCTCGGCGGGGAAGAACTTGAGATCGGTGTATCCGGCTTCGAGGAGGGTGAGCACTTCGGACACCGTTGCGGCGCCGGGGAGATGCGGCAATCCGGTGTCCCTCATGGCCTTCGTCAACGCCGGAGTGCAGCCCGGTGACACCAAGAACTGAGCGCCCGCATCGGCAGCCTGCTTCGCCTGCCCTGGCGTCACGATCGTGCCTGCGCCGATCAGGATCTCGGGAACCTCCGCAGCGATGCGCTCGATGGCGTCGAGTGCCACGGGAGTCCGCAAGGTCAGTTCGATGACGGGCACTCCGCCCTTGACCAGGGCACGGGCGATCGGTACAGCGTGATCGAGGTTGTCGATGACGACGACGGGGATGACGGGAACGCGGTCGAGCAGAGATGCAGTCAAGTTCTTACCTTTTCTAGGGTCAGTGGGGGTCAGCGCATCACGAACATCGCGCCCTCGTCGGCGGGGCCGACGAGCGCACGCATCCCGGAGAACAGGTCACGACCGGTGCTGGACCATTCGTCCTTGCCCAACACGCGCCCGGTGACCGGGCGTGCCTCGAACTCGGCGAGAGGAACGTCGATCGACAGTGTGCCACCGAGCGAGTCGAGGGTGATCATGTCGCCGTCTTCGATTTTCGCGATCGGTCCCCCGCTCGCGGCCTCCGGCGTGAGATGGATTGCCGCAGGAACCTTTCCGGACGCTCCGGACATCCGGCCGTCCGTGATCAGCGCGACGGAACGTCCTCGGTCCTGCAGGATTCCGAGGGCCGGGGTGAGTTTGTGCAGCTCGGGCATTCCGTTGGCCTGCGGGCCCTGGTATCGCAGGACCGCGACGAAGTCGCCGTCGAGCAATCCCGCGTCGAATGCCTCGAGGAAATCCGCCTGGTCGTCGAACACCTTCGCAGGTCCCGTGACCACCCGATGTTCCGGCGCCACTGCGGAAGTCTTGATGACGCACTTGCCGATCGGCCCGGTCAGCATCTTCAGTCCGCCGTC
Source organism: Rhodococcus sp. EPR-157 (assembly GCF_001647195.1). Classification (GTDB taxonomy): domain Bacteria; phylum Actinomycetota; class Actinomycetes; order Mycobacteriales; family Mycobacteriaceae; genus Rhodococcoides. The sequence goes on along the minus strand of NZ_LVCV01000681.1, from coordinate 2,497 downwards.
AGCACTGAACGGCTCGTTCGCTCCGCGTAGGACGCTGTTGTCGTGGCTGATTCGAGTACCGTCCTGCCACATGACACCGTCGCCGTCCAGCTTGGGTTCCTGCGTGTATCGCGCAAGCCCCGGTCCGGCAACGGTTTTGACGTCCTCGTGCACGAGTCCCGCGTCCAGAAGTGATCCGATGACGAAACCGAGGCCACCCGCTGCGTGGAAGTGGTTGACGTCGGCCTTGCCGTTCGGGTAAATCCTGGCCATGAGCGGCACGACAGCGGACAGATCGGACAGATCCTGCCAGGTCAACGTGATGCCCGCTGCCTTGGCGATGGCGACGAGGTGCATCGTGTGATTGGTCGAACCGCCGGTGGCCAGAAGTGCGACGCATCCGTTGACGATCGACTTCTCGTCGACGACTTCCCCTACCGGCGTGTAGTTATCGCCCAACGACGTCAGACCGGTCACGACGTGTGCGGCCTCGCGAGTCAGGGCGTCGCGCATTGCAGTTCCCGGGTTGACGAACGAGGAGCCCGGTAGGTGAAGGCCCATGACCTCCATGAGCAGCTGATTGGAATTCGCCGTTCCGAAGAACGTGCAGGTGCCACTGCCGTGATACGACGCAGCCTCGGCATCCAGCAGAGCCTCGCGGCCCACTTTGCCCTCGGCATAGAGCTGGCGTGCTTTCGCCTTCTCGCCGTTGGGGAGTCCGGATGTCATCGGCCCCGCGGGCACGAACACCGCAGGTAGATGGCCGAAACTCAATGCGCCCATGAGCATTCCGGGCACAATCTTGTCGCAGACCCCGAGCATGAGGGTGGCGTCGAACATGTCGTGAGACAGCGCAATTGCGGTCGACATCGCGATGATGTCGCGACTGAACAGCGAGAGCTGCATTCCGTCGCGGCCCTGCGTGATGCCGTCGCACATAGCTGGGACGCCACCGGCGAACTGTGCGATGCCACCGGCGTCGATGACGGCCTTCTTCAGCACAGCCGGGTAGGTCTCGAACGGCTTGTGCGCCGAAAGCATGTCGTTGTAGGCAGAGACGATCGCGATATTGGGCTTGACCATTCCGCGGAGCGCTTTCTTGTCTGCTGTGCCCGATGCAGCGAAGCCGTGGGCGATGTTGGCGCACGCGAGACGGCCACGCGCTGGCCCTTTGTCTGCTGCGGCTGCGATTCGATCGAGGTATGCGGATCGTTCGGACTGGCTGCGGTGTGCGATGCGGTCGGTTACCTGACGCAGGACCGGGTGAAGTGTGTCCATGAGTATCTCCGATGTTCGGTCTCTCATCACCCACCCTAGGGCCACTTACGTGGATCGACAACTCAACTTATGTTTTTCAAAGTTGTAAGTGTTGATTCTTAGGCTGTTGCCGCAAAAGTTGCTTGTTGGTTGAATGGCGTATATGACTACGCCACGCCCGAGCGCGCCGCCTGCCACAGCAGGCGAGATCTTCGCGCTCGTTCGCGACGGCGAGGCAGATACTCGCGCGGAACTCGGCAAGATCACCGGCCTGTCACGGTCGGCGGTCGCCTCCCGCGTCGCCGCGCTCACCGGTCTCGGGTTGATCATCGAGACCGAGGACACCCATTCGACGGGCGGCCGACCGCCGGCGCGACTGTCTTTCGACGTGGACGCAGGCGTCGTACTCGCCGCCGCGATCGGCCGCAGTCGCTCACAACTCGGCGTCTTCACCCTCGGCGGGGAGTTTCTCGCGAGCGACACCGTCGACCAGGAGATCGGCGTCGGCCCGGACGAGTTGATGCCTCAGATCACCAAGCGTCTCCAAGCACTGCTCGACGAGTCGGGCCGAGCCGGGCACCGCATCCTCGGGGTCGGTCTGTCCATCCCCGGCACCGCCGACACGGTGCGGGGCTGCAGCCTGGACTCGCCGATCATGCACGGTTGGGACGGAGTGCCACTTGCTCCGTTTTTCGCGGAGACCACGTCGGCACCGGTCTTTCTCGACAACGACGCCAATGCGATGGTCCTCGCGGAACGTCGGGACAACCGAGACCGATTCCAGGACGCACTGCTGGTCAAGGCCTCGACAGGCCTCGGTGCCGGAATCGTCGCGGGTGGCGCTCTGCAACGTGGATCACTGGGAGCCGCAGGAGAATTCGGACACACCAAAACCGCAGCCGCGGCAGGAGTCGCCTGCAGGTGCGGCGACAGCGGTTGCCTGGAAGCAATCGCCGGCGGCTGGGCCTTGGTCCGAACACTCCGGGAACAGGGGCGGAACGTCGGCCACGTCCGGGGCGTCGTCGACCTCGCGGTGAGCGGTGATCCCGAAGCTCGCAGATTGATCCGCGACAGCGGACGCCATATCGGTGAAACACTGGCCGGGGCAGTGAACCTGCTCAACCCCGAGGTGCTCATCGTCGGCGGCGACATGGCCAAGGCGTACGACATCTTCGTCGCCGGGTTACGTGAGACCGTCTACGGAAACGCAACCGCCCTCGCCACCAAAGCACTCACCATCCAGGCCACGACGCACGGCGAC
>NZ_LVCV01000680.1 GCF_001647195.1 Rhodococcus sp. EPR-157 | reverse complement strand
TCTTCCGCTCGGCGCAGTTGCGCAACCTTTGATCGCACGTAGGCCGAGAATGGCGTCGGGTGTCACCCCGACGGTTTACAGTGATCGCTGTCACATCACCGATGCTGAAAGCGGTCCCCATGGCATTGAAAGCGGCAGACGATCCGAACATCGAGTTGTTGAAGACCGATGCGGATCTGCCCCCGGTCGGAGTCGTCGACAAGAGTCCGATGACGCCGGCCAAGAGAATTTTGTTCGTCCTCATCGGCCTGCTCGGCGGCGTCGCGTGGACCATCGTCGCGATCGTGCGCGGCGAGAACCCCAACTCGGTCTGGTTCGTGATCGCTGCTGTCTGTACGTATATTTTCGCGTTTCGCTTTTACGCCCGATTGATCGAGAACAAGATCGTCCATCCACGAGACGATCGCGCCACACCTGCGGAGATCCTCGAGAACGGCAAGGACTACATGCCGACGGATCGTCGCGTGTTGTTCGGCCACCACTTCGCCGCCATCGCCGGCGCGGGCCCCCTCGTCGGCCCCGTACTGGCAGCTCAGATGGGCTACCTGCCCGGCACGCTGTGGATCATCATCGGCGTCGTGTTCGCAGGCGCCGTGCAGGACTTCCTCGTACTGTGGATCTCGACGCGTCGACGCGGGCGCAGCCTCGGCCAGATGGCCCGCGACGAACTGGGCGTTGTCGGCGGCGTCGCCGCACTCGTCGGCGTCTTCGTCATCATGATCATCCTGATCGCCGTGCTGGCACTCGTCGTGGTCAACGCCCTCGCCGAAAGCCCGTGGGGCGTCTTCTCCATCGCGCTCACCATCCCCATCGCGCTGTTCATGGGTGTCTACCTGCGCTACCTGCGTCCCGGCAAGGTGTCCGAGGTCTCGCTCATCGGCGTTGCGTTGCTTCTCCTGGCCATCGTCTCGGGCGGCTGGGTGGCCGAGACCGAGTGGGGCACCGACTGGTTCACGCTCTCGAAGGTCACCGTGGCCTGGTTCCTCATCGCATACGGCCTCGCGGCGTCGATCCTGCCGGTCTGGCTGCTGCTGGCACCGCGCGACTACCTGTCGACGTTCATGAAGATCGGCACCATCGCACTGTTGGCTGTCGGCATCCTCATTGCCCAACCTGCAATTCAGATGCCTGCAATGACGACGTTCGCAACCGAGGGCAACGGCCCGGCATTCGCCGGCTCGCTGTTCCCGTTCTTGTTCATCACCATTGCCTGCGGCGCACTCTCGGGCTTCCACGCTCTGATCAGCTCGGGTACGACACCGAAGCTGCTCGAAAAAGAAAAGCAGATGCGGATGATCGGGTACGGCGGCATGCTGACCGAATCGTTCGTGGCCATCATGGCTCTCATCACCGCATGCGTTCTGGACCAGCACATCTACTTCGCACTCAATGCCCCAGCGACGCTCACGCAGGGAACCCCCGAGGGAGCAGCGGATTTCGTCAACGGGCTTCCCATCAGCGGTGGCAACATCACCCCCGACGAACTACAGCAGGCAGCTACCGACGTCGGCGAGGAATCCATCATCTCCCGAACCGGCGGCGCGCCGACTTTGGCCTTCGGAATGTCCGAGGTACTGCATCAGGTCTTCGGCGGCACGGGCCTCAAGTCCTTCTGGTACCACTTTGCGATCATGTTCGAGGCGCTGTTCATCCTCACGACAGTGGACGCCGGAACGCGCGTCGCGCGCTTCATGCTCTCCGACAGCATCGGCAACCTGCCGGGTTCGACGGCGAAGAAGTTCAAGGATCCGTCGTGGCGGCCCGGCGCATGGGTGTGCTCGTTCATCGTCGTCGCGGCATGGGGCGCAATCCTTCTCATGGGCGTCACCGATCCGCTCGGCGGCATCAACACGTTGTTCCCGCTGTTCGGCATCGCCAACCAGCTCCTTGCCGCGATCGCTCTGACCGTCGTGATGACGATCGTCGTCAAACGCGGACTGTACAAGTGGGCGTGGATTCCGGGAGTTCCGCTCGTCTGGGACCTCATCGTCACCATGACCGCGTCGTACCAGAAGATCTTCTCCGACATTCCGGCGATCGGCTACTGGAAGCAACACAGCTTGTTCGTGGACGCGAAGAATCAGGGTCTGACCGAGTTCCAGACCGCGAAAACGGCGGAGGCTATCGACGCGGTCATTCGCAACACCTTCATCCAGGGCACGCTCTCCATCATCTTCGCGGTACTCGTGCTGATCGTCGTCGCGGCAGGAACTCTGGTGTGTATCAAAGCAGTACGGGGCGGTGACGTGGAAGACAACGAGGACCCAGAGGTGCCGTCGAAGATCTTCGGCCCCGCAGGGTTCATCCCGACCGCGGCCGAGAAGGAGATCCAAAGTGAATGGAACACGTTGATCGAGGACGGCACCGTCCGAGCGCCGGGCGCCGCACATGCAGGTCATCACTGACATGCGCGGACTCTGGTGGTGGATCACCTCGCTCATGGGCGACAAGGACTACGAACGCTACGTCGCCCACATGAGCAGGGTTCATCCTGGTGAAGCGGTTCCGTCGGAACGACAGTTCTGGCGGGACCGCTACGCGGAGGCCGACGCGAGACCCGGACCCCGCTGCTGCTGACGGTTGACTGCTGACGGGGGAACGGTCGTGTCCGATTTCCGCTAGCAACCCTCGGTCGGCGATGACACAGTGGAGTCCATGGAGTTGGACTTCGGCCGGTGCTATCGC
>NZ_LVCV01000679.1 GCF_001647195.1 Rhodococcus sp. EPR-157 | reverse complement strand
GCCAGGCGACCACGCCCAAAGCCAAGAACGTCTCGTTCGTCCCGACGGCCGCAGCCGCACAGCAAGAGGGCTACCGAGCGTGCCGACGGTGCCAGCCCGACGCCACTCCGGGTTCACCGCACTGGAACATCCACTCGGACCTGACCTCTCGGGCTATGCGGCTGATCTCCGACGGTGCCGTCGAGCGGGGTGGTGTCGACTCGCTCTCCCATACTCTCGGATATTCCACGCGCCAACTCACCCGGGTGTTGACGGCCGAGATCGGCGCCGGCCCCCTCGCGCTCGCACGCGCACACCGAGCCCACACTGCACGGACTCTCATCCAGACGACGGACATGTCGATGAGCGACATCGCGTTTGCATCCGGATTCTCGAGCGTCCGCCAGTTCAACGACACGGTGCGGCAAGTGTTCGCGGTCAATCCCTCCACACTGCGTCAGGAAGCCACGAGAAAGAAGACCATCGCCGCCAACGGAACGGTGACCGTTCGCCTCCCCTACCGGCAACCGATGGATCGCGGATGGCTCGAGTGGTTTCTCAGCGGGCACGCCGTACCCGGCAGCGAAAGCTACACGGACGGGTTGTACCGCCGCTCGCTTCGACTACCCCATGGCCACGCCATCGTCGGGTTGCGCATCGAAGACGGTTACGTCGACACGACCCTGAGCTTGCTGGACATGCGCGATCTCGCCCCAGCCGTCGCGCGCATCCGTCATCTACTCGACCTCGATGCCGACCCGGAGGCCGTCGACGCCGCGTTGGCAGAGGATCCGGCGCTGGCACCGAACATCGCAGCACACAGGGGAGTTCGAGTACCGGGGAACGTGGACGGTGACGAGTTGCTGCTGCGCACGATGATCGGCCAACAGATCTCGCTACGTGCAGCGGCGACGCATACCGCCCGCCTGGTCGAGACGCTGGGCGCACCGATCGACGATCCGCTCGGCGGCGAGATCACCAGGCTCTTTCCGACGTCCGAGGCCATTTCCGAGCACGGTCACGAGGTACTGACCGGCCCGACGGCTCGAGTGAAGGCGATCATCGGTGTCGCCGAAGCATTGGCGTCGGGCAAGATCGTTCTCCATACCGCCCTCCCCGCCGACGAGCTCGAACGAGACCTACTCTCGCTCAAAGGGATCGGGCCCTGGACAGCGCGCTACGTCGTCATGCGCATGCTCGCCGACCCCGATGTTCTATTGGACACCGACCTCGTCGTCCGACAGGGCGCCGAAGCACTCGGGATGACTCTGACCGACTCGAACCGCTGGGCACCGTGGCGTTCCTACGTCTCGATGCACCTGTGGAGCATTGCCTTGGAAAGAAGGGGACTATGACTGCTGCATTCGCCACCACCATCACTCCGATCGGGCCGTTCACGGCGGTCGTCGACGCCGACGGTCACGTTCTTGCCTCCGGTTGGACAGCCGCGGTGGGCGAGTTGACGCCCTTGATTCACGCGTCACTTCGCCCGACCGACGTCCGCGAGGCGGGCGATCTCGGCAGCGTCACGAGAGCGGTCGAGAACTATCACCGCGGAGAACTGGGCGCAATCGACGACGTGCCGGTCGCGCAGCAGTCCGGAGAGTTCCTCGTCCACGCATGGAAGGTGCTGCGCGACGTACCCGCCGGCTCCCCGATCACGTATTCGGAGTTCGCCGCTCTGGCCGGACGGCCTGCCGCTATTCGGGGGGCTGCCTCCGCCTGCGCGCGCAATGCGGCGGCACTGTTCGTGCCGTGCCATCGGGTCTTCCGGATCGGCGGAGCAATGGGCGGGTTTCGATGGGGTCTGCCGGCCAAGCAATGGCTGCTGGCGCACGAGGCCGTCGGACGGTGACGTGACGCTCTCAGACGTTAGAGTCACTCGGGTACAGCGAGTACTGCAGCCCGCAGAGTGACACGACGTGAGGACTATGACGTGACTGAGCAGGCAGCGCCCGAAACGAAGCTTGGGCGCGATCGGGGTGACCTCATCGGTGTCGGCGGAATCTGGTTGGCGAAATGGTCGCTGATCGTCGTGTCCGTCGCCGCAGGCGCGTGGGTTGTGGGCTGGTTGATCTCCGCGCTATGGGTGATCATTCTGCCGGCATTGTTGGCCATCATCGTCGCGACGGTGCTGTGGCCGCCCACGAAGTGGATGATGCGCGTCGGTCTCCCTCCGGCGTTGGCCGCGTCCGCCTCGCTCATCGTCTTCTTCCTCGTCATCGGCGGAGTCATCACACTGATCGTGCCGTCGGTCGCCGATTCGGCCCCGGAACTCGTCGACAAGGCGTCGGAGGGTGTATCGCAGGTCCAGAACTGGTTGAAGGGCCCGCCGATCAATCTGCAGGACGAGCAGATCGACAATGCGGTCTCGGCGATCACGTCGAGGCTCCAGGACAGCGGCACCGCGATCGCGTCCGGGGTCTTCACCGGTGTGTCGGCGGCAGGTTCGAT
>NZ_LVCV01000678.1 GCF_001647195.1 Rhodococcus sp. EPR-157 | reverse complement strand
TGGTCGCGCTGGAAGCCACCTTGCCGAGATCCTCGCCAGAATGTGGGCGACGCTCGGCGGCTTCATTCGCACGCAGGCCGTCGTGAGTCTGATCGACGCATTCTTCATCGGCCTCGGACTCGTAATCCTGGGAGTGCCACTGGCACTCGTGCTCGCGACGCTGACCTTCCTCGGCGGTTTCATCCCGATCGTCGGTGCATTCGTTGCCGGCGCGTTGGCCGTGTTGGTCGCACTCGTGGCGAACGGACCGACTACGGCCCTCATCGTGTTGATCATTATCCTGGCTGTTCAACAACTCGAGGGAAATGTCCTCCAGCCGGTCCTGCAGAGCCGCAGCATGAACCTGCACCCTGCGATCGTGTTGCTTGCGGTCACCGGGGGAAGCTCGGTGTTCGGCATCATCGGTGCATTCCTCGCGGTACCGGCTGCGGCCGTCGCAGCAGTACTCATCCGGTACGTCTCGGAGCAGATCGACAAGCACTCCATCGAAGCCGATCAGGAGCAGCTGGAGGAACAGGCGCCTGACCCCGCAGATCTGGCGACCGACGACGAGGACTCGGATCAGGATGCAGCGAAGAGCTGAAGCCTCGATCCGTCCCGTTCCCGAATGACGTGCAGGCGGCTCGGAATGCGTTGGCGCATCTCGTCGACATGACTGACGATGCCGACGACCCGGCCGCCTGCACGGAGCTCGTCGAGAACGCCCATGACGGACTCCAGGGTGTCGGCATCGAGCGTGCCGAAGCCCTCGTCGATGAAGATCGTGTCCAGTACGACACCGCCGGATTCGGCGGCGACGACGTCGGCGAGACCGAGCGCCAGCGACAGCGAGGCGAGGAACGACTCACCGCCGGACAGTGTCTTCGCCGACCGGACGACACCGGTGTAGTCGTCGCGAATATCGAGACCGAGACCACCTCGCCGACCACGTGATTCGGCCTCGTCCGAGTGCACGAACTCGTACCGACCCGAGGACATCCGACGTAGTCGAGCCGACGCCGATTCGGCGACGTCTTCCAGCCGAGAAGCCAGAACGTACGACCGCAAGGACATCTTGCGAGCGTTCTGACCACGACCTGCGACGACGTCCGCCAACGCGGCGAGTTCCTCGTGTTTGGCCTGCATGGGCGCGACCCGATCGACCGCGGCCCACAACTGTGCAGTCAGGGCTTCCAACTGTTCGACACGACGTTTGCATTCGGCGTGCGCGGCAACCGCTGCATGCAATCGAGACGCGGCGTCGTCGACGACATTCTTCGCCGCGACGGTATCCACCGGCTCGGTATCCGCAACGGCGAGGATCGCGGGTTCGGCGAGGACCTGCTCGGTGTGGGCCCGCACATCGTTGGCGGCCTCGAGATGCTTCTCGATCGATGCGATACGCGCGGGTGCGAGGACCCGCTGAGCGGCATCCGCGGCGGAGTCGAAGCCCGATTCGGCAACCTTCGCTGCGAGCGCGTCGGTGAGCTTCTGCAGTTCGGTTGCCGATCCGGCCGCAGCGACACGCTTGTCCACCAAGTCGGTCGACAACGTGATCAGTTCTTCCAGACGCGCGAGTCGCTGATCGATGCTTTCTGCGCCGTCCATCGCAACGGCAATCCGCGACCGCATCTCCTGAGCCGACGCGCGTACTTGCGTCGCCCGTGCCGCGAGACCTGCTGCAGCAGAATGCTTTTCACCGACTGCTGCGGCGATACGCTGGTCCTCGCTGCGCAGGTGCGCCAGCCGGGCGCGCAGTTGGTCGAGCCGCGAGGCCTCGGCCCGAGCCTTCTTCAGCGCCGCGTCGACGGTGTCGCGTGCGTCGATCAGCTGTGCGCTGTTACAGTCCCCCGACTGCTGGACGAGTGAATCCTGGACTCGCACCAGGGCGAGGACAAGCGCCGCCTTCTTCTCGGTGAGTGCCGCTGCCCTGTGTTCGAGGGCCGCGGCCGCATCCTCGTCCTGTTTGGTGACCGTCGACTCGGTCGCCTGGGTCGGTGCCGGATGGTCTTCCGAGCCGCACACCACACAGGGCTCACCGTCGACGAGTCGTGATGCGAGCTCTGCAGCCATCCCCGCCAAGCGCTGCTCTCGCAGGTCGAGGGTGTGCGCGCGAGCGTCGTTGAAGGCGGTTCGTGCGCTGTTGTGAGCTTTCTCCGCGGCTGCAAGCTTGGTCCGTGTCTTCGCCAGCTCGGCGACCGCTTCCACCGCTTTGCCGAGGCGCGTGCTCTCCATCTCGAGCGCCGGAATCTCTGCGGCCGCATGAACAGCGGAGTGCACCGCGGCTTCCACTTCGTCGATCGCGGCGGGAAGCGTGGCCCGCTCCGACTGCATGGACTCGACAGCCCGCTCGACGGTGGCGAGTTCTCCTTCGAGCTGCGTTGCCGTCCTCTCCTCGCTCTCGGCACGGCGGACGAGGATACGGAGCTGTTCGAGTGCCCCGACCTCGGTGTTCCATGCGCGAACGGCAGCGGCGACGACTCTGCGATCGGCGACGAAATCCGTCCCCGACGTGCAGAGCCCTTCCGTGACCGCCTCGGATCCGTCGAGTTGTGCGAGGGCCCGGTAGGCGCGATCGGACGCTGCCGAGGCTGAGCTGTGTCTGCTTGCGGCCGCGTCGAGTTCGCCGGCCAAGGCCGCGACCGGCCCCGCCGCAGCCGACCGTTCGAGCTCCAGACGCAGCACGGCGCGCTCGGCTGCGCCGGCCTCGTACTGCGCACGCTGTTCGCATGCAATACTTCTGCGCCGTTGCAGGTCACGAGTGGTTTCAAGTTTTCTGAGGGTGACCACTGCGGTGTCCGACGTGGCTCTGGCGTGCGCCAGCGTCTGCGCGGATTCGTTCAGTGCCGCACGGGAGGTGTCGAGAACGTCGCTCGCCCACTCGACCGGCACACGATCGAGTTGCTCGTCCTCACCCGATGCTGTCGAAATTTGGCCCAGCAGTTTGTCCGTCGCGATCCGACTGGTCTCCAACGCCGCCGCGCTCGCGCGCCGCGCGTCGGCGAACCACTCCTCGATGTCGCCGAACCTGCTGGTGTCGAAGAGCCTCTCGAGCAGGTTCCCGCGTTCGTCGCTGTCGGCCCGCAGAAACCGCGCGAACTCGCCCTGTGGAAGCAGCACGACCTGGAAGAACTGGTCGGCACTCATCCCCAGTGCCGCGCCGACGGCATCGCCGATCTCGTCGAGCCGGGTCAGGTTCTGACCAGTGCCGTCCAACCATGTCAGCGACGCCTTGGCGTTCTGTTTGGTCGTTCCGGCCCCACGCTTCTTGGGTCGGAAGAACTCGGGGCTGCGAGTGATCCGCATTCGTCGACCGCCGAGGGTTGCGTCGAGCATCACGGTCGGAACAGCCCCCGGCGCGGCATGGTCGGACAGAAACCGTTTGCCGTCCTTGCGCGCCCCGGGAACCGTGCCGTACAGCGCGAATGCAACCGCGTCGAGAATCGTCGTCTTCCCGGCACCTGTCTGCCCGTGCAGCAAGAACAAGCCGTCCGCGCCGAGAGCGTCGAAGTCCACCGTCTCGGTGCTGGCAAACGGCCCGAACGCCGTGACCTCGAGCTTGTGCAGTCTCACGCAGACTTCCCGAACAGCTCGTACTGCCCCGTCACGCTGTCGGCGGTGACCTCGTCCTGGTGCACGCTTGCCAACGCGCGCTCGAGGAGGAGAATTTCGCTGCCGGTGGGCGTACTCCTCATGTCGGTGACAAACGAGACCATGATCTCGCTGTCGGTCCGCCCGCGCACCCGGTCTCGGTAACGAAGGCTCGAATCTTCGGCTGGACGGTTCCATTCGAGGTGAATCGCGTGCGGAAATCTGGTCTGCAACGACCGCATGGCATCGACCGGCCGCACAGGATCGGTGAGCACGGCCGACACGTAATGATCCTCGGCGTCGACGAAGCGCTCCTCGGTCAGCAATTCCTCGACGGTGCCTTCGATTCGACTGAGCCCCCGGACAACCGGCAGATCGACGCGTTCGACCCCGGCCAGGCCGTTACCGTCGAGTTCCAGAATCCACACAGCTTTGCGGTGGCTGCGCTCGCCGAACGAATACGGAAGAGGCGAGCCCGAGTATCGAACTCGATCGGTCAATGCCTGCGGAGAATGCAAGTGCCCCAACGCAACGTAATCGACACCGTCGAATGCCGATGCGGGCGCAGTCTCGACGCCGCCCCCCGAGATGGACCGCTCGGAACCCGTCGACTCGCCGCCGACCACGAAAGCATGAGCCAGCACAACGGATCTGACCGAGCTTGAATCGCTGCGGCGCTCGTCGAGATCGGCGGTGACGCGTGCCATCGCAGCATCCAAGACCTCTGCATGGCTGCGCGCAGCCGGAATGTCGAGCTCGAACCGCGTGGTTTCCGGCTCCAGGTAAGGAATTCCGTAGAACGCGACGGGGCCGAACTCGTCGTCGACGAGTACTGGTGTGCCGACGTCGCCGACGCGCGTCATCAGATGAAGGCCACCAGCCGCAGCGAAAGCGGCTCCTGCTCCGAGTCTCGCGGGCGAATCATGATTTCCCGACGTGGCGACGATGACTGCGCCTGCTGCGCGGATGGCCTCCAGACCCCTGTTGCACACCAGCACGGCATCGGCGCTGGGAACCGCGCGGTCGTAGATGTCACCGGGCACGACGACGACGTCTATTCCGTGCGCTGCAACGAGATCCGCGATGGCCGCCAGCGCGGCAGCCTGGTCGGCGAGCAGATCGGTGCCGTGGAACGTGCGACCGATGTGCCAGTCCGAAGTGTGCAGGATCTTCATGGAATACGACGCTATCGGCAGACACCGACAAACTCCGCCAACTGCTACGGCCTGTCGGGTGTTGCCCCGGTTACCAGGAATGGGGGCTCCGCCCCCAGTGGCACGAACAAGTGCACCAGAGGAACCTCAACCGTGCCACTGGGCGGAGCCCCCGGACGCCACTGGGGCGGAGCCCCCGGACGCCACTGGGGCGGAACCCCTCGCGTCCACTGGTGCGGAGCACCATAGGTCGGCCGAACCTGTCGGTGCCCTCGTGCATCATCGTCGAACATGAACGCACTCACGGCACTCGGCATGATCTTCGCCCTCGTCCTCGGGGGCGCGATCGGTTGGCTGCTGCACGCGTCGAGGATCGGAGACCGGGCAGTTCGAGCCGAGGCTCAGCTGGCGGCGCTCCGCGACAACGAGGCACTTCTCCGTCGTTCGCTCGCGGCCGTCAACGAGGATTCCGCAAGGCGGCACTCCGGCGTAATCGGCCAACAGGTGTCTCATCTGGTCGAACCGCTGCACGATGCGGTCGACGCGCTCACCGAGCATGTGCGCCAGGTCGAACACAATCGAATCCGAGCCTATGCCGGGCTCAGCGAGCAGGTCACCGGCATGCACCGCGCGTCGGTGCAGTTGTCGACGCAGACCTCCCAGTTGGTCACCGCGTTGCGTGCGCCGCAGATCCGTGGTCGATGGGGCGAGATGCAACTGGAGCGGGTCGTCGAGCTCGCCGGCATGGTCAAGCATTGCAATTTCGACACCCAGGTCGCCAGGAACGGCGTCAGGCCCGACATGATCGTTCGACTCGCCGGTGGCCGCCAGATCGTCGTGGACGCCAAGGTCCCCTTCGCCGCGTATCTCGACGCCGCCCAAGAGGAGGATCCGGACAAGCGAGACAAGCAGATGACGCGTCACGCTCGTCATCTGCGCACTCACGTGGATCAGCTGGCGGCCAAGGAGTACTGGCGATCGTTCGAGCCGACACCCGAGTTCGTCGTCCTGTTCGTGCCCGGCGACCCGTTCTTGGACGCCGCATTGACGTCGGACTCGGCGCTACTGGAGTACGCCTTCACCAGAAACGTGATACTTGCCACGCCCACCACGTTGGTGGCACTTCTGCGGACCGTCGCCTACACGTGGAAGCAGGAGTCACTGGCCGAGGACGCCGCGCGAATCCAACAGCTCGGCCGTGAGCTGTACACCCGACTCGGGGTGGTCTCGACGCACCTCGACAAGCTCGGAGGGCATATCGGCAAGGCAGTCGACTCGTTCAACGCGACGGTGTCGTCCGTGGACGCCCGCGTCGGCGTCACCGCTCGAAAGCTCCACGAACTCGAGCTGTTCGACGCCGATGTGGTCGATGTACGACGGGTCGACGCGAGGCCCCGAACGTCCGATTCGTCGCACTCGGTCGGGCAGTTCGGTCATGTCAGCGACGCGGTGGGGTGAACAGCCGCTAACCTCGATGGGTGTCTACCTCCCAACGTGCCCGTTCCGGGGTACCGCTGGACCAACGTTCAGCGCTCGCATCTGTGCCCGGCGTCCCTGCTTGGGGGGCAGTGGCGATTGCCGTCGGCGCAACATTTCTAGGTTTCGTCATCGATGCCGCACGCGGGACCGAGCTGACGTCGGCGTTCGCGTGCCTGTACATCATCGGAACCGTCGCAGCCGTCGTACTGGTCCGCTATCGCGGGTTGTTCACCGCCATGGTCCAGGCTCCGCTGATCCTGTTCGTCGCCGTGCCGCTGTCGTATCAGTACTTCACCGAGAATCCTGGTACCGGCGTCAAGGACATTCTTCTGAACGTCGCGATCCCGCTGGTCAACCGCTTTCCGCTGATGCTTCTCGGATCGGTTCTGGCGATTGCCGTCGGCGCAGCACGAATTTTCCTGAAGAAGCAGGCGACCCACGCACCTGCAGGGGCCGCTACACGCGTGAAACGCGACCGCGCCAAGGACAAACGCGCCTCGCACACCCGTGCGCAGTCCAAGGACGACCGTGCCCGTGAGCCAGAGGTTCGCCCTCGCCGAGCCGCGACGGCTGCACCCGACTCCAGAGGCGCAGCACACAACCGAACGAGTGAATCAGCGGATCGTCGGCGGAGGAGCGAAGCGGCCGGGCCGAGCGAAGGCCGCCGGGCCCGTCGGGAACGGCTCGAGCCTCAGTACGACCGGCCCGCTGCAGATCCGTACCGTCCCGATCGAGCAAGCTCGGATCGGGCAGCGCCGAATCGATCAGCGTCCGAGCCTTCTCGTCGCCCTACTCCCAGGCCGCAGGCTCCCCGCGTTCCGCGGCCACCCGAGGTGGATCCGTATGCGGCTCCGCGAGCCAGCGCGCATATCCCGCCGCATCCGGTACCCCAGGTGCGTTATCGCGATCGCGGAGATTCCTGAGTCACCGCTGCGTAGCGGTAGGACGCAATTCTCGGGGCAGTGAGAACACGAGCGTCTCGTTGGCCGTCGTGACGGGTTGAACGTCTCCGAAACCGTGCTCGCCGAGCAGGTCGATGACGCCCTGCACCAGTATTTCAGGCACCGACGCGCCCGAGGTGATGCCGACGGTGGTGATGCCGTCGAGCCAGGCGGTGTCGATGTCCTTGGCGTAATCGACGAGGTAGCTCGCACGCGCGCCGGCTGTCAGTGCGACCTCGACCAGCCGAACGGAGTTGGACGAGTTGGTCGAGCCGACGACGATCACCAGGTCGCACTCGGGCGCCATGGCCTTGACCGCCACCTGACGGTTCTGGGTGGCGTAGCAGATGTCGTCGCTCGGCGGATCCTGCAGAGTCGGGAAGCGCTCGCGAAGCCGAGCAACCGTGGTCATGGTCTCGTCGACGCTCAACGTGGTCTGTGACAGCCAGATGACCTTGTTCACGTCGCGCACAGTGACGTTGTCCACGGAGTCGGGACCGTCTACCAGTTGCACGTGCTCGGGTGCCTCACCGGCGGTGCCCTCGACCTCTTCGTGTCCCTCGTGGCCGATGAGCAGGATGTCGTAGTCGTCGCGCGCAAACCGCTTGGCCTCCTGGTGCACTTTGGTGACCAGTGGGCAGGTCGCGTCGATCGTGCGCAGCGAACGTTCGGCCGCGGAGGCGTGCACGGCAGGCGACACTCCATGCGCGGAGAAGACGAGCAGCGAACCTTCCGGTACCTCGTCGGTCTCGTCGACGAAGATCGCCCCGCGGTCGGCCAACGTCTCGACGACGTGTCGATTGTGGACGATCTCCTTGCGGACGTACACGGGCGCACCGTGCTTCTCCAGGGCCTTCTCCACCGTCTCGACGGCTCGGTCCACGCCCGCGCAGTAGCCACGTGGCTCTGCCAGGAGTACCCGTTTGGCCCCGGAGTACGAGGGGGCGCCCTCGCCCGAGGGACGTGCGATACCGAGATTCAGAGGAACAGCCGAAGACATGCTTACAGGATACGGGTCCTACCGCACCCCGCTGCGCCGAGCAAAGCGGGTCGGCTACCCAAACGTGCCGACTTCAGGCAGGCTGGTGATCATGACTCGTGTCCCGTTTGCCGCACGCGTGGCTGCTGGTGTGGCTGTGACCGTCGTCGAAGAGGCGCGCAAACTGCCCAGCACCGCCATCATGTTCCCGATGACCGTCGTCAGCGAGGTCCTCGCGAGCTCGATGCGGCTCCAACAGCAGGTGACTGCTCTCGCCATCAAAGGTGACCAGATCATCGCCGTCCTGCCGATCATCGGAACGCCCGACCAGGAGCAACCGTCGTGGGCGGTGTTCGAGGACGATTTGCCTGCCGATGCAGAGGGCGAGGTCGACGTCCCGGACCAGGAGCCACCGCCTGCGACGGGTCGGTTCGCGCTGTATTCGACCCCGCCGAGCGAGGCCCCGTCCAGTGACAACGGGTCGGACACCAAGGCTTCCGCCCCGGTCGACCGTCCGGACATCGTCGATCTCGTCGACTACGACACGCTCGCACTTGCCCAGTTGCGCGCACGGCTACGGTCGCTGTCCTTGGACGATCTCCAGACTCTCCGCGAGTACGAGGACGCGTCGCTGCAACGCGCGCCGTTCCTGACGATGCTGGAGAACCGAATCACCACCGCGAAAGCCAAGTGACCGCGAGTACAGCCGAAGAGCCGTGGCCCGTTCGCACTGTCGCGATGAAGGTCGCGGGGTGGATCGACAAGCTCGGCAGTGTGTGGGTAGAGGGTCAGCTGACCCAGATCAATGCCAGACCCGGCACCAGAACGGCGTTTCTCGTCCTGCGCGATCCGTCGGCGGACATGTCACTGTCGGTGACCTGTTCGCCTCAGCTCCTCGACCGCTCCCCCGTTCCGCTGAGCGAGGGCGCCCAGGTCATTTTGTATGGGAAGCTGTCGTTCTACACCGGTCGTGGAACAATTTCGTTGCGCGCCACAGATATTCGGGCAGTCGGCGTCGGCGAACTACTGGCCCGTGTGGAGAAATTGCGCGCACTGCTCGCCGCGGAGGGCCTGTTCGATCCACGACTGAAACGTCCGCTTCCGTTCCTGCCGAGCAGGATCGGTTTGATCACCGCACGAGCGTCGGCAGCCGAGAAAGATGTCCTCACCGTCGCCCACAGGCGTTGGCCCGCAGTGCAGTTCGTCGTCCGGCACACCCCCGTTCAAGGCCCGACCGCGGTGCCGGCGATTCTCGACGCGTTGAAGGAACTGGAAGGCAACGTCGACGTCATCATTCTTGCGCGCGGGGGCGGCAGCGTCGAGGACCTTCTCCCGTTTTCCGACGAAGCCCTGTGCCGCGCTATCTCGCGGGCGACGACGCCGATCGTCAGCGCCATCGGCCACGAGCCCGACAGTCCGCTGAGCGATCACGTCGCCGACCTCAGGGCAGCAACCCCGACCGATGCCGCCAAGTTGGTGGTCCCCGACGCCGTCGCCGAACAGAACCTTGTTGTCGAACTGCGCGCGAGAACTGCCGCCGCGCTGCGCAACTGGGTAGCTCGCGAGGCACGCGGGCTGGAGATGATCCGGCACCGACCGGTCCTCGCCGATCCGATCGCCGGCCTCGAGCACCGACGCGAGGAGATCGTCAGGCTCGTCGACGCAGGCCGCCGCGACGTCCTGCGTGAGCTCGCGAAACAGGACACCCTCCTCGAGCATCTACGCGCGCGACTGCAGACCCTCGGCCCGGCGGCGACGCTCGCGCGCGGCTATGCCGTCGTGCAGCGTATGGTCGCCGGCGGCGATCCCGAAGTACTGCGCTCGGTCGACGACGCACCTCCGGGCACACAGATCCGAGTACGAGTGGCCGACGGCGCTGTCGCGGCCGCGGTCATGGGCAAAGTCAGATAGGGAGAATCTTCGATGGATGAAATACCCGTTGCAGAAATGGGATACGAGGCCGCACGCGACGAACTGGTCGACGTGGTCAAGGTTCTGGAACAGGGCGGTCTCGATCTCGACGCGTCCCTTGCGCTGTGGGAGCGCGGGGAACTACTCGCCACCCGATGTGAAGAGCACCTTGCCGGCGCCCGCAAACGCGTCGAGAACGCACTCGCGCACATCGCCGACGAGGACTAGGG
>NZ_LVCV01000677.1 GCF_001647195.1 Rhodococcus sp. EPR-157 | reverse complement strand
ACCGAGATCGGTGACCCATACCGGTTCGGCGCCTTCCTGCTCGTAGACGACCCATTCGTTGCCGTCGATCGTCTCGCTACCGGCGGCGTATCTGCTCTCTCCGACCGAGAACGGTACGAGCACCTCTTCCATCGCGCTCGACTGCGTCAGTTTGATGTAGCGGCCAGCACCCGAGATGTATCCGACGTTGCTTACGTCCCCGCCCTGGTCACCCGCGATGGACTGACGGCTACCGGAGTTCGGCGTCCAGTCCTCTGGCACTACCGGGTTACGGATCGGGAAATCCAGTTCCGTCGCGTCGTACTGCAGCGCTGCGTCGACGTCGAAATTCGGGATCGGTCCCTGCTTCGGGCCACCCGGGCTGAGCGTGCATTGGCTGGCGATGCCCGCGATCAGCAGACACGCGATGACGAGCGGAATGAGAGACCACACCATGTCGCGGTTGTTGTTCAGAATCCGGGGTTTGCTGTTCGCCACAGCACCAGTATCCCCACTCGGCGACGGAGCCCTGTCGGCGCATGCCCTCCGTCCCACCCGCGACGCCACGAATGAGATAATCGCCCCTGGGTAACACCCCACCTACCAGGAGGCTACAAACCGATGACGGCCAGCACCGAGTCCACTCGCGCCATGGCGCCAGATCGCAACCTCGCCCTCGAACTCGTCCGCGTCACCGAGGCCGGTGCGCTCGCCTCGGGACGCTGGGTCGGTCGCGGCGACAAGGAAGGCGGCGACGGAGCAGCCGTCGACGCCATGCGTCAGCTGGTCAGCTCGGTTTCGATGCGCGGAGTCGTGGTCATCGGCGAAGGTGAGAAGGACGAAGCGCCGATGCTCTACAACGGGGAAGAGGTCGGCAACGGCAACGGTCCCGAGTGCGACTTCGCCGTCGACCCCGTCGACGGAACCACGTTGATGGCCAAGGGTATGCCGAACGCCATCTCGGTGTTGGCCGTCGCCGAGCGCGGCGCCATGTTCGACCCGTCCGCGGTGTTCTACATGAAGAAGATCGCCGTCGGACCCGACTTCGCCGACGCCATCGACATCACGGCACCGGTCGCGGAGAACATCGCCCGTGTCGCCAAGATCAAGAAGGGATCCACCTCCGACGTCACGGTGTGCATCCTCGACCGGCCCCGACACGCCGAGCTCATCCAGCAGGTGCGCGACACCGGCGCCCGTATTCGCCTGATCTCCGACGGTGACGTTGCCGGTGCTATCGCCGCCGCCCGACCCACCTCTCCCATCGACATCCTGATGGGTACCGGCGGAACTCCCGAGGGCATCATCGCGGCAGCCGCCATGCGCTGCATGGGCGGCGCTCACCAGGGCATGCTGGCTCCGACCGACGACGACGAACGCCAGAAGGCAATCGACGCCGGACACGATCTGGATCGCGTCCTGTCCACCGAAGACCTGGTCTCGGGAGAGAACGTCTTCTTCACCGCAACCGGCGTCACCGACGGCGACCTGCTCCAAGGCGTCCGGTACTCGGGCGGCGGCGCTCACACTCAGTCGATCGTGATGCGCTCCAAGTCCGGCACCGTCCGCATGATCGACGCGTACCACCAGCTCAACAAGCTGAAGGAGTACTCGAACATCGACTTCGACGGCGACACCTCCGGCGCCATCCCGTCCTTCTGACCGGCCGCTCGACGAAGTTTCCATTCACCTACCGAGGCAAGAGGTCAATGACACAGAACGAACAGCAGTTCCGAATCGAGCACGACACCATGGGAGAGGTTCGCGTCCCCATCGACGCCCTCTGGCGTGCACAGACGCAGCGTGCCGTCGAGAACTTCCCCATCTCGGGCCGTCCGCTCGAGCGCACCCAGATCCGCGCGATGGGCCTGCTCAAGGCCGCCTGCGCGCAGGTCAACAAGGACCTCGGGCTTCTCGACGGCGCCCTTGCCGACGCGATCATCGCCGCAGCGACCGAGATCGCCGAAGGCAAGCATGACGACCAGTTCCCGATCGACGTCTTCCAGACCGGCTCGGGCACCAGCTCGAACATGAACGCCAACGAGGTCATCGCGTCGATCGCCAAGGCGGGCGGCGTCGAGGTTCACCCGAACGATCACGTCAACATGTCGCAGTCCTCCAACGACACCTTCCCGACGGCCACTCACGTCGCCGCCACCGAAGCAGCCGTCACCTCGCTCGTGCCCGCGCTGCGGCACCTGCACGAGGCTCTCGTGGTCAAGGCCACGGAGTGGAAGCACGTCGTGAAGTCCGGCCGCACCCACCTGATGGATGCCGTTCCGGTCACCCTCGGCCAGGAATTCGGCGGCTACGCCCGCCAGATCGAAGCCGGTATCGAGCGCGTCGAGGCGACGCTGCCTCGGCTCGGTGAGCTGCCCATCGGCGGCACCGCCGTCGGCACCGGCCTCAACGCTCCCGACGGCTTCGGCCCGAAAGTCGTTGCGGAACTGGTCAAGTCGACCGGCATAGACGCTCTCACAGCAGCGAAGGACTCGTTCGAAGCACAGGCTGCACGCGACGGACTCGTCGAGGCATCCGGCGCACTGCGCACCATCGCGGTCTCACTGACCAAGATCGCCAACGACATTCGCTGGATGGGATCGGGACCGCTCACCGGCCTCGGCGAGATCACCCTCCCCGACCTGCAGCCCGGTAGCTCGATCATGCCCGGCAAGGTCAATCCTGTTCTGCCCGAGGCAGTTACACAGGTCGCAGCTCAGGTCATCGGTAACGACGCGGCTGTCGCATTCGGTGGGGCGTCGGGCGCATTCGAGCTCAACGTGTACATCCCGATGATGGCACGCAACGTCCTCGAATCCTTCAAGCTGCTCGCCAACGTCTCGGTCCTGTTCGCCGACAAGTGCGTCGTCGGTCTGGAAGCGAACGTCGAGCACCTCAAGACCCTCGCCGAGTCCTCGCCGTCGATCGTGACGCCGCTGAACTCCGCGATCGGCTACGAGGAAGCAGCAGCCGTCGCCAAGCAGGCGCTGAAGGAGAAGAAGACGATCCGTCAGACCGTCATCGACCGCGGACTCATCGGCGACAAGCTGAGCGAGGAAGAGCTCGACAAGCGTCTCGATGTCCTGGCCATGGCGAAGGTCAAGGACTAGAAGCTAGCTCGCCATCCATCGCTTGCTAGCTCGCCATCCATCGCTTGAAAGGTCCATTCATACGATTCGATCGTATGAATGGACCATTCAAGCGGTTGGTAAAGAGCTCACGCCAAGTGAGCGAGCTCCTCGCGCGCCTTCTTGCCCTCGTCGCCGAGGTCGTCACGACCGAAGTAATTCCAACGCTCCAGTAGCGGCTTGAACACCTTGTCGCGCTGCTGATCCTCGTCGTAGATGCCGGCGTCTTTCAGGGCCTCGGTGCTGTTCGCCTTGCTAGGCAGATCGACCACCGGGATGGCGTAGCCGAGCACGCGGTCCGCAATTGCCCGAGCCATCTGGTCCGGTGCAACGCCGAATGCCTCATTGACAATGTTGACGTAGAACGACGCCTGCCGGGTGTCGTCGGCTGCAATCTTGGTCAGGATCTTCGCGAGCACCTCGTCACCGCCGAGGGCGATCGTGTTGGTGTTCCGCAGCGCCGCAGCAGTTTCGTCGATCGCGAAGTGCGCGATGATGTCCAGCACGTGCAGGCTGGGGGCGTCGTACCCCTTGGTCATTTCTTCCATCCGGACACGCTCGAGAGCGACCGGGTCGACCGCGCGGGTCAACACCAGGTAGTCACGCAGCACGATTGCCTGCCGGTTCTCCTCCGACGTCCAACGACCCGTCCACTTCCACCACGCACCGAGGCCGGTCAGAGCGCGAGCGAGTTCACGGTGGTACGCGGGCAGGTTGTCGGCCACGAGTACGCCGACCGTCGCCGACAGGATCTCGACGTCGCTGAGATGGGACTGCTCGGGAGACCAGTCCTCGCCACCGAGGAATGCGAAGTTTCTCCCCTCGTCCCACGGTGCGAATTCGTGAGGATGCCAGTCGTCCGATTCTGCGATGTGGCGAGTCAGATTCTCTTCGACGGCGGGCTCCAGTCGAAGCAGCAGGTCACCGTCCGTCATGAAAGTAGGCATACCCAACCGTAGCGCCTCCGTCTGCACGTCAAACTGTGTGCCCCTGACCTCTGTGAATTCTCCCAACGCCCAGGTCCGTGCAGGTCTATCCTCGACGAAGCATCTACTCGTCGAAGGATAGGACTCCTAGTGATGCGATCGGGTCGAAAGTTCCTGTGTATTGCTGTTGCACTGTCGATGACGGTGCTGGTCGGATGCTCGAACGATTCACCTGCCGCAGACAGCCCACCGACGTCCGAAAACCCGCCCAGCAGCGATCTATCCCCTGGCCAGGTCGCGGGCGTCGACTCCCCCACCAACAACATCGACGACGCGGTCGGCAAACTCGACGGCATCGCGGAGGAGTTGATGGAGTCGTCGAAAATTCCGGGAATGGCCATCGCGGTCGTGCACGGCGGGGACGTCGTCTATTCGAAGGGCTTCGGCGTCCGCGAGGTCGGCAAGGACGACGCCATCGACGGCGACTCCGTGTTCCAGCTGGCATCGCTGTCGAAGTCGGTGGGTTCGACAGTCGTGGCATCTCAGGTCGGCGAAGGCGTCGTCGAGTGGACGACGCCGGTGGTGACGCAATTGCCATGGTTCGCGTTGAACGACCCCTGGGTGACCCAGAACGTCACGGTCGGCGATTTCTACGCCCATCGCAGCGGCCTGCCCGATCATGCCGGTGACCTACTCGAAGATCTCGGCTACGACCGTCGCCAAGTGCTGGAACGGCTGCGGGAGGTACCCCTCGACCCATTTCGCTCGACGTACCACTACACCAACTTCGGGGTCACGGCAGGAGCCGAAGCCGTTGCCGCCGCGGCGGGCAAGGATTGGGACACGTTGAGTCAGGACACGATCTACGGTCCGCTCGGTATGACCTCGACGAGCTCGAAGTTCTCCGACTACATCGCGCGGGCCGATCGCGCCGTCCCACACGTTCTCGTCGACGGCGAATACCAAGCGAAATACCAGCGCGAACCCGATCCGCAAACGCCCGCGGGTGGTGTCAGCTCCTCGGTGAACGACATGGCCAAGTGGTTGACAATGCTCATCGCCGACGGCACCTACGACGGACAGGACATCGTCGATCCCGACGCCCTGCTGCCCGCCGTCAGGGCCGAGATCGTCTCCAACCCGTCGGCGACACCGGATTCGCGGGCGGGCTACTACGGCTACGGGTTCAACGTCTCCAACAGCGCGGCGGGACGGACGATGGTGAGTCACTCTGGAGCGTTCGCGCTCGGAGCAGGCACCAACTTCGTGTGGATTCCATCGCTCGACGTCGCCATCGTCGTGCTGACCAACGCAGCGCCCATCGGCATCGCCGAAACCGTCACCGCCGAATTCGCCGACCTCGTCCAATTCGGCGAGGTACGCGAGGACTGGCGGACCCTGTATCAGAACGCGTTTGCTGGAATGAGCGAAGCAGAAGGCGAGCTCGCCGGAAAGACGGCGCCTGCCAACCCCGCGCCGCCACAGCCACTTCCGTCGTACGCAGGCGTGTATCAGAACAGCTTCTGGGGGCCCGCGACCGTCGCAGAGGTCAACGGCGAATTGGAGTTGATGATCGGCCCCAATGGAACCTCCTACGAGCTTTCCCACTGGGACGGTGATACGTTCACCTTCGAGCTGACCGGGGAAAACGCGCCGGACGGCACCGTATCGCAGGCGACGTTCAGTGGAAACACGGTCACTCTCGAGTACTTCGATACCGACGGATTGGGGCGATTCACCAAGTGACCGAAACTCAGCAGGCTACCGAAGTCGTAGAAGCGCTGTTCGACGCGCTGAAGAACCGGGATACCGACCGAGCTGTCGACCGATTCGACGATGCCATCATCTGGCACAACGTCGGGCTGCCGAAGGTGCGGGGGATCTCGAAAGTCGGCAGGTACATGAGGTTACTGGCCAAACCGGGATACGGATTCGATGTCACCATCCACAACATCGCCGCGGACGGCAACATCGTCCTGACCGAACGTACCGACGTCCTTGTGTGGCACCGGCTACGGGTCGAATTCTGGGTGTGCGGCACATTCGAACTGCGCGACGGCAAAGTGCTCGTGTGGCGGGACTACTTCGACAACGTGGATTTCTTCAAAGGGATTGTACGAGGGGCATTCCGCGCCCTGGTTCGGTAGCGCCGTAGCTCGCGCGTCCCGCGCAGTAGCTCGCGCGTCCCGCGCAGTGGCACGGTTGAGTGCACTGGGATGCACTTAACCGTGCCACTGGCGGCGGAGCCGCCGGGCACAAAGCGGAGCCGCCGGGGACAAGGCGGAGCCGCCGGCCCTACGCGCTGGTGGGACCGAACTCCTCGAGCATTTCCGTGACCAATGCAGCAATCGGAGACCGCTCACTGCGCGTGAGGGTGATGTGCGCGAACAGTGGGTGCCCCTTGAGCTTCTCGATGACCGCCGCTACGCCGTCGTGCCGTCCGACCCGCAGGTTGTCACGCTGCGCTACGTCGTGTGTGAGTACGACGCGTGAGCCGCTCCCGAGTCGAGACAGAACCGTCAGCAGCACGTTGCGTTCGAGGGACTGCGCCTCGTCGACGATCACGAACGAATCGTGTAGCGAACGTCCACGAATGTGGGTGAGCGGCAACACTTCCAACATCCCACGGGCAATGACTTCTTCCATCACCTCAGGGCTGGCGAGACCGTCGAGCGTGTCGAAGACAGCCTGAGCCCACGGCCCCATCTTCTCGCTTTCGCTTCCGGGCAGGTAGCCGAGCTCCTGTCCGCCGACTGCGTAGAGCGGGCGGAACACAACGACCTTCCGGTGCGTTCGACGTTCGAGTACGGCCTCGAGCCCGGCGGTGAGCGCAAGAGCCGACTTACCGGTACCGGCCTTGCCGCCGAGCGAGACGATGCCGATGCTCTCGTCGAGCAGAAGATCCAGTGCCACACGCTGTTCCGCGGAACGACCATGCAGTCCGAACGCCTCACGCTCGCCGCGGACCAGCTGAACCTGCTTGTCGGGAGTGACCCGTCCCAATGCGCTCGAACGCCCACCTAGGAGGCGAACGCCGGTGTGGCACGGCATTTCCCGAGCACCGTCCAGATCGATGACGCCTTCGGCGAAGAGCTGGTCGATGTCGCTTGCCTGCACTTCGAGCTCGGCCATACCGGTCCATCCCGACGGCACCACATCGTGTGCGTGATACTCGTCGGCGGGGAGTCCGACGGCACCCGCCTTGACGCGAAGCGGAATGTCCTTGCTGACGAGGACGACGTCCTTACCCTCGGCGGCGAGGTTCAAGGCGCAGGCAAGGATACGAGAGTCGTTGGAATCGGTACGAAAGCCAACGGGCAGGACCGAAGGATCGGTGTGGTTCAGCTCGACTTGCAGTGTGCCACCGTCTGTTCCGATGGGAACCGGCTGATCCAGACGACCGTACTCGACACGGAGATCGTCGAGCATGCGCAAGGATTCCCGCGCGAACCATCCCAGTTCATGGTGATGGCGTTTACCCTCCAACTCACTGATAACTACCAGCGGGAGAACCACATTGTGCTCGGCGAACCTGATGACAGCCCACGGATCCGACAGAAGAACCGAGGTGTCCAGCACGAATGTTCGGAGAGGGGCGGAAACGGAGCGTGAAGTGGTCACGTGGGGCTCCTATGTCTGGCGCGGCACCGCTCAGACGTCTGTTGCTCGGCCGGTCGGTCTGACGTGTCAGGTGACACGAGGACCGGGTGCCGGCCCTCTCGCGCTCACTTGCTCAGTCACGTATCAGAACCTCCCGCACAGGCAGCTTCCCCGCTGTCTGTTATTGCCGACGGTACATCCGAAACCTGCGGTTGGCTCGCCGAGAAAGGGGTGTGTTGGTGAACAACGCGTTAACCGCACCGCCGAGTCAGCCGTGGCGCCACACCCGGGCGATGTCGGCTCGCCTGCTGCAGCCCAGTTTGGCGAGAATGTTGCGGACGTGGGTTTCGACGGTGCGCTCGGACAGGAAGAGCTTTTCGGCGATGCGACGATTGCTCAGACCCACGACCACCTCGGCGGCGACCGCTCGTTCACGAGGCGTCAATCGGTCGAGTTCGTCGAGTAGATGTCGGGTTGCGCGAAGACGCTCCGGCAGATCGAGCGCAGCGAACTCCGCGGCAGCCGCGTCGAGTAGCTTCCGCACGTCGGTGGTGTTGCCGGTCCGGTATCGGACCTCGGCGAGCCCGAACCTGCTCATCGCAGCAAACGGCCGCGCGCCGATTGCGTCGTTGGCCTCGATCGCACTCGTGTAGTACTTGTCGGCGTCATCGTCCAAGCGGGCGGTGGACGCGAGATCGCCCAGCAGGCGAGCCATCGACCCGCCGCAGAACACCACGCCGGAACCGTCGCACATGAAGTACTCGGCGTACTCGCGGAGGCGCTCGAACACATCGACGGCGGTCTCGACGTCGTCCAGCGCCACAGCGACCGTCCCGACGAGAGACATCAGCGGCGTCCACCGCGGACCGCGCCGCACAGTCGACGGCATCGATCGGAACGGCGCGAACCTAGCCCGCGCCAAGCCGTGGTCACCGGCCAGCGACGCCAGCAACGGCTCGTAGATGCGCACCAGAGGGATGTCCGGCGCGTGCTCGAAGGCACCGAGAATCGATGACCGGGTCTCCTCGTCCACTTCGCCCCGCACGGCAGCCAACTGGCCGAGAAACGCGAAGTGCAACCCGATGAGCGAGAGGTCACCCGTCGACGAACTCACCGCCAGCGCGTCGTCGTTCGATCGCAGCGCAGCGGCCATGTCTCCGATCAACGCCGCCCGCGTGGCACACACACGGTGGTAGTGCCAGCGCGCCACCGGCAACGCACTTCGGTCCGATATCCGCTGCACGACGTCGATCTGTTCGTCGACTAGGTTCAAATCACCTGTCTGCAGCGCGGCCTGAATCAGCCACAGGTGCCCCCACAGCTCGGCAAGCGCTTCGCTCGCCCTTGGCCCGACCGCGATCGCGCGCAGCGCCAATTCTCTCCGCTGCTCGACGTGCCGCATGTCCGCGAGCGCAATGTGCCGCGCCCGAACAGCGTCGAGCACTGCGTCGGCGTCCGGATCCGTGTGGTCGTCGAGCATGGTATCTACAAGTTCCAAGGACTCGGCCGACCACCGTGACGCGGCATCCGGTCGATCGGTTTCGGCCGCAGCGACAGCTCTACCGGCAAGCAGACGCGCTTTGGCGCCCGCGGGGATTCCGGCGCGGGACAGCACCGCCCCACACATACGGTCCACCCGCATCAGCAGATCCGGAACCCCGACGCCGCGAACAAGCGCCGCAGCTCGCACGACCACGTCGTCGTCCTCGGGGTACTGCAAGACGACCTGTTCACACAGTTCGACGCTCGTCTCGACGTGCCCGGCTGCGAATTCGGCTTCCGCACGTTCGAGGGTCGCAATGGCGGACGGCGCAGCCTCACATGCCAGGGCAGCCATCGCGGCGGCCTCGTCGTAGGCAAGTATCGACTTGGCCTGATCGGCAGCAATCCGCGCCCACCGCGCACATTCGGCGCGCTCGCCGGCCCGACGCCACTGCACGGCTGTCGTCGCGGCATCAGTCTCGCCTCGCGCCGACAGGACCTGCGCATACCTGCAGTGGATTGCCCGACGCCTCGACGGCGACAGGTTCGCATAGGTGGCATCCCGGACGAGCGAATGCGCGAACGCAACCGTGCCGGTATCGCAGTCCGCCACGAGCGCTCCAGCCCGGAACGCGTCATCCAACTTCGATTCGACCCACGACGCACTCGTGCCCGCAACCTCGGACAGCAAGTCGAGGTCGATGCGGTCGCCGATCACACTGGCATCGTCGAGGAGGTCGCGAGCATCGGCGTCGAGTACGGAAACCGGCTCGAGAGCCAATGCGCGCAACGTCGGATCGTCCGCAAGTGCCGAGGGAAGATCGAGCCGCCCGGAGGCTTCCGCTCGTGCGGCGAGCAACCGGACGAACAGCGGGTTGCCCCCGGTGGCGTCGCGCAGCCGGACGGCATGTCGGCGTTCCGCGATGTGGGGTGCCGAAACCCTCAACCACTGGAGCACTTCGTCGCTGGAAAAACCCTGGAGTACAACCGAAGACGACGATCCCACCGAGGGTTCGGCACGACGGGACGTGCACAGCACGAGCACTCGACGGTCCAGAACGGACCGGGCGACGTGCTCGAGCAACAACATCGACGACGGATCGAACCAGTGCAGGTCTTCGAGCACCAGTACCAGTCCGGCGGCGGGAGCTGCGTCCGCCACAGCCGTCGCGACGTCGTCGAACATGGCGAAGCGCGCATGGGGCGAGATGACGACGGGATCCGTCCGATTCAGAGCTGATGCCACCGCTTCGACGGATCTTCCGAGGCGACGCCACGGCCACAGCGGCGGCATGCCGTCGTCGTCGATCCCGTAGCTGCGCAAGACCGTGATTCCGTAGTGTTCGGCGATGCGCGCCGCCGCCTCGACCAGCGTCGTCTTGCCGATGCCCGCCCCGCCGGACACCACGACCGTTCCTCCTCGACCACGCGACAATCCGACCAGCGCAGCGCGCAGCGCGGCGAGTTCTGCGGCCCGACCGACTATGCGAAATGCATCCGGCTCGTCGGCGATCATGAACAAGAAGTATCCGCCGAAACCTCAGTACCTGCCTACGTATCAGCACTGATGTGCTCGGTGCGGCAGCGGAACATCCTGGAAAACACACAATCGTTCCAGGAGGACACCATGCATGCACAACTGACCTACTTCGACGGCCCACGCACAGCCGAACAGCTTGCGGCAGCGGACTTCGGCACAGAGAACAGAATCAAGCCCGCGGTGGCGCGGGTCGACGGAGTTCAGCGTGTCTACGTGCTGCGAGCGGACGACGGCAGCGAAGTGGTGGTCGTACTCGCCGATTCGGAAGATGCGCTGTTGTCCGCGCAGAAGGCCATCATGGCGACGGAACTGCTGCCCAACGAGGATCCCGCGCTCCTCACCGGGCCCGATCGCGTCGAACTATTCCCGGTGATGGAGGTGTGGGAGCCGTAGCGAGCTAGCCGAGCTAGCCCCAGTCCTCGAGCCCGTCGTACAGCGGCACGCTCTGTGCGAGCTTCACGACGCGCTCCTTGAGCGAATCGCTGGCTTCACCGGTAGCTAGGGCGGTGCCGATGATATCGGCAACCTCGGTGAACTCGGCTTCGCCGAACCCGCGCGTGGCCAGTGCCGCGGTGCCGATTCGCAGGCCGGAGGTGACCATGGGCGGACGCGGGTCGAACGGGACGGCGTTGCGGTTGACGGTGATGCCGACCTCGTGCAGAAGGTCCTCGGCCTGCTGGCCGTCGAGCTGACTGTTTCGCAGGTCCACGAGAGCAAGGTGAACGTCGGTGCCGCCGGTCAGCACTGACACACCCTTGTCCGCGACATCGGCGCCGTTCAGCCGTTCGGCCAGCAGCGAGGCACCGAGGAGGGTGCGCTCCTGACGTTCTTTGAACTCGGGCGTCGCGGCGATCTTGAAGGCGACGGCCTTGGCTGCGATGGCGTGCATGAGCGGTCCGCCCTGCTGACCGGGGAAGACCGCGGAGTTGATCTTCTTGGCCCGTTCTTTCTTGGCGAGGATCAGGCCGGAGCGAGGACCGCCGAGCGTCTTGTGCACCGTCGAAGAGACGACGTCCGCGTAGGGGACGGGTGAGGGGTGCACGCCTGCCGCCACGAGACCGGCGAAGTGGGCCATGTCGACCCATAGAAGCGCACCGACCTCGTCGGCGATGGAACGAAACGCCTCGAAATCCTGATGCCGCGGGTAGGCAGACCAACCGGCGATGAGAACCTGCGGCTTGGCCTGGACGGCCTGCTTGCGCACCTCGTCCATGTCGATCCGGTGGTCCTCTTTGCTGACGCCGTAGGACTCGACCTCGTAGAGCTTGCCGGAAAAGTTGAGCTTCATGCCGTGCGTGAGGTGTCCGCCGTGTGCCAGATCGAGGCCCATGATCTTGTCGCCCGGGTTGATCAGCGCCATCAGCACTGCGGCGTTGGCCTGCGCACCCGCGTGCGGCTGGACGTTGGCGAACTCGGCGCCGAACAGTTCCTTCGCACGGTTGCGCGCGAGATCCTCGACGACGTCGACGTGCTCGCAGCCGCCGTAGTAACGACGGCCGGGGTAGCCCTCGGCGTACTTGTTGGTCAGGACGCTGCCCTGAGCCTGCAGCACTGCGCGCGGGACGAAGTTCTCCGACGCGATCATCTCGAGGGTGTCGCGCTGGCGACCGAGTTCGCCCGCCATGGCTTCGGCGACCTCGGGGTCGAGCTCGGCCAGAGACAGGTTGTTGACATCGGTCATTTCAAGAATCTCCAAAGGAACGCAGCGAGGTGGGCGTATACAGCTTAAGATATGCGCCGTCAGCACCCGTGTGCGCATCGTTGACGCCCGTCGTTATGCCTGGTTCAGAGGGTGCGCAAGGCACTCGGAATGAGCGGCTCGTCGAGGAGCCGACCGAACAGCGCCGAGCGCTCGCCGACCGTCGCACCGCGGTGCAACCAACCGTCGAGAAGCTTGTATCCCTCGACGTACGTGCTGATGTATGCGCGCCACAGCGGCGACGACAGGAACTTCAAACTTTGACGCGCCCGCTTGGGCGACGCCAGTGACCACCTCTCCAGGTATGCGGCGACGTCGTCCTGCGACTTGTGCTGGTCGTGCAGCAGTAGAGCCGCATCCTGACGGACCCCGAGCAGCTGACTCGACGCAGCGGACAACCGCTCGGCCTTCTCTCCGTCGAATCGAAGCCCCAGATCGGCATAGATCTCCTGCGCCCACAGCCCCCAACCTGGTCCGACGATGGACTCGAGAGCCAGGTCGGCAAGTCCTTCGGCCATCAGGCACTGAGGGGTGTTGACGAGGAACAGCGTCTGCTCCAGCTGACCAGCCGAGACCAGTCCGGCTTCCTTCCTGCAGTGCTCGGTGTGGTGGCCGGGATATGCCTCGTGCGCGATCAGGTGCGGCAGGTGCGCCATCTGCTGATCCAGATCGGAATTGATCGCCACTGTGGACGTGTAGTTGCCGAGGTAGTAGTTGAATCCCGACCACGGCTTGTCGCCGACGACCTCGTAGTTCACCTGCTCGGTCTCCGGCAGTGCGTACTCGGCGCGAACCCGGTCACGAAGGGCGCTCGAGAAGGCGTCGACGCAGTCCTGCAATCGGTCCGCGGGCACGACGTCCGCGGATCGGTGTGCCGCCAGACGTTCGGCCAGCGAGCCGGGGCCGTCGAGTACCTCGTCCATCCGGCGATGTGCCTCCCGATACCCATCCTGATCACCCCGCTCGATCCGGACGTCGAAGTACGCGAAGACCTCGTCGACGAAACCGATGTCGTCGCCCGCGAACTTGCGGCCCGAACACTCGAGCGCGCGGAGATGGACATCGATGAAGTCGGCCCGCTGCTGCGGCAAGTCGGTGCTGGCGAGTTCCGCGCGAAGTTCCGCAGCCCTCCGTGCCAGGGCTCGGGGCTCGGGCGCAGGTGCGTTCTCGGTCTGTCTGCGCAGCTCGGGATCACCGGTGTACGCGTCGACGAACCCTTTCTCGAGCCGGTCGAATTTCAGACCGAGCAGAAGATACTCGCGGACGAAGGAATCGGCATTCATGTGGATCGACATTAGCGGGCGTCAGGGGTGGAGCTGAACGGAGCGACCCGGGCGTGAGGGGTGGAGCTGACGGAACGACCCGGGCGTCAGGAGTGGACATGAACGCGCGGTGAACCACCCCGCCCGTGCGAGTCTTTGTGCCAGCGAGCACAATCTGAAGCCATGCGACTAGCGCTCTCTCGGAGCACACGCCGTCCGGGCCACCGCTACCTACGCAGCGTTCGGTGTCGCGAATGAGCGAATCCAGTCCGTACGTCGAGTTCGACCGCGCTCAGTGGCGGACGCTGAGGCAGTCGACCCCTCTTGTTCTCACCGAGGAAGAACTCGTCGGCCTCAGGGGTCTGGGCGAGCAAATCGATCTCGACGAGGTGGCCGAGGTCTATCTTCCTCTCGCGCGACTCATTCACCTTCAGGTTGCCGCACGACAGCGTCTGTTCGCGGCGACCGCAACGTTCCTCGGCGAGAAGCATCCCGACCGTCAGGTGCCGTTCGTCATCGGAGTCGCCGGCAGCGTTGCCGTCGGAAAGTCGACCACTGCGCGTGTTCTGCAGGCGCTGCTCGCCCGGTGGGACCATCATCCCCGCGTCGATCTGGTCACCACCGACGGATTCCTGTATTCGACAGGAGAACTGATGCGTCGCGGGATCCTGCACCGCAAAGGATTTCCGGAGAGTTACGACCGGCGCAAGTTGCTGCGCTTCGTCACCGAGGTGAAGTCCGGGGCTGAGGAAGTGGCGGCTCCCGTCTACTCGCACGTGTCGTACGACATCATCAAAGGCCAGTTCCATATGGTCCGTCAGCCGGACATCCTCATCGTCGAGGGCCTCAATGTGTTGCAGACCGGCTCTCGCCTGATGGTGTCCGATCTGTTCGACTTCTCGATCTACGTCGACGCCCGCATCGAGGACATCGAAGCGTGGTACGTCAAACGCTTTCTCGCACTGCGTGAGACGTCGTTCACCGATCCGTCCTCGCACTTTCACCACTACGCGGGTCTGTCCGACGAGCATGCCCGGATAGCGGCCGAGGACCTGTGGCATTCGATCAACCTGCCGAACCTCGTCGACAATATTCTGCCTACTCGCCCGCGGGCAACGATGGTGCTACGCAAGGACGCCGACCACACCATCAACAGGCTGCGGCTGAGGAAGCTCTAGGCCCTCCGGCCCAGTGGCACGGAAACGCGCACCCTGGGACACTTAACCGCGCCACTGGCGGCGGAGCCGCCCAGTGGCACCGAGCGCTAGATCCCGAACCGCCGGTGCCGCGCAGCGTAGTCACGCAAAGCCCGCAGGAAGTCGACGCGCCTGAACTCGGGCCAGTATGCCTCGGTGAACCATATTTCCGAATATGCGCTCTGCCACAGTAGAAATCCCGACAGCCGCTGCTCGCCCGAGGTTCGGATCACGAGGTCCGGGTCGGGTTGACCGGAGGTGTAGAGGTGCGAGTCGATAGCTTCGACGCTGACCGCCCGAACGAGCTCGTCGCCGGTGACACCCTCGGCGATCTTCTCACTGAGTAGACCCTGCACTGCGTCGGCGATCTCTTGACGCCCGCCGTATCCGACGGCGACGTTGACGTGGGTTCCGGTTCGCCCCGCTGTCAGGCGTGCTGCTTCCTTCAGCCTTCGCGCAGTCGGCTCGGGCAGCGACTCTAGCGTTCCGACGATCTTGACGCCCCAGTTCTGCTCGGGCCCGCAGATTTCTTCGACGACGTCGGTGATGATCTCGAGCAGAGAGTCCAGCTCGTCGGGATCGCGACGCAGATTCTCCGTCGACAGCAGATAGATCGTCGCCATTTCGATGCCGGCAGCGTCGCACCAGCCGAGCAATTCGGCGATCTTGAGTGCGCCCATCCGATGTCCGTGTGCGACGTCGGTGAATCCGTTCTCCCGCGCCCAACGCCTGTTTCCGTCGCACATCACAGCCACGTGACGGGGGTGCGCCACATCATCGAGCTGCGTCAGTAGGCGCCGCTCGTACACGTTGTAGAGGACGCTGCGCATCTTGGTCGGGAGAATCTTCACCGAGACATCACCACGGGGCACAACCTTACGCCGACGCATATGCGCTACCCGCCGGTAGAGTAGGCACTGAACCTACGGTCACGTAGGTAGCGCAGAGGAGGTTGTGACAATGACGATGTTCGGAATCGACGAACTCCCCGTCAAGCCCCGCATGCGCGGGTGGATACACCTGTACGCATTCGGAGTTGCAGTCGTCGCCGGAATCGTGCTGGTGACCCTCGCGTTCAGCATGGTGTCGGCCAGCGCCGGCATCGCCACCGCCGTCTATGCCGTCACCGTCTGCGGGGTGTTCGGAGTCAGCGCCACCTACCACCGCGTGCACTGGGACAACCCTGCGCATCGCATGTGGATGAAGCGGGCGGATCACTCGATGATCTTCGTGTTCATCGCCGGCAGTTACACCCCGTTCGCGGTCCTCGGTCTCCCCCCGAACACTGGTCGCACTCTGCTCATCGTCGTCTGGCTCGGGGCGCTGGGCGGCGTCGCGCTGAAGATGTTGTGGCCCCAGAGCCCACGCTGGATCGGCGTTCCCCTGTACCTGATTCTCGGGTGGGCCATCGTCCCGGTTGCACCGACGCTCATCCAGCAGGTCGGCTATGCGCCGTTCATCCTGCTGCTGGTCGGCGGGGTTCTGTACAGCATCGGCGCAATCCTCTACGCCACCAAGTGGCCCAACCCCTGGCCGACGACATTCGGCCATCACGAGTTCTTCCACGCTGCAACCGTGCTCGCCGCGATCTGTCACCTCGTCGCGGTTTGGTTGGTGTTGTTCTAGCTATCGTTGCAGCGCCCGGAGCAGATCCTGCTCGGTCGTGACCGGACGGTCGCACACGAAGCCGCGGCATACGTACGCAGCCTCGTGCCCCTGGATCGTCGGTCGGTCGGCCAACAGCGGTGAGGAATCGACCGCTCCGGCCACGATGGTGGCGCCGCCCGGGGCATGCGCACGGGCAATCCGGAGTAGCCGACTGTCTCCGTCGGTGGAGATCGCTACCTGCAGCGGCCCACGGACGGAGGCTTCCGCGACGGCGAGCCAGTGGCCTCCCGAGCGCGGCGCCCGTTCCAGCACGAGCGCGGCCCCAGCAAGCCCGGCCGAGGCGATCTCGCCGTACCTCGTCCCGAGATCGGGTGCCATCAGCGCTTCGGCGATCAGCAGGGCTTCGGTGATCGTCGACGCACCGGACGGGGTCGCATTGTCGAGCGGATCTCGCGGGCGCGTGACCAACGTCTCTGCATCGTCGGCGGTATCGAACCAACTACCGGGATGGTCCGCATCGGCGAAGTGCTCGATTGCGGCGTCGAGAAGCACCCGCGCCCGCCCGGACCACACGAGGTCGCCGGTCGCCTGAAACAGCGACAGCGACGCTACCGCCAAGCACGAGTAGTCCTCGAGCACTCCCGTGGCGTCGCCGACGTGAGAGCCGAGCGACGCCCGACGCAGCCTGCCATTCTCCTCGTGCCGAGCAAAGATCTGCTCACCGCACTCGACGGCCGCATCGATCCAGTCGAGGCGTCCCAATCCCGCACCCGCTTCGGCAAGAGCGGTGATTGCCAATCCGTTCCACGCGGTCACCACTTTGTCGTCGCGGCCCGGTTGCGGCCGCTGATTGCGTGCGTCCATCAACTTGCCGGCGACGCCGGTGTAGCGCTCGAAGTCCTCGGGATCCTCCGGCAGCTGTAGCACCGACATTCCGGCCTCGAACGTGCCCGAGGAGTCGACGGCGAACAGCCCCGCGGCCCAGACACCGTCCTCGAATCCGAGTACATCGACGAGCTGCTCCGGGGTCCATGCATAGGTCAACCCCTCCACACCCTCGGTGTCGGCGTCGAGCGCAGAGGCGAAACACCCTGTATCGGTGCGGAGTTCACGAAGCATGAAGTGTGCAGTCGCGTCTGCGATCCGGATTGCGAGCGGATCGGAGGTGACGCGCGCGAGATGACCGTAGAACCGCAGCAGCAGCGCGTTGTCGTAGAGCATCTTCTCGAAGTGCGGGACGATCCACTCCGCGTCGACGGAGTAGCGCGCGAAGCCGCCCCCGATCTGGTCGTAGATCCCTCCGCGCGCCATCGCCGCCGCCGTGCGCTGCACCGCGGCAAGAGCAGCTGCAGATCCGGTCCGCTCGTGATGCCGCAGCAGCCCTTCGAGTAGCGCTCCTGGCGGAAACTTCGGTGCGCCACCGAATCCGCCGAAATCGACATCTTCGTCCCCGAGCACCGACGCGACGGCTTCGGCCAGCAGGTCCGAGTCGACGGGCCGATCCGACGTCGGGATCCGGCCGGAATTCTCCCGCAGCGCCTCGGTGATCGCGGCGGAGGCGTCGAACACGTCGTTTCGACGAGTAGCCCAGGTGTCTGCGATGGCCTCGAGCAGCTGCGGGAAGGACGGCGTCCCCGCGCGAGGCTTGGGCGGGTAGTAGGTGCCGCAGTAGAACGGTTCGCCGTCCGGGGTGAGGAAGCAGGTCATCGGCCACCCGCCCTGACCCGTCATCGCGACGGTGGCGTTCATGTACACGGCGTCGAGATCCGGTCGTTCCTCGCGGTCGACCTTGATGCAGACGAAGTTCGCGTTCATCAGGGCTGCGATGGCCTCGTCCTCGAAGGACTCGTGGGCCATGACGTGGCACCAATGGCACGCGGAGTACCCGATCGACAACAGGATCGGGACATCGCGGTCCCGAGCCGATTCCAACGCCTCGGGAGTCCACTGCTGCCAGTGGACGGGATTGTCGGCGTGCTGACGCAGGTACGGACTCGTAGCCGTGTCCAGTCCGTTGCCGTCCAGCACGGTCAGTTCTCGCCGGCCTTCGACTGTGTTCCGTGCTCAGGACCGACATCGCGAACAGCGCCCCTGTCGGTGCCCTCGTCCAATTCCTGATCGGCTACCGGATCGTCCTTCTCGAACGTATCCGGGAGCTTCTTGATCTGCTTGTTCATGGACCAGATGAGAAGCGCGGTGCCGACGAGCAGAGCCACGATGATGACCAGCCCGATCGGCGAGGACTTGCCGAACTCCGGACCCGGCGCACCCTGGGCCAACAACTCCACGATCACCTGACGGTCCCTGTCTCACGGTCGGCGGCATCGATTCCGGCGAAGAGTTCCGTTTCCGGAATCGAGGTCTTCACCCGTGTTCGCGCCAACTCGTACTCCTCGGTCGGCCACAACTTGCGCTGCACTTCGAGGGGCACGGCGAAGAACGAACCGTTGGGATCGATCTGGGTGGCGTGTGCGCGCAGTGCGTCGTCCCGCTGCTCGAAGTAATCGCCGACGGTGACCTGCGTGGTGATGCGTTCCATGATCTCGTCACGCCCGGTGGTCCATCGCTTCAACCAGTCGACGAACGGACTTTCCTCGCCGCGATCGACGAACCAGTCGTGGAACAGCTGCATCTTCTTCCGCAGGAAGCCGTGCGAGTAATACAGCTTGAGCGGGGTCCACGGGTCACCTGCGTCGGGAAACTTCTCCGGATCGCCTGCAGCTTCGTAGGCCGCGACGGACACCTCATGGCATCGGATGTGGTCCGGATGCGGGTAACCGCCCTTCTCGTCGTATGTGGTGATCACGTGCGGCTTGAACTCGCGGATGACCTTGACGAGAGCTTCGGTGGACTCCTCGAGCGGCACGAGCGCAAAGCAACCCTCGGGGAGCGGCGGCAACGGATCACCCTCGGGAAGACCCGAATCCACATAACCCAGCCACGTTTGCCGAACTCCGAGGATGCGTGCAGCCTCGGCCATCTCCTCGCGTCGCACTTCCTCGATGCGGTCGCGCACACCGGGGATGTCCATCGCCGGGTTGAGGATGTCTCCTCGCTCGCCACCAGTGAGGGTCACGATCAGGATGTCGTTTCCCTCGGCTGCGTACCGAGCCGTCGTCGCGGCACCCTTGCTCGACTCGTCGTCAGGATGGGCGTGCACCGCCATGAGCCGTAGTCCGGACACGTTCTTTCCTCACCTCAGCTTCGCCTGCTTCTTTCGCTCCCCCTATAGTTCCACTTGGCGCCGACATGCCTCGCACCGGCTGCCGCAGACCTGACAACGTTCCGTTCCGACGAAAGTTCGTATGACTGCCACGCTCCCCGAAGGCCGGTATCCGGTATCGACCACGCGTCGAGCATTGGGCGGTCGAACGAAGAACATCCTGCTGGTAGGCGTCCTGCTTGTCGGACTTGCAGTCGCCTACCTCGGCTACCTGCGTTTCGCTGTGCAGGACGTCGAGGGAAAAGCACTGTCCTTCGACCTGGTGGACGATTCGACCATTTCCATCGGCTTCAGCGTCACCCGCGCCGACCCGTCGAACGACGTCGTCTGCATCGTTCGTGCTCGCTCGCGTGACGGTTCGGAGACCGGTCGTCGCGAGGTGCTCATTCCTGCCTCGTCCACGCAGGAAGTCGAGGTGACGTCGGTCGTGCGCACCTCGAAGCCGCCCGCCATGGGCGACGTATACGGGTGCAGCACGAATGTCCCCGACTATTTACGGGCAGGCTGACCTACCGCTGCCTCGTGGTAAGATTGCGCTGTACACGGTTCCGAACTGGAGCCGTGTATTGCTGCATTGACGGCCAGAGCAGCAGGTGACGGCGCCTACGGGCTCCGACACGGCAGCCGGCTCAGGAAGCGGGCCGATCAGGGGTTTCTC
Source organism: Rhodococcus sp. EPR-157 (assembly GCF_001647195.1). GTDB lineage: Bacteria > Actinomycetota > Actinomycetes > Mycobacteriales > Mycobacteriaceae > Rhodococcoides. The sequence goes on along the minus strand of NZ_LVCV01000677.1, from coordinate 4,687 downwards.
TGAAATTCTCTGCACACACGCGTGCGCCCGTCAGCATCAAGACCGGGAGTCCACCGCGACTTCGACTACAAGGGAGTGATCGAGATGACCGAGACCCAGGTGACCTGGCTGACCCAGGAATCCCACGACAGGCTCAAGAGCGAACTCGACCAACTCATTTCCAATCGCCCGGTCATCGCCGCCGAAATCAACGAGCGACGCGAAGAGGGCGATCTGAAAGAGAACGGCGGCTACCACGCAGCACGCGAGGAGCAGGGCCAGCAGGAAGCCCGCATTCGCCAGCTTCAGGAGTTGCTCAACTCGGCCAAGGTCGGCGAAGCACCCACTCAGTCCGGGGTAGCGCTACCCGGATCAGTGGTGAAGGTCTACTACGACGGCGACGAGTCGGACACCGAAACGTTCCTCATCGCGACCCGCGAAGAGGGCGCCCGCGACGGCAAGCTCGAGGTGTACTCCCCCAGCTCACCGCTCGGCGGAGCCCTCATCGACGCCAAGGTCGGCGACACCCGTGAGTACTCCCTCCCCAACGGCAAGACCATGAAGGTCACCCTGCTGAGCGCGGAGCCGTACCACACGTAAACACCACTAGGTGTCACGGAAGCCCCCGGTCAGGAACCTGACCGGGGGCTTCGTCGTTCGTGGGAGACAATTCATCCGGTTCGGGTGAGCGGATGCGCGGTACCCGCGAGGGAATCTATCGCACACTTGAAGCATGGAACCCGTCTCACTGCAGGTCGACCCGGTTTCAGGACCGATAGACGGCCCGACGGTGTTCCGCGCCCACGGGGTCGCCCCCGGCCTACCCGTCCATCTCGACGTCGCCGTAGTCGACGCGAACGGTCACCGATGGGTCTCGCACCAGGACTACCCGATCGATGCCGACGGCCTGCTGCAGATCGAGGACCCCGACCGACCGTGGTGGAACATGATGTTCGTCGACGAGGGGGTTCCGCCCGTGACGTTCGCGGGCTCCGACGAGGGCCTCGACTTCTCCGTGTCGATTCACGCGCTCGAAGGGTCATCGAGCACCACCGTCCGACGAACATGGGGCGACGCCGTTGTACGGCAGGATCTCGCCGGCGACGGATGGAGGCTGCGGATCTACCTCCCCGACACGGACAGGGCCATCTCCCCCGGCGTCGTCGTCATTCCCGGAACCACCGGTGCTCGACCCGCCGCACCTACCGCGGCATTGCTCGCCTCGCACGGGTACGTCGCGGCCGTGCTGGTGTACATGGACGAGCCCGGGTTGCCCGAGAACTTCGCGGAAATCCGTCTCGAAGCGATCGCCGACGCCATGGCGGCGTTCGCCGAGCACGAGCACGTCGACCCCGAGAACATTGCCGTGTTCGCGGCATCCGTCGGGGTGTCGGTCGCCCTCGCCGCTCTCGCCTACATCCCGTCGATCACGGTGCGCGCAGTCGTCGCCATTGCTCCCGCACACGTCGTGCTGCAGGCGCTGGCCGACGGACAACCACCCAAGACCTCGTCACTCACGTTGGGTGGAGAGCCATTGCCCTACATGCCGATTCGTGCCGAAAAACTTGCCGGTCAGATGCTCAGAACTGCGTCGCGACGGATGTTCTCGCGGGCGCCGACGTCGCGTGCATTGAAGCTCCGGCCTGCGTACGAGGCCGGTCTGCGCGATGACGCCGCCGTGTCTGCGGCGGCGATTCCGGTCGAGAGGATCGACGCGCCGATCCTCGCTGTCGCCGGTGTCGCGGACCAGTCCTATCCAGCGGATCGAATGGCCCGAGCCCTCATCGCTCGCCGGGGTCGAGACACGGACCGCCTTCTGATCCTGCCCAATGCTGGGCACTTCCTCAGGCCCCCCGCAACCCCGACCACAGTGGACCGCAACGACAGCATCGTCTCCGGTGGCACTCCGGCCGGGACCGCGAAAGGTCAGCGTCGGATGTGGACCGAGGCGCTGAGCTTCTTACAGGCCAATCTCAGGCGGTGAGAGTTCTTTCGTACTTGCGGACCGAGAGCGGTACGAAGATGACGAGGAACAGAACTACCCAGATCAGTGTGTACAGCACAGGATTCTGCAGCGGCCAGGCTTCCGGCGGCGGCGCCATCGGGTTGGTGTTTCCGAACAGTTCGCGTACGGCGAGGGTCACCGAGGAGATCGGATTCCATTCCGCGATGGTCTTGAGGACGGTCGGGAATCCGTCGATCGGAACGAACGTGTTCGCGATGAACGTCAGCGGAAAAATGACGATGAACGACGCATTGTTGAAGATCTCGGGTGAGCGAACCGTCAATCCCACGAACGCCATGACCCACGAGATCGAGTACGCGAAGAGCAGGAGTAGGACATAGCCGGCCAGCGCTTCGAAGAACGACGACGTGATGCGCCACCCGACGATGAGACCCGTGATCGACATGATCGTGATGGTCACGATGTTGTTGCCCACGTCGGCCGCAGTACGCCCGATGACAACAGCCGAGCGCGCCATCGGCAACGACCGAAACCGGTCCATGACGCCCTTCTGCAGATCCTCGGCGAGCGAGGATCCGGTGATGGACGCGCCGAAGATCATGGTCTGGACGAAGATTCCACCCATGAGGAAACTCTTGTAGTCGACACCGGGAATGTCGATGGCGCTGCCGAAGACGTACGCGAACAGCAGCACGAACATGATCGGCGACAGCGTGGCGAAGAACAGTAGGTCCGGAACTCGCTTGAGCTTGATCAGGTTCCGCTTGGTGATGATGAGGGAATCGTGAAGAACGCTCATTTCTCTTCCTCCACTGTCTGCTCTTCCTCTGTGGCGTGGCCGGTGAGCGTGAGAAATACGTCGTCGAGATTGGGACGCCGCAGACCCACGTCCACGACCTGGATACCTGCCTCTTTGATCTGCACGAGGGCGGTGGTCAGATCGTCGGCGCCGCCACTGACGGGCATGCCGATACGACGCGTCTGCTCGTCGTAGGACGGCGCGTCGAGTCCGATCGGGGCGAGCAGCGCGAGAGCACGGTCCTTGTCCGACGCGTCGGTGAGAACGAACTCGAGGCGTTCGCCGCCCACCTGAGATTTGAGGTGGTCGGCTGTGCCCTCCGCGATGATCGACCCTTTGTCGAGGACGATGATCTTGTCGGCAAGCCGGTCGGCTTCTTCCAGATACTGCGTGGTCAGCAGGATTGTCGTTCCGTCCTGCACCAGGTCGGAGATGAAGTCCCACATCGCAATTCGACTGCGCGGATCGAGACCGGTCGTCGGTTCGTCGAGGAAGACGACCTTGGGCCGACCGATGAGGCTGGCGGCAATGTCGAGCCGCCGCCGCATCCCACCGGAGTACTGCTTGGCCGTGCGGTCACGGGCGTACTCCAGATCGAAACGAGCCAACAGCTCATCGGCACGCTTACTCGCCTCGGCCTTCTTCAGACCGAACAGGCGTCCGACCATCTCCAGGTTCTCGTACCCGGTGAGGTACTCGTCCACGGCCGCGAACTGGCCGGTGAGTCCGATGGACTTTCGAACCTCGTTCGGCTTGTCGCCGACGTCGATGCCATGCACCTTCGCCGTTCCCGATGTCGCCTTCAGCAGCGTCGCCAGAATACGAACCGCTGTGGTTTTCCCGGCACCGTTGGGACCCAGCACGCCGAGGACCGTTCCCTCCGGCACAACGAAGCTGATCCCGTTCAGAGCCACGTTCTTGCCGTACTCGAGTACCAAATTCTCGACTTCGATGGCGTTCGCCATGATGTAAGTTCCCCATTCCAGTAGAGCGGTCGAAAGTTCAGACTCGAAACCTGTCGAAGATTAACCGGTCCGGATCGAACCTGCCGTCCACAGATTCCTCGATCAGCGCCCGGAGGGGATGGTACTGGGCACCACCGACATATTTTCTTCTGTCGTACCTCAGCGTGTGGGAGCCCACACCGTCGAACCGTTTCGGTCCGATACGGTCAGCACCCCGGCGACCTTCGCCACGGACATTTCACGTGGATCCGCCCCTGCGGGCCACGGCACCGACCACATCATCGTGCCGTCCGAGGCGCGGATCGCATGCATGCCGGTGTAGTCGCCGAACACGTAGTGCTCACCGTCGGTCGTACCCGCACGTGCCCAGTAGGCGTCCAGCCAGGGCGTCGTCCACGTCGTCCGACCTGATTCGAGATCGATACCCGAGAACGTACGGGTTTCCGACGATCGCACGATGACCGTGCTGCCCACCACGGCAAGTACGGCAGAGTTGACACCCCCGTTGTTTTCCAGCGTGGCGGGGTTGCGCCACAGCTCGGCCCCGGAGTTCGGATCGTAAGCACCGTCACCGAGGAACAGCGGGAGGTCCTCCTCCCCGATGTTCGCCCACGGTTGCGGTGCGAGTCCGAACGTTGCGACGGGTACCTCGGTGCGGACCTGTCCCGTCCCGTCGAGAATCACCTCGCGCAGCGAGCCGTCCCGGTCGAGAGTCACGTTGGCGTACAGCTCGTTCCCCAGAGGAAGCGGGTTCACACCGGCAAACGTGAAACGAGGCTCACCCGAGTCGATGTCGATGATCTGGTGCGTACCGCTGGAGTAGACATCGACGATTCCCCGATCCGGAAACGCGGCAGGTGACGCGGGCTGTCCGGGGACCGGCGACGCAAAACTCGCATGCCAGTATGCGTCGAGATCGGTCAGTGTTCCGCGGTGAATCGTGGACAGCATCATGTCCTCGCTTCTGGCGGATACGTA
>NZ_LVCV01000676.1 GCF_001647195.1 Rhodococcus sp. EPR-157 | reverse complement strand
GACGCGATTGTCGCCATAGCAGGCCAGGACGGTGTCGTCGATCTCCTCCGCACATTGCCGAACCGGCCCGATATCGCGCAGCCACAACCGTTCACCACTGCTGGGGTCCAGCGCCAGAACCCTGAGTCCGATCGGATTCTGCGAGTAGTCACCGTCGGCCAGCCCCACCAACATGGGCGCGCCGTCGCCCGGGATCGTCGGTAGCGCGAAGCTTCGCGAGTGCGTGACGGTACCGAGTGCGGCAGGATCGAGCCTCCAGGTAGGCGTCGGTGCCATCGCGAAATCTCCTGCGCCGAAGCGTGCGTCGACCATGTCCCCCGGCGATCGAGAAGGCGACTCTTCGGCGGCACAACCGGCGATGAGTCCCGCTACCACGACAAGCCCCGCAATACGACGGCGTCCGGTCTTCACCACGGTCACTGTACGTGTCTTGTGACTTTTCTTGTGCCGACGGGCGGGCTCGGCTAACGTACTGCACGAGCCCCCGATGGGCCTAGCAGAAGGCATGAAAATATGTCGATCACGTTCAACCACACCATCATTGCCACCACGGATCCACAGTCGACGGCGCAGTTCTACCTCGACGTCCTCGAAGCGACCATGGCTCCATCATGGGGCCCGTTCGTCAACATTCAGCTCGACGACCACGTGATGTTGCAGTTCGCGAGTCCGCCGGTCGAATATCACCCACAGCACTATGCATTCCTCGTCGACGACGCCCTGTTCGATCGTGCCTACGACCGGATCAGGTCCCGCGACATCGAGCATTGGGCAGATCCACAGCGGACCCGACCAGGCGAAACCAACACCGAGCACGACGGGCGAGGCGTGTACTTCCTCGATCCAGGCGGAAACTATCTGGAATTGATCACGCGGCCGTACTTCTAGCTTTCGCCCCTTCTAGCTTTCGACCGTGACCGCATACCCGCTGGCCGCGAGCGCATCGAGCACGTCCTGGCGATGCGTCGGACCGCGGGTCTCCACCGTCAACATGACGTCGACTTCCTCGAGTCCCAACTGCCCGCCGGTACGGGAATGGACGACGTCGACGACGCTGGCACCGAGCTTCTTGACGACGTCGAGCAGACTGAGAAGGCCGCCTGGCCGGTCCGAAATCGTCACGCGCACAGCAAGATAGCGACCCGCGGCACGCAATCCATGCGTGATGACGTGGGTCAGCAGCAGCGGATCGATGTTACCGCCGGACAGAATGGCGCACACCGGACCGTCGAGCATCAGGTCGTCGCGCGACATCAGTGCGGCGACAGCCGCTGCGCCTGCCGGTTCGACGATGAGCTTGGCGCGTTCCACACACAGCAACAGCGCGCGGGACAACGCGTCCTCGGAGACCGTCACGATGTCGTCCACAAGGTCGACCACATGGTCGAACGGCACGCTGCCCGGCAGTCCGACGGCAATGCCGTCGGCCATCGTCGACATGGATTCGGCGGCGATCGGGTGGCCCGCCTTCAATGATGCCGGCCATGCCGCGGCGCCCTCCGCCTGCACTCCGACCACCCGCACACCCGGCTTGTGCAGGTGCACCGCAGCGGCGACGCCTGCGAGCAGTCCACCTCCGCCCGTCGGTACGACGATGGTCCCGACGTTCGGCATCTGCGCCAGCAGTTCGGTACCCAATGTCGCTTGTCCGGCAACGATATCCGCGTGATCGAACGGGTGGATCAGTACGGCACCGGTCCTGGCGGCGAACTCGCGGGCGTGACCGAGTGCCTCGTCGACCGTCGAACCGACCAGGGTGATCTCTGCCCCGTAGGCCTTGGTGGCAACGAGCTTGGGCAAGGACACGCCTGTCGGCATGAAGACAGTCGATGGAATACCCAATTCCGATGCTGCCCAGGCAACTCCTTGCGCATGATTACCTGCACTCGCCGCGACGACACCGTTTTCGCGGTCGGCGGCGGACAATTTCGCGATGCGGTTGTACGCACCACGTGGCTTGAACGATCCTGTGCGCTGCAGGTTTTCGCACTTGAGCCGCACTTCGACGCCAGTGAGGTCGGACAGAATTCGCGATGCGACCACCCGGGCGCGGCGCATGACCGGCCCGAGCAGGGCTTCGGCGTCGGCGATGTCTTGGGCGGTGAGGAGACCGCCGCTCACGCGGGCTGGCCGATCTTGGCGCGCATCTTCATGACCGCACCCGCTTTGCCCGCACCGACGACTGCCGTAAGAATTCCGTCACGGACGTAGTATGCCAGGAATTTTCTACCGTCGTCCTCGACGATTTCGACAGTATCGTTGGGCGACGGTGATCCGAGGGCCTGAATCTTCAGGTCGTACTGGTCGCTCCAGAAGTAGGGCACGACAGCACGCGTTGCGCCCGGTTCGACGCCGAGCAGCGCCGGTGCCATTACCTTGACCTGGTCTGCGACATTGCTCCAGTGCTCGACCCGCCGGACCGTGCCATCCACCGTCCATCCCGCCACGTCGCCGACTGCCCACACGTGCGGATCGCTGGTCCGTCCCGTTGCGTCGGCCAGGACGCCGTTGCCGATCTCGATTCCGGAGCCGGCCAACCACTCCACCACCGGCGTCGATCCGACGCCGACCACGACGGTGTCCGCCTCGCTCTCGGTGCCGTCGGTCAGAAGCACGTGCGTCACCCGCTCGGCGCCACGCACCGTGTCCACGCCGACTCCGGTGCGCAGGTCGACTCCCTCCGCGATGTGCATGCGGCCGACGAGGGCGCCGACGTCCTCGCCGAGCACCGACGCCAGCGGCGTCGCCTGGGGTTCGACGAGCGTCACGCCCACTCCGAGATGCCTGAATCCCGCGGCCAGTTCGCACCCGATGAAGCCTGCACCGATCACGACGGCATGCGTGCTGGAGGCCGCGGCGCGGCGTAGCGCATCGGCGTCGTCGCGCGAGCGGAGAACGTACACGCCCGCACGTTCCGGGACGGAGGGCAGTCGCCTGGGTCGCAGTCCGGTGGCAACGACCAGTCGGTCGTAGTCGATCGTCGTGCCGTCGGCGAGTTCGAGAACGCGGTTCACCGGATCGAGCGACGTCGCGGCCGAACCGAGGCGCAGTTCGATGCGATGGTCGTCGAAGTACTCCTGCGGCTCGAACGTCGTATCCTCGCGTTCCCCGCGGATCACCTCCTTCGACAGCGGTGGCCTGTCGTAGGGAAGGTGGGCCTCGTCGCCGACGATCACGAGCTCGCCGTCGTACCCCAATTTGCGCAGTTCCTGCGCGCTACGAAGCCCAGCCAGTCCGGCACCCACGATCACGATCGTCATGAAAGAGATCTCTACCAGACATTCGCGAGTGGACCGGCGGGGGCACGTCGAAGTCCGTGCGGTCACGTATCGTCCGGTCAGCACGCACACGAGATCAGAGGTGGAAATTGACACGCAGGGTGTTCGGCCGCGCTCGATGGATCGCGATGACCGGCGTCATGGCTGCGGCAGTGGCCTCCACGACCGGCGTAGGCACCGCCGCCGCGGACGAGCGTTCGACCGACCCCATCATCTTCTCGAATGCCCTGCTGGCAGAGCCGGTTTCCGCCAACGGCTCGAAGATCGTGTCCGCGTCGATCGACGGCCGAAGTCTCACCCTGCAGGTCTACTCGGCCGCGATGGACAAGGACATCCCCGTGACGGTCCAGCGTCCGAAGGACGCCTCTGTACCGCGGCCAGTGCTCTACCTGCTCAATGGCGCCGGCGGCGGCACCGACAGTGCGACATGGCTCGAGAAGACCGACGTCGGTGACTTCCTTGCCGAGCAGGACGTCAACATGGTGATGCCTGCAGGGGGAAGATTCGCCTACTACACCGACTGGAAGCGAGACGATCCAGTTCTCGGTCGCAACAAGTGGCGCACGTTCCTCCTCGACGAACTGCCTCCGCTCGTCGACGCAGCCCTGGGCACCGACGGCGTGCAGGCGATCGCGGCCAACTCGATGACGGCCACTGCCGTGCTGCAGTTGGCGATCGCGCGGCCCGGCTTCTACTCGGCCGTGGCCGGATACAGCGGATGCGCGCAGACGTCCGATCCGGTCGGTCGGGCGTTCGTCGAACTCGTCACCGAGACATGGGGAGGCGGCGATGTCCGCAACATGTACGGCGAGCCCGACGATCCAGCCTGGGTCGACAACGACCCCGTCGTCAACGCAGAGGGCCTACGAGGGTCCACGTTGTACATCTCCAGCGGCAGCGGAACGCCTGGCCCCTACGACCAGTTCGACGACTCGGCCACCTTCGAACCCACGACCGAGAACATCGTGAAGCAGGTCGCCGTCGCAAACCAGATAGTTCTCGGCGGTCCCATCGAGAGCGCGGTCAACTGGTGTACCCACAACCTGAAGAACCGTCTCGACGAGCTACGGATACCGGCTACGTTCGACTTCGACCCCGTCGGCACCCACTCGTGGAGCTACTGGCAGGACGCCTTCTACAGGTCGTGGCCCACACTCGCCAGCGGTCTCGGTGCTGGCGAGTAGTGGACTTCGATCAGATACCCATCCCCTTGGCCAACACTGGCCAGGAATCATGCAGGGCCTGCTCCCAGTACGGCCAGTAGTGTGTTCCGACCGGCGGGAACTGGTAGGTCGCCGGGATACCGAGAGAGTCGAGCTTGTTCTGCAAGTTGTGCGAGCAGTAGTTCGTTGCGCCCTCGATGACGATGCCCAGGCCCAGGTTCACAACACCCTGCGGTCCTTTGCCTTCGGTGTAGTACCGCACATCCTCCGGCTGCGGAACCCCGCTACCGCTGGAGATGTAGAGGTTGGTTCCGCGGAGCTTCTCGGCATTGATGACCGGGTCGTTCGCAGCCCATGCTGGATCGTTGTCTGGGCCGTACATGTTCACGGTGTTGCCACCCGCCCATGTCTCCACCGACAGCTTCACGAACTGCCTACCCAACGGGTCGGCGATCTGTGCGCAGCCGCTGTACGCCGCAACGGACTTGAACAGTCCGGGCTTGGCCTCGGCCATCTGCAGGACTGCGGTGCCGGACGTGGACAACCCGGCCAGCGAGTTCAGGCCGGTCGAGCCGAGTGTTTCGTCGAGAAGCGGTGGGAGCTCCTGAGTCAGGAAGGTCTGCCACTTGTTGACCCCGAGGGCGGGGTCTTCCTGGCGCCAGTCGGCGTAGTAGCTGCCGCGGCCGCCGATCGGGAGAACGACGTTGACCTGCTTGTCGGACAGGAAGGTCAGCGCGTCCGTCTGCTGCTGCCAGCTCGCCGTACCCTCGCCTGCGTCGAGACCACTGAGCAGGTACATGTTTGGCGCCGGCGTGGATTCGTCGACGGGACGCTGCACCTGGACGGTGATGTCCTTGTTCATCGCCGCCGAGTACACCTGCAGAGTCCAGGTGCGGCCATCTTTCTCGA
>NZ_LVCV01000675.1 GCF_001647195.1 Rhodococcus sp. EPR-157 | reverse complement strand
GCCGTCTTCCGCAGCACCGCTCGTTTACGTAGCGAAGAAAGCTTCATTGCGAAGTCGATTCCAGTCCACGGGCCGCCGTCGGCTCCGTCGTAGCAGTTGTGTCCCCAACCCAGCATCATGGTTGCGGCTGACGTGTCCTTCGATACCTTATGTCTTCATCCGCGAACTGTTCGTTACTGGTGCGAAATCAGTCGTGTGAACGTGATGAACGAACAATGCGTACGCACTCGGCGTCGAGACAGCCATGCGGTCGGCCAGGATCCGTCTACGATCGATTCCATGAGCACGGACCCCAGCTTCGCCGCAGCCGCCCCGGCAGCGCTGACCACCACGCAGGGTCGAACGATCATCGCCGACGCGGTCGTAGCCAAGATCGCAGGTATCGCCACGCGCGAGGTCGACGGTGTGTACGACGTCGGCGGCGGCACCGCGCGCGCCGTCGGTGCATTGCGCGACCGCATCCCAGGCGCCCGCGTCAACCACAGCCAAGGCGTCGCAGTCGAGGTGGGCGAGAAGCAGACAGCAATCGACATCGGCATCGTCGCCGAGTACGGCGTGGCGCTCCACGAACTCGCTGCAGCGATCCGCCGCAATGTCATCTCCGCCGTCGAAGGCATGACCGGGTTGGAGGTCACCGAAGTCGACATCACCGTCTACGACGTCATTCTGTTCGACGAGACGGTGCAGGCTACGTACTCGGGCGAGGGCGCCGACGTCCGACGCCGGATCCAATGACCGCCGACCTGGCCGATGTTGTCGCGGCGACGACGTTGACGGTGGCCGGAGTCGCAGCGATGCACGGCGGAGAGTTCGGGGAGATCGCGACGTATCTGCCTGGCCGAAAAGTCGTCGGAATCCGCATCGATTCGCAGCGGTGCGACATCCACATCAGTGCCGCGTACCCATCCGACGTCAACGGTGTCGCTCGCGGTGTTCGCCACGCCGTACAACCGCTCGTATCCGTTCCGGTCTCGGTGACCGTCGAAGACATCATCGATCCAGGGAGTACGTCATGACCTACACCTTCGTCGGATTACTCACCGGACTGCTGCTGGCCCTCGCTGGAATCATGGGTGGCTTCAGCGGTTTCGTTCTGGCCTTGTTTCTCGGTGCGGTCGGGCTGGCTCTCGGCGCCCACTTCGATGGCCGATTGGATCTGACGTCCCTGCTACGTAGCCGTGGCCGTGGGTGATGACCGAGGTCGATACCGGTGGCCCCGGCACGCTCGTCATCAAGGAGCGGGTCATATCGCGAGTCGCAGTCGCTGCGGCTCTGACGGTTCCGGATGTGGTTCGTCAGGTCGGCGGGATGACACGACTGACCGGACGTGATCTGCCCCGCGCCGATGTCACGGTCGGTGAGCATGCCGCGTCGGTCAATCTCTACATCGCGGTGCAGTGGCCGTCTCGAATTTCCGATGTCGCACACGAAGTCCACGACGAGGTCGCGCGCGTGCTGGCCGACATCGTCGGTCTACCCCTGCACCGCCTCAACGTCGTCGTCGCAGGGACATCGCCGAGAAGCGAGGTCCAGAGCACGGTCTCGGAGAACACGCACCCAGTTCTTCGACCGAGACCGCCTACCGCGAGTCCTGCGGCTCTCTTCACCGCAATCGTCCTGGCATTCGCACTACTCGGCGTAGCCTTCGTCGCCGGCCGTGAATTCCTGATCGTCCACGGCACCGTCGTCGGCGCTCCGTGGATCGACAATACCGTCGACTGGATCGCCGACTTACATTGGGCCACATGGATGATCACCGCTGCTGCCGGGATGATCGCGGTCGGACTGATTCTGGTGGTACTCGGACTCACACCTCGCACCAAGACCCATACAGGTGTCCGGTCGCCGAACTCACCGTCGCCCATGGTGTGGCTGCGCCCCACCGATGTAGCCCGAATGTGCAGCGATCACGCCGGCAGCGTTGCCGGTGCCGAATCGGTGCGAACGACGGTGACGAAGAAGAAGGTGACGGTCGAGGTGCGACGCGTCGCACGCGGCGACGACGCAATCCTGACCGAATCGGTGCGCGAAGCCGTTGCACCAGTGCTGGCGGTGCTCGCGGACACCAGGAAAGTGCGAGTCCGTCTACTGCATCCGTCCGGCGTCGGGGAGGCTCGGTCGTGAAGCGTGCGACGGCCGTCATGGACCGACTCCTCGTGGTGCTGCTCGGACTCGCACTCATCGGCGCTGGAGTCTTCGCTCTCGGGTGGTATTTCGACGTGCCGATCGCCATCCGTACCCTGTCGCGATTCGACCGCGACATCTTCGCGGGCTTCCCGGCCGAGAGCTGGTGGGAAACCGCTCTGGCCATCACTGCGGTGGTGTGCACGCTCGTTGCGATCGCCCTGCTGATCGGCAACCTGTCACCGCGCCGGACCGGAACGGTGCAGATCTCCTCCGACCACGCTCTCGCCGTCCGCGTCGATCTCGGAGCCCTCGCACGCGGGGTCGCGGCGGATCTTGCGGAGTTTCCCGACGTGGAGTCCGCACGTGGGCGTGCGATCGACGACCGCGGTACCGCGACACTCGCGGTCACCGTCCAGACGTCCCCCCACATCGACATCGACGCCCTCACCCGCCACGTCGAACAGAAGGCACAATTCGTGGCCGATTCGATGGAGGGTGGGGACGTCGCGCTCCGCGTCCAGGTCCATGTGGGTGCGGCTACGCCCCTCGCTCACAACCGCGGATCCACCGGCTCCGACTCCATCGCAAGCACGGCGAACACCGCCTGATGCACCCGCCACAGCGGCTCCCCGCGAACCGCTCGTTCGAGCGACTCGATGCCGAGGGCGTACTCTCTCAACGCCATCGACTGCTTGTGCGCGAGGTTCCGATCACGCAGCGCCGCCAGAGCGTCCGGTTCGGTGTAGTCCGGGCCGTAGATCAACCGTAGGTAGTCCCGGCCACGAACCTTGATGCCAGGCTGCACCTTTCCGGTCGGTCTGTTTGCGGCAGGCTTGACGACCATGCCCTCGCCACCGTCCGAGGTCAGGTCCTCCCACCACCGCGCACCGGCCGCGACCGAGTCCTCGGATGCCAGATCGACCACGATCCTGCGGGTCGCGGCGAACACGTCCGGACGTGTCTCGACCAAACGGTCCGCAACTCCGAGGTGCCACAGGTGCGGCCTGTCCACGTGCACTCCCGTGTCCGTGGCCAAGATCTGGAACGGAGCCAACGATACGCCGTCGAGACCCACCGTCGGCCACACGTAACTGCGGTAGGCGTCGGTGAACTTCGCGATACCGCTGCGCCGTCTACTGTTTCGCTCCTGCCGATCCGCTACCGACAGCCCTCGCGCGGCTGCGCGCGCCAACACCGAGTGCTCGGCTTCGAGGTCGGCCCGCGCAGCCGCGCCGACCGACGCGTACTGACTGCAAATCAAGCCCTCTGCCTTGGCGGACCACGGCATCAGCTCGCAGTCGACGATCACCCATCGAGCGTCGAGTTCCTCCCACAGGCCCGCCGTGGCAAAGCCCTCGTCGGCCGCAGCAACCAGCTCGCGGGTCAGATCGTCGTCGAACACCTGTCGACCGGTACGGGTGTAGGCGATGCCGTCACCACCACGGTGCAGGACGAGCACGACCCGCGAACCCATGTGCTTCTCCTCGCAGATCACCTCCGTCACCCCCACCCGTCGATAGGCGTCGAACGCCTCGGTCGGGTACTCGAGGTAGCCCTCCCGAGTCGACGATGGACACGGCGCCATCGTCGGCGGTAGATACCGCAGCCATTCGGGGGCGACTGCGAACCGGCTCATCACTTCGAGTGCACCCGCTGCATTCTCGGCGCGAATGCTGACGCGTCCACGAAGGGATGTCTCGACGCCCGTCGGTCCGAGGACATCGCTCAGGTCGAGCGAATTCTCTTCTCGCACGAACTGATTCAGCGGTTTCGCCGGCGCGTACCACTGCTTTTCGGCCGGAACGGACACGATGTCGCGTTCCGGGTACCGCATCGCCGTCAGCTTCCCGCCGAACACACAACCGGTGTCGAGACACATCGTGTTGTTCAGCCACTCGGCCTCCGGAACAGGAGTGTGACCGTACAGAACCATCGCCGAGCCGCGGTAGTCCTGCGCCCATGGGTATCGGACCGGCAGCCCGAACTCGTCGGTCTCGCCGGTGGTGTCACCGTAGAGCGCGAAACTACGAACCCTGCCCGACGCCCTGTTCTGGTACTTCTCGATCAGCCCGGCGTGTGCCACGACGAGCCTGCCGGAGTCGAGGACGAGGTGCGCGACGAGTCCGTCGCAGAATTCCAGGACTTCACGGCGGAACTCGTCGGTCTGCTCGGCAAGTTGCGCGAGGGTCTCGGCCAAACCGTGCGACACGTTGACCTTGCGGCCGCGCAAAGCCTGCACGAGCTTGTGTTCGTGATTGCCCGGAACAGCAAGTGCTTCACCGCTGCCGACCATCCCCATGACGAACCGCAGAACGCCCACAGAATCCGGTCCCCGGTCGACGAAGTCACCGAGGAACACCGCAGTACGGCCGCTCGGCGGAACTGCGCCGATTGAACGGCCCTCGCCGTCGAGCCGCACTCGATAGCCGAGCGTCGTCAGAAGCGTCGTCAATTCGCCTAGACACCCGTGGATATCACCGATGACGTCGAACGGGCCCTCCGTCGCCCCCATGTCACTGCGGAGTGGGGTCCGGACGAAGGTTGCCTCGCTCACCGCGTCGGTGCCGCCGAGAACGTGAACGGCACGGAAGCCTTCCTTCGACAGCCCTCGCATCGACCGCGTCAGCTGCTGGTGCTGCCGACGCAACACATCGCGTCCGAACGTTCGATCCTCGCGCGCGGCATTCCGCTGCGCGCACACCGATTCCGGCACATCCAGCACAACGGCTACCGGCAGCACGTCGTGCTCGCGAGCGAGCTTCACGAAGGCCTTCCGCGCGGCGGGTTGCACGTTGGTGGCGTCGACGACCGTCAACCGTCCCGCAGCGAGGCGTTTGGCGACGATGAATTCGAGCAGCTCGAATGCATCTTTCCTCGCGCTCTGCTGGTTGGGGTCGTCGCTGACGATGCCGCGACAGGTATCGCTGGACACCGTCTCGTACGGTCCGAAATGCTTTGCAGCAAAGGATGATTTGCCGGATCCACTGATTCCGACCAAGACCACGAGTGAGAGGTCCGGGAGTTCGTACTGCGTCATACCGCGTCCTCTCGTCTGGTGAACACTGCCATCTGGGTAGGTGCACCGTGTGTGTCGTCTACGAGACCCACGCTCGCGTAGCGAACGTCGTAGCCGCCGTCGTCTGCGGCGGCATTCGCCCAGTCCCGGAATTGCGCACGGGTGAATTCGAACCGGTGATCTGGGTGTCGGAAGGCGCCTGCGGCCAGGCCGTCGTACAACTGGTTGTATTCACTGTTGGGTGTTGTGACCACAACTGTCGCGGCTCGTGCTTCTCCGAATACCGAACGCTGCAGTGCCGCAAGCCGCTCCGGATCGACGTGTTCGATCACTTCCATCAGCACCATCGCGTCGAACCCCATGAGCCGCGAGTCACGGTAGGTGGCGGAGGACTGAAGGAGTTCGATCCGTGCCCGCTGCCGGTCCGGCAGATCAGCGAGGCGCAATCGGCGCTGTGCCGACTCCAGCGCACGTGCACTCACATCGACGCCGACGATCTTGTCGAAACCATTGTCCGCGAACAACTCTCGCAATAACCGGCCTTCCCCGCAACCGAGGTCGACGACGCTCGACGCGCCTGCGGCCTTCAACTCGGCCAGAACCGCCGTCGCACGCAGTTCACCGAGACTCGGATCTCGTGGTGCAGGTTCGCTCCGGTCCGCGTCCGGAACCAACCGGTCCACCACCCAGGCGACAAGCTCGCGCCGGTGCTTGAGGTACCGTTCGGTGATCAGCGTGATCTGTGGGTGTTCGGCAAGCCAATCCCCCGCTGCCCGAACGAGTTTGTCTGCTTCCTCCTCGCCCACCCAGTAGTGCTTGACGTCGTCGAGCACGGGCAGCAGGACATAGAGCTGCCTCAGTGCAGCCGACACCGTTGCTCGCCCGGTGAGTGTGAGGTCGAGGTAGATCGAGTCGCCCCAATCCGGGATCTGCTCGTCGAGCGCGATCGGTACAGCCTGCACGGTCCAGCCGAGCGGTCCGAACAATTCGGCGGCAAGTTCGCTTCCACCGCGACACGGCACCGACGGCAGGTTGATCGTCAGGTTCAGCGGACGCTCCGGCAGCTCGGGGCGGGCCGTACACACGCCGGACATAGCCTGCTTGAACACCCGTGACAGCGCCACCGCCAGCATCGACGCCCCAGCATACGGACGGTCGTTGACGTAGCGGCCGAGCGCGAATTCGCTCGACGAGTACTTCGGCTGGGTTCGTCCGAGCTGAACCGGGTCGACATCGAGAAGCAGTGCGACACAAGTTGATTCCCGTCCGGCTTCCGGGTACAGCACAGTCGCCGATCCGACCGACAGCCCGAAGGTCTGCACCTTGTCGGGATGCTTGTGCAACAGGTACCCGAGATCGGTGGAGTCCGTGAAATCGGTTGTCGCATCGGCGGTCAGAGTCATGAGCACCCCTACGACGTTACGGGACCGTCGGTTTGGGCGCGCGTGGTTTTATGGCGGCTCCGCCGCCAGTGGCACGGTTGAGTGTGCTGGGGTGCACTTAACCGAGCCACTGGGGGCGGAGCCCCCACCACGAAAAAGCGGCACCCACCCTCTCGGGTGAGTGCCGCTTCTCGTACAGCTGGGTGGAGCTAGATCACTTGATGATCTTCGTGACGCGACCGGCGCCGACGGTACGACCGCCTTCGCGGATTGCGAAACGCAGGCCCTCGTCCATGGCGACCGGCTGGATCAGCGTGACGGACATCTCGGTGTTGTCACCGGGCATGACCATCTCGGTGCCCTCGGGGAGGGTCACGACGCCCGTAACGTCCGTGGTACGGAAGTAGAACTGCGGGCGGTAGTTGTTGAAGAACGGCGTGTGGCGGCCGCCTTCGTCCTTGGACAGGATGTAAGCGTTGCCCTCGAACTCCGTGTGGGGAGTCGTGGTGCCCGGCTTGATGATGACCTGTCCACGCTCGACATCTTCACGCTTGATGCCACGAACGAGCAGACCGACGTTGTCGCCAGCCTGGCCCGAGTCGAGCAGCTTGCGGAACATCTCGATACCGGTGACCGTGGTCTTGGTCGAGCCGGGGCGGATGCCGACGATCTCGACCTCTTCGTTGACGTTGACCGAGCCGCGCTCGATACGTCCGGTCACAACCGTGCCACGACCGGTGATGGTGAAAACGTCCTCGACGGGCATGAGGAACGGCTTCTCCGTCTCACGGATCGGGTCCGGGATGGAATCGTCGACGGCCTGCATGAGCTCGACAACGCTCTCGGCCCACTTGGGATCGCCTTCGAGTGCCTTGAGTGCCGACACCTTGATGACCGGTGCGTCCTCGTCGAAGTCCTGCGCAGCGAGAAGCTCGCGGACCTCCATCTCGACGAGTTCGATGATCTCTTCGTCGTCGACCATGTCAGCCTTGTTGAGCGCAACGAGGATGTACGGCACGCCGACCTGCTTGGCGAGCAGCACGTGCTCACGCGTCTGCGGCATCGGGCCGTCCGTAGCTGCCACGACCAGGATTGCGCCGTCCATCTGAGCCGCGCCGGTGATCATGTTCTTGATGTAGTCGGCGTGACCGGGGGCATCGACGTGCGCGTAGTGACGCTTTTCCGTCTGGTACTCGACGTGGGAGATATTGATCGTGATACCACGAGCCTTCTCTTCCGGCGCCTTGTCGATCTCATCGAAGGCCGAGGCCTCGTTGAGGTCCGGGTACTTGTCGTGCAGAACCTTGGTGATTGCTGCAGTCAGCGTCGTCTTGCCGTGGTCAACGTGACCAATGGTCCCGATGTTGACGTGCGGCTTCGTCCGCTCGAACTTCGCCTTCGCCACTGTGTGTCCTCCTGGACTGTTGGTGCTTGCTTGATGCAGCAGTGCGGTTGTCTCGTACAGCTCTTGTGAACTGCATGGTCGTACGGTGTTTCAGATACAGCGTGTCCAGCGAGCAGAGAAATTATTCTCCGGTTGCCTTCGCGATGATTTCCTTCGCCACGTTCGCGGGAACCTCGGCGTAGGAATCGAACACCATGGAGTAGTTAGCACGGCCCTGAGTCTTCGACCGAAGGTCTCCGATGTAGCCGAACATCTCCGACAGCGGAACCAGTGCCTTGACGATACGGGCACCGCTGCGTTCCTCCATGGCCTGAATCTGACCACGGCGGGAGTTCAGGTCGCCGATGACCTCACCCATGTAATCCTCGGGCGTGATGACCTCGACGGCCATGACGGGTTCGAGAATGACGGGGCCGGCCTTGCGTGCGGCTTCCTTGAACGCTTGTGAGCCGGCGACCTTGAAGGCCATTTCCGACGAGTCGACGTCGTGGTACGCACCGTCGAGCAGTGTGACCTTGACGTTGACCAGGGGGTATCCGGCGAGAACGCCGTACTGCATGGCGTCCTGAGCTCCGGCGTCCACCGAAGGGATGTACTCCCTCGGCACACGACCGCCGCTGACCTTGTTCTCGAACTCGTAGGTAGCACCATCTTCGCCCTCGAAAGGCTCGAGCTTGATGATGACCTTCGCGAACTGGCCGGAGCCACCGGTCTGCTTCTTGTGCGTGTAGTCGTGCTTGTCGACCGTCTTGCGAATGGTCTCACGGTACGCAACCTGCGGCTTACCGACGTTGGCCTCGACCTTGAACTCGCGACGCATACGGTCGACGAGGATGTCGAGGTGCAGCTCGCCCATACCGCCGATGACGGTCTGGCCGGTGTCTTCGTCCAGCTTCACCGAGAAGGTGGGATCCTCTTCGGCGAGCTTCTGGATAGCTGTTCCCAGCTTCTCCTGGTCGGACTTGGTCTTCGGCTCGATCGACACCTGGATAACCGGGTCCGGGAAGCTCATGGACTCGAGGATGATCTGGTTCTGCGGATCGCAGAGCGTGTCACCCGTCGTGGTGTCCTTGAGCCCGATCACGGCGTAGATGTGACCGGCAGACGCGGTCGCGATCGCGTTCTCCTTGTTGGAGTGCATCTGGAAAAGCTTGCCCAGACGCTCCTTCTTGCCCTTGGTCGAGTTGATGACCTGAGCGCCGGAGTCGACCTTGCCCGAATACACGCGGACGTAGGTCAGCTTGCCGAAGAAGGGGTGCGTCGCAATCTTGAACGCAAGAGCCGCGAACGGCTCGTCTGCGGACGGCTTGCGAGTGATCTCCTTCTCCTCGTCGCCGACGGCGTGTCCGATGGTCTCGGCAACGTCGAGCGGGGACGGGAGGTAATCGATGACGGCGTCGAGCATGGGCTGAACGCCCTTGTTCTTGAACGCGGAGCCACAGAGGATCGGGTACAGCTCGCTGTTGACGGTCATCTTGCGGATGGCTGCCTTGATCTCGTCGATCGTGAGCTCTTCGCCTCCGAAGTGCTTCTCCAGAAGCGCCTCGTCGGATTCGGCCACGGTCTCGAGCAGCATGGTGCGGTACTCGTCTGCGCGCTCTTTGAGGTTTTCCGGGATCTCCTGGATCTCGTACTTCTCACCGAGCTTGGTCTCGCCGCTCCACACGAGCGCCTTCATCTGCACGAGGTCGATAACGCCCTCGAACTCGTTCTCTGCGCCGATCGGCAGCTGGATGACCAGCGGCTTGGCACCGAGACGATCGATGATGGTCTGCACGGTGTAGTAGAAGTCCGCGCCGAGCTTGTCCATCTTGTTGACGAAGCAGATACGCGGAACGTCGTACTTGTCGGCCTGACGCCACACCTGCTCCGACTGCGGCTCGACACCCTCTTTGCCGTCGAACACGGCAACGGCGCCATCGAGCACGCGAAGCGAACGCTCGACCTCGACCGTGAAGTCGACGTGGCCGGGCGTATCGATGATGTTGATCTGGTTGTCGTTCCAGAAGCACGTCGTGGCAGCAGAGGTGATCGTGATGCCACGCTCCTGCTCCTGCTCCATCCAGTCCATGGTGGCTGCGCCATCGTGAACCTCACCGATCTTGTACGAGATACCGGTGTAGAAGAGGATGCGTTCGGTAGTGGTGGTTTTACCAGCATCGATGTGGGCCATGATGCCGATGTTGCGGACCTTGTTGAGGTCGGTCAGCACGTCCTGTGCCACGGAATTCATCCCGCCTTGTAAGTCGAAGAAGTGGGACTGGTCCAGCTTTGATGGTGATCAGGCCGGTCCAGGTACTCGGTACAACGCCGAAAGGATACGGAAAGTTTCGCCGCATCCTTCCGGCCGTAAGTCACCAGCGGTAGTGCGCGAACGCCTTGTTGGCTTCCGCCATCTTGTGGGTGTCCTCGCGACGCTTCACAGCGGCACCGAGGCCGTTGCTGGCGTCGAGCAACTCGTTGGCCAGACGCTCGACCATGGTCTTCTCACGACGAGCACGCGAGAAGGTGACCAGCCAGCGCAATGCCAGCGTGGTGGAACGGCCGGGACGAACCTCGACGGGCACCTGGTAGGTGGCGCCACCGACGCGACGGCTGCGAACCTCGAGGGCCGGCTTGACGTTGTCGAGTGCACGCTTGAGCGTGACGACGGGGTCGGTGCCGGTCTTCTCGCGAGCCTGCTCGAGAGCCTGGTAGACGATGCGCTCGGCGGTCGACTTCTTGCCGTCGAGAAGGATCTTGTTGACGAGCTGCGTGACCAACGGGGATCCGTAGACCGGGTCGTTGATCAGCGGCCGCTTGGGTGCTGGGCCCTTGCGTGGCATATCAGCTCTTCTCCTTCTTGGCTCCGTAGCGGCTACGAGCCTGCTTGCGGTTCTTGACACCCTGGGTGTCGAGCGAGCCGCGAATGATCTTGTAACGCACACCCGGGAGGTCCTTCACACGACCACCGCGAACGAGCACCATGGAGTGCTCCTGCAGGTTGTGGCCCTC
This sequence comes from Rhodococcus sp. EPR-157, assembly GCF_001647195.1. GTDB lineage: Bacteria > Actinomycetota > Actinomycetes > Mycobacteriales > Mycobacteriaceae > Rhodococcoides. Next base: position 1,594 of record NZ_LVCV01000675.1, on the reverse strand, counting down.
ACCGGGGATGTAGGCGGTGACCTCTACCGAGCTGGTCAAGCGCACACGCGCGACCTTACGCAGAGCAGAGTTCGGCTTCTTCGGAGTGGTGGTGTACACGCGAGTGCACACACCACGGCGCTGGGGACTGCCCTTGAGGGCAGCGGTCTTCAGCTTCGCAACCTTGTCGGTGCGACCCTTGCGGACCAGCTGGTTGATAGTTGGCATGAACCGGCTTTCTTCGTGTCGAAAATCAGGGATCTAGCAGTTGGAGCAAGAGAACACTGCTCCTCACCCGGTACTGCTGCTGCTCCAGTACTTCTACCGCGGGTCTCTTGCACCCCGCGGTCGGGTGTGTCGCATACCCCCACACGGCAGCCGAAACGCACGCTCGAAACTGAACATGAGCACGGCTGTACCTCGCATAGGCACACAGACGGACCGGCCAGGCCGGACACGACCCATAACGATACCCGGCGGCGCGGCCTCGGGTCAAAACGGTATCGGTTGTGCTAGCGACTGAGGTTGATCGTCAGATCCATCAACGTCGTCGCCGCTTCGCACGGATCGGGGGACCCCGAACCGGGCAGATACTGCACCCACCACCCGACGACGCCCGAGTCCGGCGACCCTGCCGTCACCCCGCACGATCCAGGATCGTTCGGCGGCTGGGAGCGAATAGCCTTGCGGCCCTGCACTGTAATGTCCTCCACCGAGTACATCATCTGCTCGTTCGCGTCCCGTTCCGCATCGAGCGAACCGTTCTCGAACCAGTTGAAGGTCACCTTCACGATCCCGTTCGGGCCTGCCACGTCCCATCTGCAGATGGCCCCGAAGAAGCCGCGTTGAATGGCGTCGCCACCCACGGTTTCGGCTATACGGTCGTCGGCGACGGCGTCGCACTCGGTGAGCAGATCCGTGAACGCCGAGTCGGTACCACTGTCGAACGGCTGAGCGGTAGGAGTGCCTTGGACGGTGGTGCTGCAGCCGGCCAGGAACACGACACCGAGAGCAACGAACGCGCGTTTCATCGGGTTCGCTCGATGGTCAGTTCGGCGAGTTGCTGCGCAACGTCGCAGGGGTCGGCCGTCGGTGGTTGATCACCGTAAGTGACAGACCAATGCATGAAGTCCTTCCCGAACTCCACGCCCACCTCGCAGAGGTAGTTGTCGGTGGCCGCAGAGAAGCCCGGGTGTCCGTCGATCTCGATGTCGTCGGCGGGTCGGCCGATCAATTCCGAGCCCGAACGTTCCCGTCCGATGGGACTGCCCCGGTACCAGGAGAAGCTGACCGCCGGTCCGGCGAACCCGCTCACTTCCCACTCGCACCCGACGGAGTTGCGGGTGATCATCGTGAACGCCCCGACTGCGAAGGTACTGCGCACTTCTTCGTCGTCCACGGATCCGCATTGGCCGAAGAACGGGCCCGAGGCACCGGGATCCGCGGTGGTGGAACTTCGGCTGGACGACGGCTCGTCGCCGCCCCCGCACCCCGCGAGCAGGAGGCTGCAGGCCACCACTCCGAGAATCACTGGTGCGCGCATGTCCAGGACACTAATGGAGACCACCGACTCCGTCGTAGTGGCACGATTGGGTGCACGGGAATGCACTTAACC
>NZ_LVCV01000674.1 GCF_001647195.1 Rhodococcus sp. EPR-157 | reverse complement strand
CGTCTTCCAGTCCGGCGTCACCTGCGTCTTGCCATCCTCGACGCGGACGATGGAACCGAACGGAGTGCTGTGTGTGATCACCGAGAAGTCGCCGGTGAGCTGTTTGCGAAGTTCTGGCAGCGCGGCACTGCGTGCGTCGGACTGCATCCACGCCGACAGTTGCCGGTCCGTGCGGAACCGCAGCACCGACAACCACCTCGACGCCGAATCGCCGAGCACTGCGTCGCTCGGGCGTCCTGGACCGAGGAGTACTGCGCCTTCGAATCCGGAGAATCCCGCGCTGAGATCGACAAGCTCCTGCTGACTTCGTAGGAACTCGTCCTGCCTGCCGTTCGCGACGTCGTGCGCGATGATCCCGACCCCGGTCGACGGCGCACTTCCCTCGATGACGACGAGGTCGGTGCTGATCCGGTGATGGCCGTGCGCGTCACCCTGGCGGAGCAAACGGGCGCGCTCCGGGCTGTCGAGCCAGGCATGCAGATGCTCCTCGGAGTCGAAGGAGACAGCGGCCGCCCACTCGAAGTTCGTAGCGTCGGGGTGCGAGACGAGCGCGCTGTCGAATCCGGGGGCTCGCTCGGCAGCTGCCTGTAGCTCAGCTGCCCAGGACGCGAATGCCTCTCGCGTGTCCTCGCGGTGGAAGATGCTGACGGCGGTGGCCGGCGCGGTCAGCATCAGACCGCGTCTATGCGTCGACCCTGCACGTATACCTCGGTGATCGCAGGTTCTCGCATCGCCATCAGCAGCGCGAACAACATCTGGTCTCGGGCCATGTCCGGTTCCTCCGATCGAACGCCGCGGTCGATCAAGCCACCGAGCGGTGGCCATGCAGCAGGGTCGACGACGATGAAATCGGCTTCCTTGCCGTGATCGAAGTTGCCGATGCGGTCTTCCATGTCGAGTGCGCGAGCGCCTGCCAGGGTGCCGGTGAACAGCAGTTCGGCCGGATGGATCGACACACCGTCGTCGCCCGCCTCGGAAATATGCACCTTGAAGGCGTCGCCGAGCACTCGTGTCAGGAGAAACTCGTCACCGCCGCCGTAGTCCGACCCGATGGCGATGTTCACACCGGATGCGACCGTCCTCTTCCACGGCATGGTGCCCGAGCCGAGGAACTGCTGCGACGTCGGGCAATGCGAGATCGAGGTGCCGGTCTCGGCCATGCGCGCCAATTCGACGTCCTGGCAGTGGACCGAGTGGGCAAGGATGCTGCGCTTGCCGAGGAAGCTCTTGCCGCCGACCTTCGAGCCGGGGAGGAACTTCCCGTCGTAGGTGTCGAGGTACGAATCGACCTGATAGGTCTCCTTGGTCGTCGCAACTTCGCCTGTCCCGGGGCGGTCGTTCTCGTTGAGGTGACTGTGGAAGTACACGCCGCGATCGCGGACGGAGTCGTACAGATCGCCAAGGCGCCTCAGCGTCTCCGTCGTCACCGACAGGGAAAACCGCGGTACGACGGCAACGTGCAACATCGCGGTCGCGACGTCACCGGTGTCGGCCGCATGCCACTTCTCGATCTCTTCCGACACGAGCCGAATCGCGTCTTCTTCGCTGGTGATCAGCGCCTGGGCCGAGTCGGGCCCGGTGGTCTGGACTCCACGGCCACTGACGACCCGCAATCCACGACGCTGGGTCTCCTCGAACAACGAATCCTGGGCGTGCGGGAACGCAGATCCGAACACCATCGCCTGCGTGGTTCCGGCTGCAATACGGCGATCGCAGAACGCTACTGCGGCGTCAGCAGCGAACCGAGGATCCACCAGCATCGATTCCGATGGGAAGATGCACGCGTTCAGCCACTCGAGTAGCTGACCGCCTCCATAGGCGTCGCCGGCGAACGTCTGCGGAAAATGAACGTGAGTGTCGATGAATCCGGGGAGCAGAAAGCCCGGCCGATGGTCTACGACTATGCCGCTGTCCGCGGGAACGCGGTCGAACTCGCCCACGTAGACGATCACACCGTCATCGTCGACGACGAGCGCGCCGTCCGGGATCGACACCAGGGCTTCGGCGGCCCCGTCGACTGTCGGCGACCCTGCGATGTGGAAGATGTGTCCCCGGTGTACCTGACTCACTGCTGTACCTGACTCACGATCAGAGCGAACCACGAGCGTCACGTTCGCGCTCGCCGAAGCCGTCAATTCATCCGCTGGCCGCGGCAATCTCACCCTTGTCGATCTTCAGACTCGAATCGAGCACACCCGCCCACGCCCGCACGATTTCTCCGCGCCTGCGAGAGTCGTCACTCAGCACGTCGGCCAACCCGAGGCCGCGGGCCAAGTCGAGGGTGGCCTGCACCAGCC
>NZ_LVCV01000673.1 GCF_001647195.1 Rhodococcus sp. EPR-157 | reverse complement strand
CACACGTGCACGCATCTCCGGATCCGCCGCCGCTGCCGTCCATACCTGTAGCGCGGCCTTGAACGTCGGTCCTGTGTAGTACTCGACGAGCCGTTCGACGACGGCTTCTGTCCTCGCCAGACCCGGTGGCAATGCAGTGGACTCGCGGCGGGCGTCGTCCATCCGGGTGTCGAACATGTAGTCGAGCGCAGCCGTGATCAGGTCCTCGCGCGTCGGGAAGTGGTGCTGTGTCGCGCCGCGCGAAACACCGGCCTTCTCGGCGACGACTCCCACCGTCGTCGCACTCCATCCTTGATCGGCGAGCGAGGCAATGGTTGCTTCGAGCAGCCGCAAGCGCGTGGCCCTGCTCCGGTCCTGCTTGGGTTCACGCGCCGTCACCATCTTCTACTTCACTCCCGACTCCATTTGGCCCAGAAACTCAATGCTCGACACTCACCCACCTGGGTGGACGCTTCTGCAGAAAGGCCATCATCCCCTCCCGCGCTTCCTCCGATGCAAACAGGTTCGCGGAACGATCCGACAGGTCGGTACCAAGAGCATCGAAACTCGCGAGAATCGAGGCGGTCGTGAGCCGCTTCGACTCGGCGAGGCCCTGCGGCGATCCCTTGCGCAGCGCATCCAGCAGATCGCCGACGGTCGCTTCCGGGTCGGTGCTGGCCTCACTGATCAGGCCGATGGCCTCTGCCTCGTGTGCGCCGAACTTCTCCCCGGTGAGGAAATATCGGCTCGCGGCGCGGGGCGACATACGAGGCAGCAGCGTCAGCGACACGATCGACGGGGCGAGACCCAATCGTGCCTCTGTCAGTGCGAACGTTGCCTGTGGTCCGGCAACGACGATGTCGCATGCACCGACGAGACCCATGCCGCCCGCCCGAACATGTCCATCGATCTTCCCGACGACAGGTTTCGGGGTCTCGAGAATGGCGCGGAGCAGCCCGAGCATCTGCGAAGTGCGGCCCTCGATCGAGCCCCCTGCCTCGGACAGATCCGCTCCTGCACAGAATGTTCCGCCGGTATGGGTCAGGACTATCGCGCGAACATCCGGGTTCTCGGTGGCCGCGTCGAGACCAGCGGTGAGCTCCTCCACGAGAACTGCCGACAGCGCGTTCCGGTTGTGCGGTGTGTCGAGAGTGAGCGTGGTGACCGCAGCATCGGTCTGAACCTGGACTGCCATCAGTAACTCCTGGGCAGCCCGAGCGAATGTTGCGACACGAAGTTGAGAATCATCTCCCGGCTGACCGGCGCGACTCGCGCAATGCGCGCCGCCCCGAGCATCGCGGCCAAGCCGTACTCCTCGGTCAGCCCAGCGCCGCCGTGTGTCTGAATCGCTTGATCGAGCGCTTTGATGCTGGCTTCCGCGGCTGCGTACTTGGCCATGTTGGCCGCCTCCGCAGCGCCGAAGTCGTCTCCGCTGTCGTAGAGGACCGCAGCCTTCTGCATCATCAGCTTCGCCAGTTCCAGTTCGATCTTGACCTGGGCCAGTGGATGCGCGATGCCCTGATGCGCACCGATGGGTGTCTTCCATACGGTTCGCTCGTTGGCATATTTCACGGCCGCATCCAGCGCGTACCTCCCCATCCCGACGGCCATGGCTGCGCCGAGGATGCGTTCGGGGTTCAGTCCGGCGAACAGCTGCATCAGCGCGGCGTCGGCCTCGCCGACGAGCGCTTCGGCAGGAAGGCGAACATCGTCGAGGAACAGCGTGAACTGGTGGTCGGGTTCGATGATGTCCATCTCCATCCGAGTCTTGTGAAAGCCCTCGGAGTCGGTGGGGACGATGAACAGCGCGGGCTTCAGTTTCCCGGTCTTGGAATCCTCGGTGCGCGCCACGATCAGAACGGCATCGGCCTGGTCGACGCCGGAGATGTATATCTTGCTGCCCTTGACGATCCAATCGCCGCCATCTCGTCGCGCAGTGGTGGTGATTTGGTGCGAGTTGGAACCGGCGTCGGGTTCGGTGATGCCGAACGCCATGATCTTCGATCCGTCGGCGAGCGCGGTAAGCCACGTTTGCTTCTGGTCCTCGGTGCCGTACTTTCCGATGATGGTGCCGCAGATCGCTGGGCTCACCACGACCAGAAGCAGACCTGCTCCGTGCGCGGCCAGCTCTTCCTGGACGAGGGCGAGCTCGTAGATTCCCGCGCCACCGCCGCCGTACTCCTCCGGGAGGTTGACGCCGAGGAACCCGAGTTTGCCTGCCTCGTTCCATAATTCGGTGAGAGGCTCACCACGTCGGGCGCGGGGTAGGACGTAGTCGATGTAGTTGTACCGCTTGCCGAGCGAGGACACGGAGGTCCGCAGACCCTTCTGCTCCTCGGTTTCGATGAAACTCACTGCTGCTCTCCTTCGGTTACCACTGCCAACACTGCACCGACTTCGACTTGCTGACCGGCGGTGACGTTGAGTTCGGACAGCACACCGTCGGTCGGCGCGAAGACGGTGTGTTCCATTTTCATCGCTTCGAGCATGAGAATCGGCTGACCCGCTGTGACGGTGTCACCCTGGGCTGCAGCGACTCTGACCACGCTGCCCGGCATCGGCGCCAGCAACGATCCAGCAGCCACGTCCTCGGTGGGATCCGAGAAGCGCGGGGTTCTGTTCAGCCGCACTGGGCCGAGCGAAGAGTCGACGAAAACCTGGGACCCGTACCGGCTCACCGAGAACGCTCGACGGAGTCCGCCGTCGACGAGTACGACCTGATTCGGAGTGTTCTCGACGAGGGTGACGCCGTCCAGATCCGTCATCAGTCCGTATCTTCCGAGTGTGTACTCGACGGTGATGTCGTCGTAGGTCTTGCGCTGCGGTTGGGACGGAAGATTGCGCCATCCGCTGGGCAGTCCGCTGTTGACCCGCGCGTTCTCGCGATTGTGAGCCGCGTCGGCCAAGGCCGCAGCGAGCGCCGACAGTTGCAGATCCCGCCCCCGCACGGGCGACTGCGACAGAACGTCGAGGCCATGTGTGTCGAAGAACGCCGTGTCGGTATCCCCGGCAAGGAAAGCCGGATGCTGCAGCACGTTCACGAGCAGGTCACGATTGGTTTTCACCCCGTGGATCGTGGCCCTCTGCAGCGATCTCGCGAGCAGATTGGCGGCCTGCTCGCGGGTAGGGGCGAACGAGATGACCTTCGCGAGCATCGGGTCGTAGTAGGTGCCGATGACGCTACCGGTTTCGATTCCGGAATCGACCCTGATTCCGGCCCTGTCGAGGACCTCGAACTTCTTTCCGGGGATATCGAATCGGTGCACGATGCCGCTCTGCGGCTGCCAGTCCTGCGCAGGATCCTCGGCGTAGAGGCGAACCTCGATGGAGTGGCCTCGGGTCGCCGGTTGCTCGGCAGGCAGAGCTCCCCCGCCGGCGACGAGAATCTGCAACGCGACCAGATCGAGTCCGGTCGTACACTCGGTGACGGGATGCTCGACCTGCAGCCTTGTGTTCATCTCGAGGAAGAAGAAGTTGCCTTTCTCGTCGGCCAGGAACTCGACGGTTCCCGCGCCCTCGTACCCGATCGCCTCGGTGGCGAGTCTGGCTGCGTCGAACAGCCGGTCCCGCATGCCGTCGATGCGCTCGACGAGCGGCGACGGGGCCTCCTCTACGACCTTCTGGTGTCGGCGCTGAATCGAGCACTCGCGTTCCCCCACCGCCCACACCGTGGCGTGACGGTCGGCCATCACCTGGACCTCGATGTGCCGTCCCGTCTCGATGTAGCGCTCGACGAATACCGTCGAATCCCCGAAGGCAGACAGCGATTCGCGCTGAGCAGCTTCGATTTCCGTCTCCAGATCGGCGAGTGCACGAACGATCCGCATACCGCGACCACCACCGCCGGCGGAGGCTTTGACGAGAACCGGCAACTCGTTCTCGGTCACGTCGGCGGGATCGAGCTGGGTCAGCACCGGAACTCCGGCGTCGGCCATCATCCGCTTGGATTCGACCTTCGAGCCCATCAGTTCGATGGCTTTGACCGGCGGCCCGATCCACGTCAAGCCGGCGTTCTGCACCTGCTGAGCGAAATCGGCGTTCTCCGACAGAAATCCGTATCCGGGATGGATGGCGTCGGCGCCTGCCTGGACGGCCGCGGCAATGACGAGATCGCCTCGCAAGTAGGTCTCGTTCGAGGTGTTGCCGGGCAGACGTACCGCGACGTCGGCGTCACGCACGTGCGGGGAATCGGAATCGGCGTCGGAGAAGACCGCGACCGTTTCGATCCCCTCCGCGCGAGCGGTGGCGAAGACGCGCCGGGCGATTTCGCCCCGGTTGGCTACGAGAATGCTGCTGACAGTCATGGCGTCACATCCGGAAGACGCCGAAGTTCTCGGTGCCTTCGATCGGGGCAGTGGCAATGGCCGACAGGCACATTCCTACTACCGTACGGGTATCGCGGGGGTCGATGACGCCGTCGTCGTACAGGCGCCCGGAGAGGAACATCGGCAACGACTCGGCTTCGATCTGGTTCTCGATCATCGCTCGAAGTCCGGCGTCGGCCTCTTCGTCGAAGGCTTGGCCACGGGCTTCGGCGGCCGCGCGGCCGACGATCGAAATGACTCCGGCCAGCTGGGCGCCGCCCATGACGGCGGACTTGCTACTCGGCCAAGCGAACAGGAAACGGGGGTCGAAGGCTCGTCCGCACATGCCGTAGTGGCCAGCGCCGTAGGAAGCCCCGAGCAGTATCGAGATGTGCGGGACTTTCGAGTTGGCGACGGCGTTGATCATCATCGAGCCGTGTTTGATCATGCCGCCTTCCTCGTACTCCTTGCCGACCATGTAGCCGGTGGTGTTGTGCAAGAACAACAACGGCGTGTTCGATCGGTTCGCGAGCTGGATGAACTGTGTGGCCTTCTGCGATTCCTCGCTGAACAGAACACCGCGGGCATTGGCGAGGATGCCGATGGGATAGCCGTGCAGTTCCGCCCAACCGGTGACCAGCGAGGATCCGTACATGGGCTTGAATTCGTCGAAGTCGCTTCCGTCGACGATTCGCGCTACGACCTCGCGGGGGTCGAAGGGGATCTTCAGG
>NZ_LVCV01000672.1 GCF_001647195.1 Rhodococcus sp. EPR-157 | reverse complement strand
CCACCGAGGTGACGTCGCCGACTATGACGCCGAGGACACGCACGTCCGAACCTTCGTAGATACCGACCGACTTGTCGAAGTAGGCGGTGATGTTCGTGGTACCCGCTCGAGTGAACAGCCACCACAGTCCGCCTGCGACAACAAGTGCGGCGATGACGACGCCAGCGACGACGGCACGGCTACCGCCGCTCTTCTTCACGTTCTCTCCGGAATCGGTCATCAGTTCCCTCCCAGGTCTCGCGCAGGCTCGCGGTAGCCCGGAATCAGCGGCAGTCCAGGAGGTGTGAGGTTGGCCAGAGTGATGTCGAGCCACCGTCCGTTACCGACGACGTTGGCGTACAGACGGACGAACGGTGCATACAGCTCGAGTCCACGCGCAAGTGCGTCGTTGTTCTCGTTGAGAATGTCGATGACACCGTTCAACTGCTCGAGCATCGGCGTGATCTGCTCTTCGTTGTCCCGAACCAGTCCGGTGAGTTGCTGCGAGAGACGCTGCACGCCCGTCAACAGTTGAGAGATCGACTGCTGACGGTTGTTCAGCTCTTCCAGCAACGGTCCGGCATCCGAGATGAGGCGGTTGAACTCATCGTTCCGGTCCGCGAGCACCTTCGACGTCCTACCGGTCGCTTCGAACAGCTTCTGCAGTTCAGCGTCACGGCTCGCGATCGTCTCCGACAACCGGCTCACGCCGTCGAGCGACGCACGAATATCCGCCGGCGTCTCCGAGAACGCCTGCGACAGCGTCTCGAAGCTTGTCGCGAGCTGCGCAGTGTCGATGTCCTCGATGGTCGACGCAGCGTCCGAGAACGCGTCGATCACGTCGTAGGGAGATGTGGTGCGCTCGACCGGAATCGGATCCTTCGGCTTGAGCACGTCATCCCCGCGTGGGTCGACGGCGAGGTACTTGCTGCCCAGCAGGGTCTTGATCTGAATGGACGCCGACGAGTTGTTTCCCACCCAGGCGTCCTGCACTCGAAAGTCGACGTTGACCTTGTCGCCGTCGAGCTCGACCGCACTGACTTGACCGACCTTCACTCCGGCAATACGAACTTCGTTGCCGGGTTTGAGGCCTGCTGCCTCCGTGAACTGTGCCGTGTAGGTGGACCCGGCACCGAGGATCGGCAGTTTGTCGAGAAAGAACACCGACACGGTCGCGAGCAGCACTATCGCGATGCCCAGCGCGCCGAGGACAAGCGGACTGCGCTTCTTCATTCCTTGATCCCCCCAGCTTTGCAACGCTCGGCCGCGTTCGTGTACAGCGGTTGATTCACGGTCGGCAGTCCTGTCGGGAGATTCAGATTCGGCGATGTTCCAGGGCCTGCCTGGATGTCGATACCGCACAAATAGAAGGTGAACCACGAACCCTGCTGGGCAGTACGAACAAGCTTGTCCAGCTTGACCGGCAGAGTCTGAATGACCTTGGTCAGGTCGTCCTCGCGGGCGTTCAACGTCGTCGCCAGCGTGTTCAATGCAGCCACTGATCCCTGAATCGACGGCCGCGTCGGTTCGAGGAGATCGGCCGTGGCATCGGTGAGACCCGCCAACGATGTGACTGCCGATCCGACCACGTCACGGTCCGCCGACAGACCGGACACCAGCTGCTGGGTGTTGACGATGAGCTTGTCGAGCTGATCGTCGTTCTGATTCACCGTCTGCAGCACCGTGTTCAGGTTGGTGATGACCGCACCGATCACAGCGTCCTTGTCGGCGACCGTGTTGGTCAGACTTGCAGTACTGCGGACGAGCTCCGAGATCGTGCCGGACTCACCCTGGAACACCTGGATGATCTGGTACGACAGCTTGTTCACGTCGTCGGCGCTCAGAGTCTGGAAGAGAGGCCGAAAGCCGTCGAACAACGTGGTGAGGTTGACGGCAGGCTTGGTCTGCGACAACGGGATAGTCTCACCCGGATTGATTTTGCCGCCCTGGTCCCCGGCACCCTGTTCGATTGCGATGTAGCGCTGCCCGACGAGGTTGCGGTAGCGCAGATTCGCGGTCACCGTCGACGGCAGGTAGTCACGACCGTCGACCGTGAACTCGACCTTGGCCTCACGCTCGTTGACGATCTCGATCTTCTTGACGTCACCCACACGAACACCCGCGATGCGCACCTCGTCACCCTTGTTGAGCGACGCGACGTCGCTGAAGATGGCGCTGTAGGTCTCGCCACCCCCACCGGAGATGTTCGCGATGGAGAACGCCAGTGTTGCGGTGGCCAGAATGGTCACCACCGCGAACACGATCAGCTTGACGAGCGGTGCGAGAAGCCCCCTCATTTGATGGTCACCTCCACACCCCTCAGTGCCGGCGCCCCCGCCGATGTCACCCATGAGGGAACGTCCCCCGGTGATGTTCCTGTCGCCTCGCCGTAGATCACGGCCAACGTGTCACGCTCGAAATCCGAACCTTCGTAGCTGGCCGGAGCAGCCTGGCCGGTACCGGCGTCGGCGCCGGGCAGAATCGAGTACTGCGGTGCCGGAAGCTCCGGGATATCCTGCGGCCCCGGGTTTCTCGACGGTACCTGGTAGGACCCGTCGTTGGCAGAACCACCCGGATACTGCGGGAAGAACTCCCCCGCTGCGGTATCGGCCGGCGTGTAGCAGCGCGGACCACGATCGTCGAACAACCGCGGCTCGTCCTGATTGGGAAGGTATCGACCCTTCGGATTGACGAACGCCGCGGACACGTTGATGCCTGGGTATTCGTCGCCGGCGCCGATAACGGCCTGTGCACGCTCGACCACGGGCACGAACTGACTGAACGTGCATCCGAAGGACGGCGAGTACTGAGCCAACAGCTCCAATGCCTGTCGTGAATCAGCGGAGATCCGAATCAGGTTGTTCGCGTTCGCTTCCAGGAAGTCCGCCGTCGACGCACTCGTCGCGGTCAGCGACGAGATCAACGTATCGACCGCAGGACGCTGCTCGACCAACGTGTTACCCGTGACCGTCAGATTGTCCAGCGCGTCGATCAATTGCGGACCGGCATCTGCGTACGTCTGCGAGAAATCGGCAAGACCGCGCAGGTCTTCCTGAATGTTCGGCAGTTCGGTGTTCAGACCCTTGAAGATGTTCTCCAGCCGATCGATCGTCATCCCGAGT
>NZ_LVCV01000671.1 GCF_001647195.1 Rhodococcus sp. EPR-157 | reverse complement strand
CTCGGTGATTGCCTCGGTATCGGCGCTGCCCCCCGTGGTCTCGAGGTCGACCACGACGAACGTCGTTTCGTGCAACGGAGTGTCGAGTTCGTCGAAGCTCAGTTGGATCGGCAGGCTCACAACTCAGGACGGTAGCGCCGCATACCGACAGGAAGCCGGCGTGATGAGCGGCGGTGACCGCTGAGGGAAATGTGTCGGAGTGTGCCGTTAGGTTCGGGACGAGCGACCGAAAAGGCCAGCTGACCTACGAAAGAGACGAGGATCACATGATCGTCGATTGCGGTGATTGCAGGGTGCGCGACATCTCGTGCGCCGACTGTGTTGTGACGGTCCTCCTCGGGGCTCCGGGATTGCCCACGAGGGACGGTGTGCACGTCGGTTCGGGGCCGCCTCGAATTGCCCTCGACCAGGAGGAATTGGGTGCGATGGACATCCTTGCAGAGGGTGGTCTCGTACCGCGTCTGCGTCTCGTGACGGACGGTGAGGAGCCCTCCGTCGATGGGTCGTTATCGCATCGTGACCCCGCGGGCGATCGCCGCGCGATCTAGCGCGGAATCGAACTTGACCCGACTCGTCGGCGCGTTGGGGTCGACACGGGGGTATGCCATTTCGTAACCTTCCTGAGACCTTGCGGAGTCTCGCCAGTCCAAACCGGAGTGGCGTCGCAGGGCACCGCCTAATCGGGATGCACGCAAGAGCACCCGTACCGGGAACCCGATTTTTATTGGGGTGAATCCCGCCGAATCGCGAAAGCGACGACGCGGGTAGGGCTGATCTTCCCAGCCCGAACCCGTCAGCTAACTCGGTCGGCGGATGAACGGAAGAAACGGAGCAACCCCTTCTCGTGGCGTCACATACTTCAACCCGTCAGATGCGTCGAATTCTCGTAGCAGGTGCGATCGCCGCGGGTGCGGTCGTTCTACCCGCTGCTCCCGCAATGGCGGCTCCCATCACCATCCCCGGAATCGGCACTTTCGAGGTTCCGGAAATCCCAGGTCTTCCTCCGCTGCCTGCCGAGATCCCGGGCATGCCAGGCGCGCCTGCCCCCGTGGCACCTCAGGTGACACCGGCAGCCAAGGCCGTACAGGCCGCTGAGTCGAAGATCGGTGCGCCGTACGTCTACGGCGCAGCGGGTCCGAGTTCGTTCGATTGCTCGGGTCTCGTCCAGTGGGCCTACAAGCAGGCCGGAATCAGCCTTCCTCGTACCAGTTACGACCAGGCCGCCGCCGGTACTCCAGTGTCCATGTCGGACCTGCAGCCGGGCGACGTCGTGTCCTTCTACGGCGGTTCGCACTCCGGAATCTATGCAGGCAACGGCAACGTCATCCATGCATCGACATCGGGCGTTCCTGTGAAGGTCGCTCCCGTGTCTTCGATGCCCTCCGATGGAGCGCGTCGCTACTGATCTCCATGATCGACCCCTTCCGACAGCATCAGGTTGCAGCCGTCTTCGGCGCGCCTGATGCTGTTGGTCGTTTCGGGCCGAGATGGTCGGTCGTCACTCACTCGAATGGACTCTCGCGATACCGTTCCGTAACCTAGCCGAGTCCGTCGGTCCAGCAAAGCCGCCGGATCGTCGAGAAATGTCCGAGTTCTACGACTCGATTTCTCCCCGACAGGCCCTACTCATGGGTAGGGTTTGTTTTCCACACGTTATCGTCGCCCAGCCGGGTGGCTGGGACCCGAAGTTCGTTCCACCGGTGCAGTTCGATCGTGTCCATCCGGTTGCGCTGATCACTTGGCCGGTTCAACAGCAAGAACGGAGACACACTTTCTCGTGGCGACACCGACAGTCAAGCGCGTCACCCGCTCCAAGCGGAGCGTTCTCGCAGCCGCAGTGCTAGCGGCGTGTCTCGTGGTCGGTCCGA
>NZ_LVCV01000670.1 GCF_001647195.1 Rhodococcus sp. EPR-157 | reverse complement strand
CACCGAGGCAATGCACAACGCCCAGATCGATCTGGACGCGAAGACAGCAGCGCAACGGGACGCCGAAACCGCCGTCGGTTCGCACCAGGACGCCCTTACGCGCGCGCAGGCTGCACTCGCGGAACTGAAGCCGGCTGTCGACAAAGTCGCCAACGTCAACTATCAGGGTGGGCGCACCAATCGACTGTTTGCCGTCATGGTCAGCGATTCACCTCAGCAGTTGCTCGACCAGATGTCGGCTCTCGACATCATCTCGGCGGAAACCGCTCGCCAGGTGCAGCAGTTCAAGCAGGCCACAGCTGATGCCGCTGCCGCCGAGGACGCAGCACGCACCGCAGCGGAGACCGCCCGGATTGCTGCCGAACAAGCCAAGGTCGTCAGCGACGGCCTCCAGGCGAAGCAGAGCGAACTGCAGGGGCAGATGGCGGAGGTCATAGCGAGTTTCAACGCGCTGTCCAGCTCCGAGCAGGCCGACCTCGCGGGATCGCCGTTGCCCCCGGGCTTCGACCTGTCCAAGATCTTGTCGAACCTCATTCCCGGTTCGGGATCCGGAGCGTTGCAGGCTGGTCTGACCCAGGTCGGAAAGCCCTATGTATGGGGTGCGACAGGTCCCGATGGATTCGATTGTTCCGGCCTCGTCGTGTGGGCGTACAAGCAAGTCGGTAAGACACTTCCGAGATCGAGCCAGGCGCAGGCATCCGGCGGAACACCGATCGATCAGAAGGATCTCCAGCCGGGCGATGTCGTGTTGTTCTACCCGGATGCGTCCCACGTCGGGTTGTACGCGGGCAACGGCAACGTACTCCACGCATCGACCTTCGGGGTGCCGGTGAAGGTGCAGTCCATGGCGTCGTTCCCGTACTACGGCGCGCGTCGCTACTGACACTCGGTGCTGTCGATCCGCGGTGAGCGCTCTGCTGAGAAGCCTCGTTGGGCGCGCCTGGCCGTCGTTGTACTGAGCGTTCTGCTCGGACTGTCGGCGTGCAGTACCGATCCGGTGACGGACACGGAGCCCACCACGACAACCGCGGTCAATCCGTACGAGGCGCAGCGTCGCCAGGGTGTCGAGGACTTACTGCGTCGGTGGGCCGATGCCGTCCGTTCGAACGACATGGCGGCCCTCGAGAAGACGATCGATCCAGCCGCCTCTCCCGAGTTCCTGCGGTCCGAGATCCGCCGAGCTGCCAATCTCGCGTCCGTCCCGCTCGCAGATTGGGGCTACGACCTCGTCGACGAACCTGAAGTGCCGGTTCCCTCCGCGGTCGCGACTCCGCTGAACGCTGCCGACGTCTGGGCGCCATCGGTGGTTCTGCGATACGCGGTGACCGGGCCCGATACGACGCCCACTCGGCGACCGGTGGCGCTGCTGCTCGCGCAACGTGACGACGAGTGGCGGATCGTCTCGGACACAGACATTGCGGGCGTCGACCGAACGACGTGGCGTGGTCCGTGGGACTTCGGGCCGGTGATCGCGAGATCGGTGTCGACTTCTGGGGGAACATCAGTGGTTCTCGGACACCCCGATCAGTCGCTGTTGATCGACCGTGTGGCGAGCGAATTGCCGGCGGCAGTCGATGCCGTGTCGGACTTCTACGGGGACGACTGGCCGCAGACCGCGCTGATCTTCACCTCCGGATCCGTCGAGGAATTCGCAGCGTCGGCGGGTCCCGCCACAGCAGGAACGGACGTCGCAGCGGTCTCCGTGTCCGACTCTGTCGTCCCGGGGCAGACCGTCACAGGGCAACGCGTGGTATTCAGTGCAGCTGCGCTGGACCGGTTGACCGACACGACGACCAGATCGGTCCTGCGGCACGAGCTGACGCATGTGGCGGCACGCTCCGCGACGGTCGACGGCTCGCCCACCTGGGTCCTCGAAGGCTTTGCCGACTACTCCGGTTACCGTGGCTCAGGGGCCGATTTCGATCGTGTCGCACCGACTTTGAGCCGCGTTGTCGCCGAGGGCGGACCTCCTACGGTCTTCCCGGAAGACTCCGACTTCGGTGCAGGAGGCGTCCGATCCACGCTTGCGTACGAGTCCGCGTGGTCCGTGTTCGCCTTCGCGGCCGCGCAGTTCGGGGAACCGGCGCTACGAAGTCTCTACGAGCAGCTTGCCACGGGTCCGAAGACCGCATCCGAGGTCGACAGCGGACTGAAGTCTGCTACCGGACTGAGCACCGGAGTGTTTCTGCAGGCCTGGGGGTCGTGGGTACTTCGACAGTCGTCCTGACTACGGTGGACCCATGCATCGGACCCTGCTGGTGACGAACGATTTCCCACCGCGTCCCGGTGGCATCCAGTCGTATCTCCACAGCTTCGCCACGCGATTTCCGGCCGACGAGTTGGTGGTCTACGCACCGCGGTGGCGCGGCGACAGTCATGTCAAGTTCGACGCACGACAGCCGTTCGAGGTCGTCCGCCATCCGACGACTTTGATGCTTCCGACGCCATTTGTCGCGAGACGGGCATGCGCGTTGGTCAAGTCGCTGGACTGCGAGTCGGTGTGGTTCGGGGCGGCAGCACCGCTGGCGGTGATGGCGCCGGTCGTGCGCCGAGCCGGGGCCGATGTCGTGATCGCCAGTACGCACGGCCATGAAGTGGGCTGGTCGATGGTGCCCGGCGGCCGGGCGACCTTGCGCGCCATCGGCAATTCCGTCGATGCAGTGACGTATGTGAGCAAGTACACCCGCGGGCGGTTCGCGTCGGCGTTCGGCCCGCGAGCCGCTCTGGAACACGTTCCGCCCGGGGTGGACACCGACAGGTTCAAGCCCGACAGCTCAGCACGTGAAGAGTTGCGGGCGCGTTATGGCCTGGGAGATCGTCCGACGGTGCTGTGCCTGTCGCGGTTGGTGCCGCGTAAGGGCCAGGACTATCTGATCCGTTCGATCCGGGGGATACGCGCAAGTATCGATGGCGCTGTGCTTGTCATCGTGGGGGGTGGGCCCTACGAGGGAACGCTTCGCGCCTTGGTCCGAAAAGAAGGTGTCGAGGATCACGTGATCTTCACCGGCACGGTACCTTCCGCAGAACTGGCTGCTCATCACACCATTGCCGACGTGTTTGCCATGCCGAGCAGAACGCGCGGAGCAGGTCTGGACGTCGAAGGGCTCGGCATCGTCTACCTCGAAGCGTCTGCGTGTGGAATCCCGGTTGTCGCCGGGCTATCCGGGGGTGCACCGGAAACAGTCCAGCAGAACAAGACCGGACTTGTGGTCGACGGTCGATCGGTCGAGCAGATCACCGATGCCATCGTGAGAATTCTGTCCGACCGTGCACTGGCGACGTCGATGGGTCACGCCGGCCGCCGTTGGGTCGAGACGAGTTGGCGTTGGGATGTTCTGGCTGGAAAGCTGCGCGCATTGCTCTAGTGGGGCGGCATCACCGGGCGTAGATTGCCTCGATCTCGTCTGCGTACGACTTGACGATCACGTTTCGCTTGAGCTTCATCGTCGGCGTCATTTCGCCGGACTCTTCGGTGAAATCGCCGGGAAGAATGCGGTACTTCTTGATGGCTTCCGCATGCGAGACGGACTTGTTGGTCTCGGCCACTGCCGCGTCGATCTCGGCGATGAGATCGACGTCCTTCGCGAGATCGGCAGCGGTGGCGTAGGCCGGTTTGCCGTGCGCGGCTTTCCAACCCGACAAGGCGTCGTCGTCGAGTGTCACCAGCGCGCCGATGAACGGCTTCTGATCGCCGACGACGATGGCCTGGCTGATCAAAGCGTGCGCCCGCAACTGGTCCTCCAGCCCGGCAGGCGATACGTTCTTTCCGCCTGCCGTGACGATGAGTTCCTTCTTGCGGCCGGTGATGGTGATGTAGCCGTCTTCGTCGACGGATCCGAGATCACCGGTGCGGAACCACCCGTCGTCGAGGGACTCTGCCGTTGCTTCTTCGTTGCGCCAATATCCCGAGAACACCACGGGTCCGCGAAGTTGAATCTCGTCGTCCTGGGCGATCCGAACGGTGTTGCCGGGCAAGGGGCGCCCGACGCTGCCGACGCGCTGATTCCCGATCGTGTTCACCGCGAACGCCGCACTGGTCTCGGTCAGGCCGTAGCCCTCGTAGATGGGCACACCGATGCCTCGGTAGAAGTGCCCGAGACGTGCACCGAGTGGGGCGCCGCCCGAAATGGCGAGCTGACACTGGCCTCCGAGAGCGGCACGCAGTTTTGCGTAGACGAGCTTGTCGAACACGGCGTGCTTGATGCGCAACACCGCTC
>NZ_LVCV01000669.1 GCF_001647195.1 Rhodococcus sp. EPR-157 | reverse complement strand
TTCTGCTTGGCGGTGTTGTACACCTTCTCGAATACACGCGGAACCGACAGAATGAAGTCCGGCGCGAAAGTGCCGAAAGTCGCGACGAGGTTCGGGATGTCGTTGGTATGACCGACGGCGGTACCGGCATCGAAGGCAGCGATGGTGACGGCGCGGGCCAGCACGTGGGCCAACGGAAGGAACATCAAGGTTCGGCTGCCAGGACGAAGCAGAGCGTTCAACGATGTCTCGCGGATGCCGCGGGATTCCGCGAGCAGATTGGCGTGGGTCAGCTGCACGCCCTTGGGCCGGCCGGTCGTCCCGGAGGTGTAGATCAGGGTTGCCGGATCCGACGAGCGAAGCGCAGCAACCCGCGCGTGTACTTCATCGTCGGATGTGTCCGCTCCCAATGCAGTCAGCTCGGCGATAGCGCCGGAATCGAGGGTGTCGCCGTCGATTCGGAAGGTGTGTGCAGTGCCGGTGGAGCGCTGGAAGTGGGCGGCTACGACGTCGGCGGTGTCGGCGACATGTCTGTCGGTCTCCAGTACGAGGAGGACGGGGTCGGCGTCGGAGAGGATCCACTCCACCTGGCCTGCCGAGGAGGTTTCGTAGACGGGCACGGTGACGCCGCCGGATGCCCAGATCGCGTAATCGATGATCGACCACTCGTAGCGGGTCGACGACATCAGTGCGACGCGATCACCCTGACGCACTCCTGCGGCGATCAATCCTTTGGCGACCTTGACTACTTCGGCTGCAAACGACGCTGCGGTGACGTCGGACCAGGAGCCGTTCACGAGTCGGCGAAACGCAACCGAGTTCGGGGCGTTCGATGCGCGTGTGAACACGGTGTCGACGGCCGACTCGCTGTTTTCGACGACGAATACGGCGGGCGATGTGAACTCACGCACGGTGACCTCCAGGAAAAGAAAAGGTTAGCTCTACTCACGAGTAGCTCGGATTCGTCTCACTGTAGACCCGAGTCGGTGGGACGTTCGACCGCCTCGTGTACGCGCGGACCGGTCGATGTGTGAAGCTCATCCGATGAGCAGTATCCAAGTTGCGGATCAGACTTTCGTCGCTGTACCTGGTTCGTTGGTCGCCGAGGCGTTGTCGCATCCGGCTCGCTGGCGTGTCTGGTGGCCGGACCTTCGCCTCGTGGCGACCGACGATCGTGCCGAGAAGGGCATCAGGTGGGCGGTCGATGGAGCATTGACGGGAACGATGGAGGTGTGGCTCGAACCCGTCTCGGTGCTCGACGGCGTCATCCTGCACTACTTCCTCCACGCCGAGCCTGCGGGCGCGAGAACGGTTGATCTCGCAGCCGAGAACCGGCAGCGCCGGGCCGCGGGGAAGGTCATGGCGTTCGAGCTCAAACGAGGGCTGGAGGCGGGGCGCGCTGCAGGCGAGCGGCCGCAACACGCCCGCCCCTGATCGGTGGTGCGGCGCCCGTTGTGCGTCCATCGGCCATCGTGTGAGATGAATGACTAGAGATCGGCTCGTCGGGTATGTTCCCGGGCGCCGGGAGACCGCGAGAACAGAAGGGACACCGAGTAACAGGATGGCCGAGAGAACTCAGAGGTCGATCACGGTCGACGCTCCATCCACGCGTGTGATGGACGTGATCGCAGACTTCGACGCGTATCCGACCTGGGTTTCGGCCGCAAAGTCGGTGGAGGTGTTGGCGACCGGCGCCGATGGGCGTGCGGAGCGGGTCAAGTTCGTGCTCGACGCAGGAATGGTGAAAGACACCTACGAGCTCAGCTATCAGTGGGCACCGGACGGCAACTCCGTCTCCTGGCAATTGGTGTCTGGCGAGATGCAGAAGTCCCAGACAGGTTCCTACTCGCTGAAAGAGAACGCCGACGGCGGAACCGAGGTCACCTACGAACTGGCCGTCGACTTGAACATCCCGATGATCGGGCTGTTCAAGCGCAAGGCCGAGAAGGTCATCACCGATACGGCGCTCAAGGAACTGAAGAAGCGAGTCGAAGGCTGACCGAGGCCCGCGCCGAGGCCCACACTGCGGTCCGACTGTTCGTCGGCAAGGGCGGTGCGGGCAAGACGACTCTTGCCGTCAAAGCAGCGCTCGACCACGCGCGGTCCGGACGGCGTGCGCTTGTCGTGTCCTTCGATCAGGCGCACTCGGTGGCGGACGTCCTCGGAATGCACGCCCACCGCGCCGACACAGCCGAGGTGGTGTCGATCGAGCAGGGTTTGGACGTACTCGAGCTCGATACTCTTGCCCTTGTCGTAGCGAGGTACACCGCGCTCGCGCACGTTCTGGCGTTGTCGGGGACAGGTCATGAACACGGGGTCAGGTTCGGCGCCATCGACCCCGCGGAAATCGTGGGTGCGCCGGGCGTTCAGGAACTTCTAGGTCTCCATCGCATCGTCGAGCTCGTCGACGAAAATCGTTGGGACACCGTATTCGTCGACCTTCCTCCGACGGCGGACTCGGTGCGCACGTTGCAGCTGCCCGATCTTGTGTGTGGGTATCTCGAACGGCTGTGGCCGAGGCATGACCGCATCGTTGCCGGCACCGGAACCGACCCGCGGTTGACAGTAGTGGTGGCCATGGTCGGGAGCGTCGTCGCTTCGGCCGACAGTGTTCGCGAGCTCGTGTTCGACCGCGCCAGAACGTCGGCGACGATCGTCCTCACGCCGGAGCGGGTGGGCATCGCCGAAGCGCGTCGAACCATGTCGGCCGCCGCCCTGACCGGCCTTCCTGTCGACACCGTCATGGTCAACAAGGTTCTGCCCATGCTGAATTCGGCATCGGTAGGCCTCGTCGGAGTCCATCCCGCAGTATTCTGGTTCGAGGGGTGGAGGTCGGCGCAGCAAGAAGTTCTGCGAGAAGTCGAGATCATGGCAGCCGGGATGTCGCTGGTCGTCGTGGAGCAGTCCGCTCACGAGCCGGTAGGGTTGCCGGGTCTGGGTAGTCTCGCGGCGCGGGTGGGCGCCACACAGGTGCACGAACGCGCCGGTGTGAACGAGCCGGCGGTCGCGCACGAGTCGGGTACGGGGTTGGAGTCGATCTACACGATGACCATGGTTCTTCCTCTGGTCGATCCGACGACGTTGACCCTCGGTCGTGTCGAGGACGATGTGATAGTCGGGGCGGACGGGATCCGTCGTCGGGTACGTCTGGCGTCGGTTCTGCGTAGGTGCATTGTGGTCGGCGCAGAGTTCGAGGACACGACGTTGGTTGTCCGCTTCGCCCCGGATCCGTCGGTGTGGCCGGCGTGAGGGGCGGGCGAATAGATGGTTGACCGGCATTCCGACGTTGCTGCTGAGCTCTGGGCGCTCGCCGAAACGGTGCTCACACGACTCGAGCCTGTGTTGCGCCAGGCAGTGGAAGACCAACAACAACGTCCACAGCAAGGGTGCAGTTGGTGCCCGGTATGCGCGCTGGCGGCGCTGATGCGGGGGGAGCAGCACGACCTGCTCACTGTGGTGGCAACCGAGGGCGCCTCGGTTGTGGCGCTACTGCGTCAACTGATGAGCGATCATGCCGAGTCGACAGGTAGTCCGTCTCCGCCCGCTGATGCGGCGGGATCGAACAACCCCGATCCCGAGGGCGACGACGCCCCGACTAGTGATGCGTTCCACAGTTCCGGCCCGGATATTGCGCACGACACGGATGACCCGATAGTTCGACGAGCAAAGTTCGTACCGATTACCGTTACCGTGAAGGATCCGACCACGCCGAAGACAGGGGACTGACGAACAGGTCCTGTTCGATTCCTGGTCGGAGAGCAATGTCGGTATGCCGTGGGGGACGGCCGAGAAAGGTCGGACAATGAAACGGCGGCAAGGATCTCTGACGATCGGTATCGACGTCGGTGGCACGAGCTTGCGGGCCTCGGTCGTCGATCCGTCGGGTCAGGTCATCGATTCGACTCAGTCGCCAACTCCGCATACGGCGTCGGCGCTCGAGCAGGGGCTGGAGCGCGTAGTCCGCGAGCTCGCGGATCGGCACCCCGTCTCGGCGGTTGGTCTGGCTGTGGCGGGATTCGTCGACTCGGACCAGAAGTCGGTGAGATTCGCCCCGCACCTGCCGTGGGTCAACAGCCCGGTTGCGCGTCGGATGAGCGATCGAATCGGACTTCCCGTGTTGTTGGAACACGACGCCAACTCGGCCGCCTGGGCGGAATATCGGTTCGGTGCCGCAGCCGATGGTCGCAATGTCGTCATGGTTGCAATCGGGACGGGCATCGGTGCAGCGCTCTTGATCGACGGTCGAATCTATCGCGGAAGTTACGGCGTCGCACCGGAACTCGGGCACATCCAGGTGGTTCCAGACGGACGCGCGTGTCCCTGTGGAAAGCGCGGTTGTTGGGAACGGTACTGCAGTGGAACAGCTCTCGTGGACACCGCGGTGGAAATGTTGGCCGCCGATCAGGGGTCGTCCACGATCCTCGCCCGCGACGTGTTCCTCGACCCGGGTTCGTTGACCGGTCGGCGTATAGCCTCGGCGGCGCAGGACGGTGACGAGATCGGCCTTCGGACGATGCAGGACTTCACCCGATGGCTCGGCGTCGGGCTTGCGATGGTGAGCGATATCTACGACCCTGATCTAATTGTGATCGCGGGTGGCGTCGCCACCTCGTCGAGTCAGTTCTTGAACGAAGCCACCGAGCACTGCGCGCGCCTGGTGACGGGCGCAGGGCATCGTCCGCTCGCCCGGATTCGAGCGACTCAGCTCGGTGAAGCTGCCGGCATGATCGGCGCCGCAGATCTGGCGAGGTCTGCGTTTTCGGCGTCGTCACGCTCACGCGAAATGTGAACTCTGTCGCCCTACCGCGATTGATGTGGCTGGGGTCATAAACGGTAGGTACAGTTTCCCTTGGCCAACGCTCGCCGAAACACTTTCTCTGATCAGGAAGGACGCCATGTGGTACTGGCTGTTCAAGTACGTCCTCATCGGTCCCATCCTGATTGCTCTGGGTAGACCTACTGTCGAGGGGCTCGAGAACATTCCGGCTCGGGGGCCGGTGATTCTGGCGAGCAATCACCAGGCCGTCCTCGATTCGTTCTATCTGCCGTTGAAGGTGCAGCGCCGCATCACTTTTCTGGCGAAGAGCGAGTATTTCACCGGGCCTGGCCTCAAGGGTGCATTCCAAAAGTGGTTCTTCACCGCGGTGGGGCAGGTTCCGATCGACCGAACCGGTGCAGATGCTGCGCAGGACGCGCTCAATGCCGGTGCGCGCGTGATCGAAAAGGGCAAGCTGCTCGGCATCTACCCTGAAGGAACCCGTTCACCCGACGGACGTCTGTACAAGGGCAAGACCGGAATGGCCCGGTTGGCATTGAAGACCGGTGTGCAGGTGATACCCGTTGCGATGATCGGCACCGACAAGATGAACCCGATCGGCTCGAAGGTATGGCGCCCGGCAAAGATCACGATCAAAATCGGCAAGCCGATCGACTTCTCGCGCTTCGAGGGGATGGCGGGTAATCGATTCGTCGAACGCGCCGTCACGGACGAGGTGATGTACGACTTGATGCTGCTGTCCGGTCAGGAGTACGTCGACGTCTATGCCGCCTCGCTCAAGAAGACCGCCCCGGCACCGACGGCTACGTCGGACGGGCCCGAGCGGATTCCTCACACCCGGGCCAGCTGAGACGGCCTACGACTTCGAAACGGAAGAGACACTCCGTAACGGCGTGAACGCCACCACGAAGAGTGCCGCGACGCCCCACCACACGTAGGACGATGCCGCCAGCTGGTCCCACACGGGCCAACCAAGGCCGGAGGAGCGGCCGCCGGCCAGCCGCCAATGCGGCGCGAAATGAAGTAGCACGACGCCGACCCCGACGAATGCCAGTACGGCATAGCTACGTCGGCGGAACGCGAGCGTGCCGAGCGCAACTATGAACGGCACCGCCCATACCCAGTGATGTGACCACGACACGGGTGAGACGAGAAGGCCGAACATCGCGTTGACACCGAGAGCAAGCGCAGTCTGGCCGGCTGAGAACGCGGAACGCATGGCTACGGCAGCGATGGCAAGTAGGCAGCACGACAGCAGGATCCACAGAACGGACCGCAGCGAGTCGTCGAGTCCGAACCGAGCGAGTACGCCGGTGATGCTTTGGTTCGCCGCGTAGGCGGGTCGGCCGATCCGGTCCGAATCGATGAGGGTGTCGGTCCAGTACGTGACGGAATCGGAAAATGTCGCCAGGAATCCGAGGGCCGTGAACGCGGCGAAACTCAGTCCCGAGATCACAGCGGAACGAAAGTCTTTGCGTAGCAGGAAGAACAAAACGAAAACAGCGGGCGTCAGTTTGACGGCGGCTACGAATCCGATGAGTACGCCGCGGGGCCAGGGCGTCTTGCGCGGCAGACAATCCGCGACGACGAATGCCATCAGGACGATGTTGATCTGACCGTAGTCGAGAGTGGAGAACACCGGTTCCAGAACGAGTGAGATGGCGAAGATGCCGCCGGCTGCCCACAACAGCAGAGTTCGAGGCGCGTACCCGAGGGACCGGAGGGTGAGAACGATCGTCGCGAACAGCAGCGTCAGGGACAACGTGGTGACCAGGATGCCCGCCGAGTACAGCGACACGGCCGAGAGCGAACTGAACAGCACGGCCGCGATGGGCGGGTACGTGAACGGCAGCGTATTGCCCAACTGAGTCGGCGGCATTTCTCCGTACAGCGGCGAACCGGAGGCGAACACTCCGCCGCCGAGTCGGTAAACGTCGAGATCGATACGGTAGTAGTTACCCAGGGACGTCAGTTCCCGAAGCGGCGGCAGGCCGAATATGTTGTATGCGATGCCTGCGAGCGATGCCAGCGCGATCACTACGCAGGCGATCACGAGTACCGCAGGCGGGAGGGTGCGCCTAGGCGCCTGCGGATGCGCAGTCGTCTCGGGTGTCGTCAACGTCGTTCCTTCTTCTTGTGTCTCGGCCCCCGGGTCGGTCGACACTCGTGCTGGTCGAGTCGTCGCGCCGGGATAGTGTGTCCTGCGTGCGTTACTTCTATGACACCGAGTTCATCGAGGATGGTCGCACAATCGAGCTGGTCTCGATCGCTGTGGTCTCCGAGGATGGGCGTGAGTTCTATGCTGTGTCCTCCGAGTTCGACCCCGAGCGCGCAGGAAAATGGGTTCGACGCAACGTTCTTCCCAAGCTGCCACCGTACTCGTCACCGCTCTGGAAGAGCAGAGCGCGAATCCGCGACGAGTTGCTCGACTTTCTCGTCCCGTTCCCAGGCGCCGACGTCGAACTGTGGGCCTGGATGGCCGCATACGACCATGTTGCCTTGTGCCAACTGTGGGGTTCGATGACCGACTTGCCGCGATCGTTGCCGAGGTTCACCCGTGAGCTGCGTCAATACTGGGAGGACTGTGGCAGTCCGTACTTGCCGCCCGCACCCGACGACGCCCATGATGCGCTCGCCGATGCGCGTCACAACCTTGCCAAGTTCCAAGCCGTCGAGTCCGCGGCGAGCTGACCGACCGCAGGACGAGGGTGCCGCGCGCTGTCACCGGATCGACAACGAATATCCTGTACCGGTGAACTGGACTGTCGACGTACCCATCGAGCGCTTGCCCGACCTTCCGCCGCTGCCGGGGGTGTTGCGTCAGCAGCTCGACGACGCGCTGGCGAAGCCGGCGGCACAGCAGCCTTCCTGGGATCCGGCGCAGGCAGCGGACATGCGCAAGGTGCTCGAGAGTGTGCCCCCCATCACTGTCGCCGGTGAAGTGGAGTCGCTGTCGGATCAGCTCGCGGCCGTCGCGCGGGGAGAGGCATTTCTGCTCCAGGGCGGCGATTGCGCCGAGACATTCGTCGACAACACCGAACCGCACATCAAGGGCAATATCCGGACGCTTCTGCAGATGGCAGTCGTGCTCACGTACGGCGCCAGCATGCCTGTGGTGAAGGTCGGTCGGATCGCCGGGCAGTACGCCAAGCCGCGGTCGTCCGATGTGGACGCGCTGGGTCTCAAGTCGTACCGAGGCGACATGGTCAACTCGCTGGTGGCCGACGAGGCTGTGCGCCACCATGATCCGTCGCGACTCGTGCGTGCGTATGCAAACGCGAGCGCTGCAATGAACCTCGTTCGCGCGCTGACCGGCGCGGGAATGGCCGACCTGCACAAGGTGCACGACTGGAATCGCGAGTTCGTTCAGAGCTCGCCTGCCGGTGCTCGGTACGAGGCGTTGGCGGGGGAGATCGACCGCGGGCTGCGGTTCATGGACGCGTGCGGTGTCAACGACCCGAATCTGCACACTGCGCAGATCTTCGCCAGCCACGAAGCACTCGTTCTCGACTACGAGCGGGCGATGCTTCGTCTCGACAACGCCGACGCGGATCACCCCAAGCTGTACGACCTGTCGGCTCACTTTCTGTGGATCGGCGATCGAACGAGGCAGCTCGACGGCGCACACATCGCGCTCGCGGAACTCATTCACAACCCGATCGGTCTCAAGATCGGTCCGTCGACCACACCCGATATGGCCGTCGAGTACGTCGAGAGGCTCGATCCGACCAACAAGCCGGGGCGGTTGACGCTGATTTCGCGGATGGGCAACGGCAAGATCCGTGAGCTGCTCCCACCCATCATCGAGAAGGTGCAGGCGACCGGCCACCAGGTGATCTGGCAATGCGACCCCATGCACGGAAACACGCACGAGGCCTCCACTGGATACAAGACTCGGCATTTCGACCGGATCGTCGACGAGGTTCAGGGTTTCTTCGAGATCCATCGCAGCCTCGGCACCCATCCCGGTGGAATGCACGTGGAACTGACCGGTGACAACGTCACCGAATGCCTCGGTGGGGCGCAGGAAATCTCCGATCTCGATCTCGCGGGACGCTACGAGACGGCGTGTGATCCGCGGCTCAACACTCAGCAGTCACTCGAACTGGCGTTCCTGGTAGCCGAGATGCTCCGGGGCTGATCATCGCCCGGTTACGGTAGCGACACGACCGTGACAGTGGACCCCGGGGCCACTCGGCTTCCCGGCCCCGGGTTCTGCGAGACGACGAGGGAGCCGTCGGTGT
>NZ_LVCV01000668.1 GCF_001647195.1 Rhodococcus sp. EPR-157 | reverse complement strand
CCGAGATCGCGTTGGATACCTGAAGTCGAATGCTGCTTCCTGCGGTCACGCTCGTGCCGATCTCCGGCGACGTGCCGGTGACCTTGCCACCGTCGGTGTCCTCATCGAATGCGACGTCGGTCCCTTCCACCGAAATCCCGACGGATGCCAAGGCGGCAGTGGCCTCGTCGGCCGACATGCCGGCGATGTCCGGGACATCGACCGGGGGAGCACCTTTGGAACGCAGAATCTTCACGGTGTCTCCGACCGAGAGTTCGGTGCCCGGCGGCGGGTCGAGCGCCGCTACGCCGCCGATCGGGGCCGTGGTGCTGAAGGCCTCGCCGCCGTCGACAGGGTCGAAGGTGCGCTCGCGCAACAGCTCCTGCATGTCGCCGACGGAGATGCCGGGCGCGATGTCCGGGACGCTGGGCGGTCCGAGGGAGACCAGAAGGTAGACCGTGTCGCCTCTCGGGACGCGCGAGCCGGTAGTCGGGTCGGTTCCGACGAGCGAATCCAACGGCGCTGTGTCGGAGTAGGTTCCACGTGTCGCGCTGTCCAGGTCTGCTGCCTCCAGCGCGCTTTCGGCGCCGAGAAGATCGAGACCCCCTACCTCGGGAACCGTCGGGTAGCGACCGGAACCCATCCACCAGCCGCCGACTCCGACGAGCGCGGCAAGCACGGCCACGACGGTCAGCCAGATGACGATGGCCCGACGCGAGCGCTGTCGGTCCGCGTCGAAATCCGGAAACTCGTAGTGGCGGCGGCCGACGGTGTGCGGTGGAACCACGTCCGGCGCAGGCGCACTGTCGCGTGCCGTCGGAGCGGTCTGCACGCGGGTGTGGTGGAGCCCGGCGTCCGAGGACACCGGTGCTGCTACCGCCTGTGTCGGCGGCGCCGGAGGTTCGGCGTTGCGATCTCCTGCGAACGTCGTCGGCGCTCCGAGGACGGCGGCGCTTCGATGCTCGGCGGATCGCCGCGGTGCCGGTACGCGGTACGCGGGTAGTTCGAGGCGCGCGCACACGGCGCGGAGTGCACGGGCCATCTCGTCGGCATTCTGGAATCTGCTCGCTGGATCGCGATTCGTCGCCCGGGAGACCAATTCGTCGAACTCGCGCGGCACGCCCGAGATGAGGCTGCTGGGACGAGCGACGTCGTTGTCGATCCGTTGATACGCGATGGACAAGGAGGTGTCTCCGCTGAACGGGGTTCGACCTGTGAGCAACTCGAACAGGACGACGCCGACGCCGTATACATCGCTGCCGGCGTTGGCGGATCCGGTCGTGACCTGTTCGGGGGACAGGTACGCCGCTGTGCCGAGAATCACGGAGCTGGAGGTGGCGTTCGACGCGGCAACCGCACGGACGAGTCCGAAGTCGGCGATCTTGACGTCCCCGTAGTCGGAGATGAGGATGTTCTCGGGTTTGACGTCGCGGTGGACAAGGCCTGCTCGGTGGGCTGTCCCGAGCGCGTCCAATACCGGACGGATGACGGCTGCGGCCGCATGTGGGGGCATGGGCCCGCGTTCGCGCAGTAGCTCACGCAGCGTCCCTCCTTCGACCAACTCCATGACGAGGAAGGCGTACTCGCCGTCACGTCCATGGTCGTAGACAGCTACGAGTCCGGGATTGTTGAGCCTGGCCACCGCCCTGGCTTCGAATTCGAATCGAGCCACGAACTGGGGATCCGCGGCGAACTTGGGGTCCATGATCTTGACGGCGACCGGCCGATCGAGTCGGGTGTCGAGTGCCCGATAGACCGTGGACATGCCGCCGCGCGCGATGGGGGCGTCGATGCGGTAGCGCCGATCCAGCAACGAACCCGCAGACACGGATCCTCCGGATATCACTTCGTCAACCTCCTGAGGTAACGCTGGAGCAGGGAATTCGAGGCGCTACCTACGTGATGGTAGCCAGGATAGATATCGCCTTCGTCTCGGACGCTGCGCGTCGGGGCAGTGCTTTTCGTATCCGAGAGCCAACCCGTTAACGTTACTGCAGTGAGCACTATCCCTTACTCCGACGACGTCTTGGACCCATCCGTCTCGCTGCTGCAGCTGATCGACGTGAGCAAGATCCTCGACGTACCCAAGTCCAGGGTCGAGCAGATGCTGCGCGAACGCCAACTGCTCGCCGTCAAGCGCAATCGCGTACCCGGTGTTCCCGAGGTGTTCTTGAACGCCTCGGGCCGACAGATCGTCAAAGGTCTTCCGGGTCTGCTCGCCGTGCTGCACGACGGAGGGTTCGACGACGAAGAGATCCTGAAGTGGCTGTTCGAATCGGACGACAGTCTCCCCGGGCGGCCCATCGACGCGATGCACGGAGATCTCATGCGCGAGGTGATCAGGCGCGCGCAGGCGATGGCGTTCTGAGCGCGTTCCACCCGGTGGCAACGAGAGCAGGACCGGCTACCGACAGACGTCGCACGCGCGACACCCGTGCCCGTTCGAACAACACACGGTAGCCGCCGTCCTCGACCTCGCGGAGAATGCCGCCGTACAGCAGGAGGGCGGTGCGCATGCCGGGGCGGACTCGCGGATCCAGAAGCTCGATACCGGGCTCGGCGATGCGGTAGATCGCCCGAGTGTGTGCGATCAGATGAGCCAGAGCGCGGTCCACTCGCTGGTCCGTCCGGGCCCGACGACGGCAGGACCGAAGGAGCTCCTCGTCGACGCCGAACGCGGCTAGTTCCTCGGTCGGCAAGTAGATGCGATCGCGGTCGAGATCTTCGCCCATGTCCCTGATGAAGTTGGTCAACTGGAATGCCTCGCCCAGTGCGGCTGCGGGAGCTTCGGCGTCCGCGCTCGTAGCGCCCAGGATCGGAAGCATCTCCAGACCGATGACCGCTGCAGATCCATACATGTACTCGGACAGCTCCGACATGGTGCGGTATCGAGACCGAAAGACGTCTGTGCCCGGGATGTCCATCCGCATCGAGTGGAAGAACGCATAGAAGTACTCGTGCGGGATGCGGTAGCGCTCGACAGTGTCGACGAATGCTCGCAGTACCTGGTCCGAGGGACTGCTTCCGAGCCTCTCACCGTTCAGTGCCGCCCGGACACGCTGCTCGAGCACATCGACCTCCGCGCCTGCGCGCTCGTCGGCCGGGGCGAGGTGGACGTCGGCTGAGGGTGCCTCCGTGAGCGAGCCGTCGACATCGACGTCGATGATGTCGTCCACCATGCGCGCGAATCCGTACAGGGCGTGCACCCCGGCCCGCCTGTCCACCGGCAGAAGCCGTGTGGCCAGGAAATAGGTCTTTCCGTGACGGGCGTTCAGGTCACGGCATAGCTGGTAAGCAGCATGTAGCGACGGGTCGATGGCATCGAGTTCACCCACGGTCGGACGTACTCCTCTGCGGATCGGCGCGTTGCTCGTCATGTTCGGCCGATGTGGACGGTTTCCCGCGCAGCCGCAGCGGGTCCACCCGCGTCAACGACAAGGCGGCCACCACCGCGGCGAACGTCGCGAGCGCGACGTGGGCAACCGTATAGAGGCCGATGGAACCATCGGGCCGGAAGACGAGCATCAGCCACGCGGACAGACCGACGAGGATCATCAGTGTTCTCGTCGAGAGGGCAAAGCCCGCTGCCAGCGCCAGCGGCCACGAGTAGTACCACGGCAGCGCAGCCGGCGACAGGACAACGATCGCTACCAGGGCGATGACGATCCCCTTGACCGCGTCGCGTTCGGTTCTGCGGTAGAGCCACCAGGTTGTGACGATGATGATGGCCAGTGCGACCGCACACAGCATCCGCGTCACCTCGAGGACAGGGCCGAGGCGCAAGTCGAGGAACCACGAGGTGCTGACGGTGACCAGGTGCGCGAGGATGGTCGGTAGCGACAGCCAATTGATGATCTTGGTCGACCCGGACAATGCTGTGAGCCAGCCGATCCCGACGCCCGCGATCACGGACGACATCACGAAGACAGCGGCGAACACGCCGGCGCCGGTGCCGGCTGTCTTGGCAAACGACCGGATGGGAGACATCGGCTTTCTGTTCTCGGCGATGGCTTTGTCGCGTTCGTGAATCATCCAGATCCACACCATGAACGGAAGTGCCAAGCCGGCGGTCGCCTTGATCGCGACCGCGACGGCCACGAGCGCGATTCCGCCGACGTGCCGTCGCTCGAGAACCAGCACGATCCCGGCGGTCATGAGGCCGACCATCAGCAGTTCGTTGTGTACTCCACCGATGAGGTGAATGAGGACGAGCGGATTGAGAACTGCCAGCCACAGTGCGATCGCCGGCTTGCCGCCCATGTGAGACGCCAGCCTTGGAACAGCCCACACCATCAGTGCGAGCCCGGGAAGCATGGTGAGGCGCAGCAGCATCGTGCCGGCAATCACGTTGTCACCGGTGATGCTCGTGATCGCCCGACCGAGAAGAAGAAAGAGGGGGCCGTACGGTGCGGTCGTCGTCGTCCAGACGTTGCTGACGTTGTCGAGAAGAATTCCGGGGTTGGCAACTGGGCCCACGGCGTACGGGTCGAATCCGTCACGGAGCAGTGCACCCTGCGCGAGGTAGGAGTACGCGTCGCGACTGAACATCGGTACCGCCAGCAGCAGCGGTGCTGTCCACGCGGGTACGACCCATCCGATCTCTCGAACAGTGGTTCTACCGCCGAGGGTCGCTCGCCCGAGTCGGACCCAGGCGACGATCATCAGAACGACGCCGAGCCACACGATGATGCTGGAGAGGATGAGACCATGACCGAAACGAAGCCATGACAGATGCATGGCTTCGAGCAGCGGGTCCTGACGCCTCACACTGCCTGCGCCGAAGCCACCGAAGGTGATGAGCGCGGCGCCGACCATACCCAGAACCGCGGCGTGCCCTTCTGGGCTGCGCAGGAACAGGGACAGATGTCGAACAGAGGACCTGCTCGGCTCTGCGGAGGGTGACGCGGTGTCGTGACTCGGGTCGGACCCGGCTGTGCCGGATGCTGCAGGACCCTGGACCGAGGACATCGCGGTATTCATCCTCCTCTCGGTGTCGCGCGGTGATGGCGGACGACGGGTGAACGGGGGGTTCACAGTCGATGGCCGCAGTCAGTTTAGTGGGTAGACCTAGTGGATCCGAACCATCCCGGTGCCCGCCGGTATGTCACGGTGTGCCGTAGATGCGCTCCGCGGCCAGTTTGCCCGACACGAGCACGGTCGGCACGCCGACGCCTGGTGTCGTGGCCGATCCGGCCAGGACCACGTTGTCGAGTCCTCGAACGACGTTCTGTCTGCGGAACGGGCCTGTCTGGCGGAAGACGTGAGCCGAGGAGAACGGGCTACCGAGGAGCATTCCGCGGTCGGCCCACGTTTGCGGAGTATCCACGCGATCCACGGTCATGGTCGTCACGTCGGGGTACCCGCGCCGTTCCAACTCCTGCTGGATTTCGCGGACGTAAGGATCCTGCAGTCGAGGCCAATCGAATGGTGCACTGCCGAGGTTCGGGCACGGTGCCAGCACAGATACCGGCTCGCAGGGCTCGCCGCCACGTTCGACGAGAAGCGACGCGTCGGTCACTGCAGGCCGAGTGATGAGCAGCGAAGGGTCCTCCATGAGCGCGCCCCGCCCCCGGCGAGCTGTGATCCGCGCGAACGTAGACGCCCATTCCGCACCGAAGTCGATCGTGTGATGCGACTTCGATGGCCACGTGTCGGTGATGCGAGTGGGGACCGTTCCGTGAAACACGACAGCCGACGGTGACACGGTTCCGTACCCACGTCGTCGACCGCGAGACGACACACCCGCACGGTCGAGCAGGGCGTCGACGACCGGTAGATCCGGAGTCAGGACAACTGCGTCGCACACGTAGTCGATGCCGTCGTTCGTGCGTACTGCAGTTGCTCGTCCTCCCTCGACCTGAATGTCGGACACGGCGGCGCCGGTGACCACAGTCCCACCGTTTCGGGTCACCGCGTCCGCCATCCCGGCTGCAATGGAGGCCATGCCGCCTGCCGGGAAGTACACCCCGAGCGAGGTATCCATGTGGGCGATCGCTCCGTACACAGCAAGGGCTTTGGCCGGAGCCATACCCGCGTAGAGCGCTTGAAACGTGAACACGCGGCGCAACCGCTCGTCCTTCAAGAATGTCTCCACCCGCGGGCCGAGTCGGCCGAAACCGCCGAGTCGGGTGAGGGTGAGAGTGTCGCGCAGCGCAGCAGACGAGGAGACGAGATCGAGGGGAGAGTCGAAGTTGGAATCGATGTAGCGGTCGAACTCCGCGTCGAAGATCGATGCCAGCCACTGTCGAAGCGCCCGATACCCTTCTGCTTCAGCAGCGCCGCACTTCTTTGCGACTTCGTCTGCCATCGCCTCGGGGTCGGAATAGACGTCGATGGAGGTGCCGTCGGCGTAGCGCGTGTGGTAGCTCGGCGACAGTGCACTCAGCGAGATCTTCGGTGAGACCGTGTCGAAGGATTCTCCGACGGCGGCGAGAGCAGATTCGATGAGATCGGGCATCGTGAGAACGCTTGCACCGTTGTCGATCTCGTAGAGAATCGAACCGTCGTCGCCGGGCACGGGGTACACCCCGACTCGGCCGCCGACCGTGTCCTCTCGCTCCAGGACCGTGACGTTTCGGCCCGCGCCGATGAGGTGTAGGGCTGCCGAGAGTCCG
The DNA here is from genome assembly GCF_001647195.1 of Rhodococcus sp. EPR-157. Lineage (GTDB taxonomy): Bacteria > Actinomycetota > Actinomycetes > Mycobacteriales > Mycobacteriaceae > Rhodococcoides. Next base: position 33,663 of record NZ_LVCV01000668.1, on the reverse strand, counting down.
GCGAGGCCCGCCCCTACCACCACGATGGAGTCAGTCTGTCCGCTGATGGAACGCACGTCAGCCTTTCGTCGTTTCGAGCCGATCAATGTCAGTACGTTCGCTGCGTTGCGGCGATCGCCATGTGTCGTAGTCGACTCGCTGCCTGTGCTTCCACGGCACCCGCGTCCAGTGTCGCCATCGCCCGCTCGGTCAGGTCCGAGATACGTCGCTCCACGTCGTCGACGGCTCCCACGTCGGTCAGGGCCGCTCGCACTCGGCCGATTCCGTCCTCGTCGAGGTCCGCGTCGCCGAGGCTCGTCCGCAACAGAGCCGCGGATCGAGGATCGGCCTCGTCAGCACGGGACATACCCGTCGCCATCAGGACGGTCCGCTTGCCCTCGCGGATGTCGTCGCCGGATGGCTTTCCGGTGACCGCAGGGTCGCCGAACACTCCGAGCAGATCGTCCCGAAGCTGGAATGCAATACCGATGTCCGTGCCGAACGAGCGGTACGTGGAAATCAGCTCGGGGGATGCGTCGGCGAGTACGGCGCCGAGGTGAAGTGGGCGCTCCACGGTGTACGCGGCAGTTTTGTAGCGGTTCACCCTCATGGCAGCCTCCACCGACTCGTCCAGACCGGCCTCGGCCTCGATGTCGAGGAGCTGACCTCCGAGTACCTCGGTTCGCATCGCCGACCAGACAGGTGAGACCCGAGCAGCCGCATCGGCGTCGATTCCGGATTCCCGGAGCATGTCGTCGGCCCAGCACAACGCGAGATCGCCCAGCAGAATCGCTGCCGATTCGCCGAAGCGGGCGGAGGAGCCGGACCACCCTGCATCACGGTGGCGGTCGGCGAAGCCGATGTGGACAGTGGGAAACCCACGCCGGGTGATCGAGGCGTCGATGATGTCGTCGTGGATCAACGCGCACGCCTGAACCAGCTCGAGTGCCGAGCACGCACGGATCACCGAAACCGCCTGGCCGCTTGCGGGGTCGCCTCCCGCGCCGAGCCACGCGGTCCAGGCGAAGGCAGGACGAATGCGTTTGCCGCCACGGAGGACGAATTCGGTCAGCTCCTCGACCGCCGATACGTAGCCACCACCCACGACGGCAACATGTTCGCTCCTGGATTCGAAGAACTCGATCAGTGCCGACTCGACGAGTTCACGTGGTGTCGACGTGCCACCCGCGACAGCGGTGACGAGTCGACCGCGTGGGTCGGTGGATTGAGCCATGGTCAGTTTCCCGGACAGGAGATCCTCCAGTCGATCCGAAAGCGCGTAGATGCTCTTCAACTTTAGCTGCCGACGCCGCTGTGCACCGTCGGTGCTGGGTCGTCGTCGCCGGCGTCTGCAGAGGAACCTATGATGAGGCAGTGACATTCGATGCCGTCAGGGGGCGGTCGAGCGACGGGTGGGAGACTCGAACTCCCTCCATAGTCGACCGTCTGCGCACTGATGCGTCGACGCCGATTCCTTTCTCGGTGGAGTTCTCACCTCCTCGGGACGAGGCCGCGGAGGGCAGACTGTGGCGTGCGGTGCGCGAGTTCGAGCAGATGCGGCCCGCATTCGTGTCCATGACCTACGGCGCCGGTGGGTCGACGCGCGACCGAACGGTGCGTGTCACCGGACAGATCGCAGAAGAAACGACTTTGCTGCCGGTCGCCCACCTCACCGCGGTGTCGCACAGTGTCGACGAGCTCCGGTCGATGGTCGGCGCTTATGCAGACCGCGGCATCTCGAATATCCTCGTGCTCCGCGGCGACCCACCGGGTGATCCCCTCGGGCATTGGGAGAAGCACCCGGAGGGTGTGGAGTACGCGGAGGAGTTGGTCAGTCTCGTCCGAGAGCTGGGCGACTTCCATGTCGGTGTCGCGTCGTTCCCCGAGGGGCACTATCGCGCGGTCGATCTCGACCAGGACACGCGAGTTCTGGTGAACAAGCTTCGTGCGGGCGCCGAGTATTCGATCACGCAGATGTTCTTCGATGTCGACGACTACTTGCGTCTGCGCGATCGAGTGGTGGCGTGCGATCCGGAGCAGGGTGCGAAGCCCATCATTCCTGAGATCATGCCGATCACGTCGCTGCGTACCGTCCGTCGCGCGCTTGCACTGTCCGGTTCCGCACTTCCCAAGTCGCTCGACGACCGTTTCACTGCGGCGGCAGGTACCGGGCCTGAGGAAGACCGGGCAGCGGTGCGTGAAGTCGGCATCGCCTTGGCGACGGAGATGGGTGAGCGCCTCATCGCCGAGGGTGCTCCAGCGCTGCACTTCATCACGTTGAACTTCGCGCGGGCTACTCGTGAGGTTCTGACCAATCTCGGTCTCTGCGCAGCGAGGGTCTGAGCGCCGCTCGCAATCGCCGGGCCGGTGGTGGGGCCTAAAGTAGTGGCCTTCCCTTCCAGCTGGTCGATCCGTTTCGGTGTCGTCGCAGCGAATTCACGGTGAGCGCGCCGTAGATCGCGACCGAGAGCGGATGCGCTGTCGAGACGATCGTGGTCCGGAGCAGCGAGGTTTCGGCCCCTGATTCTGCGCGTGCGGACACCACCCGCGCCGCGACGGCGGCGAGATAGCCGCCGATTCCCCATGCTCTTGTCGTCCCCGCTCCGAATACGGCAGCCAGGGGCGGGGCGAGATAGGCCAGCGAGACCGTGCCGAGAACCGCGGTAGATCTTGCCGGCCCTCCGTAGGCACTCCACAACCAGCGTGTGTATCCGGCGCGGACAGCCGACCAGCCGTCGTACATGCGGCAGCGAACGAATCCGCCGCCGGACACCAGCACGGTGCGTTCCCCGGATCGGCGCAGGGCGCGCGCGATGTCGAGGTCCTCGGTCGGACTGCTCGCGACGCAGTTGTGCCCGTCGATCGAGCGATAGGCCGCCGCGTCGAACATCAAGAATTGACCGCAGGCCACCACCGTCGACGGCATCGATGACGCGTTGGCTGCAAGAATGGGAAGAGTCGACATCCAGGAAAAGCTCAGCAGCGGCTGCACGAGTGCTTCGGCGAGGGTGCCGGTCTCCTGTCTCGGCCACGGGCTGACGAGGGCTGCTCGGCTGGAACGCAACTCCGCTACCGCGGCTGCGACTGCGCTCGTATCGAGTCGGACATCGGCGTCCACGAACGCTATGCAGTCGGTGGGCTCGGCGAATGCGAGTTCGCCGAGCGTGCGACATGCGGCTGCCTTGCCGGTCCACCCGGCAGGGGGGTCGGATTCGGAACGAACGAGAAGGAATCGTGGGTCCGATCCGATCACGGAGGCGGCGGCGTCGAACGTGCCGTCGGTCGACCCGTCGTCGAGAACGATGACGCGCAGTCGGCGGCACTGGGTTTGGTCGCGCAGGTCGCGGAGCAGGTTCGGTAGTCTCGGGGCTTCGTTTCTGGCCGGTATGCAGACGACGACGGAGGCATCGACGTCTCCGTCGGGGCGTTGAAGTGCGCGTAGCGTGCGTGCATTGACTATGGTCGTCGCCGCCGACAAGCCGGACAGGACGGCACCGGCCACGACTGCCCGGCGCGCGAGCACCGCGACATCGATCACGCAGAAGTGTCGCGACTCGGAACTGTCTCCGAGGTCGCCGAATTCCGGCGTCGGACGGGAGGATTGCGCGTCACCCAGGCCATCGCGCCGACGATCGCGGCAACGCCGATGGTGACGCCGCCCACGATTCCGGCCCACCCCGCGAAGCTACGGGTGTTCGGGTCCGGGTAGTTGACCTCTGCACGCATCGAGGTCACTTCACCCGCGGGGAGCTTCCAGGTGATGATGTTGTCGCCGTCGCGAGTGCCGTTCGTCGTCCCTATCCGAGCGGGAAAGGCGATGGTGAACTGCACGTCGGTGCCTTGGACCGGAACGGTCTGCAGGTCCGCCTTGCCGTCGAGAGTCACCGTGTCGCCGGACCGTTGCAGCACCAACTGGTAGCTTCCGATCGCCTGCTCGGACATCGAACCGAGGGTTTGCACGTCACCGAAGGACAGGTCACTGAACCGCGCCTCGCTGCCGACGTATCCATCCTGCTTGTACTCACTGATGCGAATCTTGTTCGCCAGCGACGACGGCGCCGTCAACTGAGGTCCGGTGTCGGAATCCGATGTAGGTATGGTCGCCGCGACAATCTGACCCGAGACCCGATCGTCGGCCGAGACGCCCATCGACACCTGCGCCCGGAGGCAACCGGTCAGCAGCGGCGCAATGAACAGTGCCAGCGCGAACGCGGACAGTAGTCGGCGACGGTTACGGGATCTACCTTCACGAAATGTCGACTGCACAGCGACATCGTGCCAGACGAGCGACGGCTTCGACGTCACGGAGGTGCTCAGAGCGCAGGCGTGGCCGGGCTCGATCTCCGTTCGACGATCCAAGCCCACAGCAGCGGGACGCCGACGACTCCCATGACGACGAACCCGTATACGGCAGAGAACCGCAGCTCGGGTCCGGTAAGCAGAACGGCGTGCGCGAGCGCGGATCCGAGCCAGGTCCACACGAAGAGAAGGATGGGTACGGTGTCGGACTCCGTGGGCTGCATCCGGCGCGTCGGACGGAGTGGAGCTGCAGTGTCGCGTTCGCTGACTGCCTCCAGGATCGCGGCCATCAGCAGCGCAACCAGGAACCATCCGAAGTAGTTACTGATCGGAATCGACGGTAGGCCGGGAAGTCCGGCGATCGGTGACGTCCACGTCCACTGCCCGTCGGTCACCATCTGGGTGTCGAGGTACAGGTCCCAACCCACCATGCCGATGGCCGTGAAGATCACCCGGTGGATCGCAGTTTTCGTCGGGGATGCGCCAGTTCTCTTCAACACGTAGGTCACCGCACACCAGACCGGGTAGAAACCGGCAGTCCATGCCAGCGGAACCACCGCAGGTACGCCGACGATTCCTGGCCCGAGGCGGTCGGTGGCGTAGTAGTAGCTCCCGAACGGAAACCCGGTCGCCGTGCCGACCATCTCCGCTGCCAGACCGATGCCGGCAGTGACGACGAACATGATGGCAGCCCACTTCGGGCCGCGCGCAACCACGGCGTGCGTGATTGCGGCCGCAGCCAGGAAACCGACGACGGCGACAGTGACCAAGTCACGGGCCGACCCCGACACGAGTGGGTAGACGATCTGCGCACCGATCGCGCATCCGGCGAGGGCAAAGACAACCTTGTTCATCGGACGCGTTCGCCGAGCCAGCGACGGACACGGCCGGCACGACTGTCCGCGATAGCGATTCTTGCTGCGCTTCGTCCACTCGCGGCCGAGACGCCGCCGCCCGGGTGAGTCGATGCGCCGGTGAGATAGAGCCCGCGAGCGCCCGGGACCCGGTGCTGGGCAAGCTGTGGAATCGGGCGCCACATCATCATCTGGTCCAACGACATCTCCACGTGCATGATATTTCCTCCGATCATCCCCAGTTCGCGTTCGATATCCGCGGGCGACTGAACATGCCGGTGCAGTACCGATTCGCGAAAGCCGGGAGCGTACGACTCGAGCTGGTCGACGACTCGGTCGGCCTCGGTTTCGGCGAGGTCGCCCGGATGCACGTCGCTCTCGGAGTTGCGCCACTGCCTTCCCCCCGACAATGTATGCGGGTGCCATTGCGACCACAGCGAAACTTGATGCTCGCCTTCCGGTGCCACACTGGGTTCGATTGCGGTGAAAGACATTCCGAGAACCGCCGGCTGTGGGGGCAACTCGCCGGCGAGAGCGCTGCCGTGAGCGAGACGCAACTGGGCGCGGTCACGGACGAGCAGTTGCAGGCCCGAGGTCGCGGACTCGGCACCCGGGTACCGGGGGAGTGCTGACGTCGCGAGGCGGACGGCCATCCCGAGTCCCGGACCGACGCGGATTCCTCGACGCCAGGATTCGATCTGCCGAGGATCGTGACCACCTGCCGCCAAGAGGTCCAACGTGGTCAGGATGTGGCATCCCGCGACGACCATCTTGCTGCTTACCATCCGTCCCGATCGGGTTCGCGTAGTCCAGTGGTCGGGAGAGGGCGTCACCGATTCGACGGCGTCGCCGAGCGTGACCTCGCCGCCGTCCGACTGCAGCTTCGATATCAGTGCCTCGACCAGCGCGCCGCTGCCACCGACCGCCCGAGCCGGCGGAACAGTGTGCATCAGCGCGGCGAAACCGACCATTGGCGCCGTTCCCGGCTCGGACATCGGCGGACCTGATTGAGCGCCGAACCACGCCAGCGCCGCCTTGAGTCGTTCGGACGAGAACAGCTCGTCGAGCAGGGCGTCGCCGGTGGTCAGGAATTCGCGAGACAGGGCGCTCCCGCCGGCCGGGGCGTCGAGGCCCCAGAACGAGCGAAGCAGATTGCCGCCTGACGGTGGCGCCGAGAATGCTCGCATCGTCCGCGCGCTCCGAGGTCCCCATTTGTCGACGAATCGACGGTAGGCACGAGCATCGGCGCCGCCGCACGCCCGCGCCACGGACTCACATGTGGCGTCGAGGTCTCGGTGGAAGACGATGGCGGGCTCATCTGTTCCCGGTGCACCCGGTGCACATGCCCACGGGTCGCATTCGATGTACCGCAGACCGTGGTCGGACAATGCCAGTTCTTCGATGACCCCGGTATGCCGAACCATGATGTGCGCCGACGAACCCCTGTCGACGCGATGGCCGGGGAAACGCTCGACGGAGGACACTCCGCCGCCCGCGATCGAATCCTTCTCCAGGACCTCGACGGACAAACCGGCGGCGGCGAGATAGCAGGCTGAGGTCAGGGCGTTGTGGCCGGAGCCAACAACCACAACGTCGATCACCGCTCCAGGCTATAGGTCAGTGTCGAACACCGAGGTGGAGGCTCATTCGAACGGTAAAGAGCGAGCGAGGACGGCGAACGGCCGCCGATCTCCGGCGAACGTGAAATTCCGAAGAACGTCCTCGAAACCGAGTCTGCGATACAGACGCCAGGCCCGATTGTTCTCGCCCTCGACTTCGGGTGTGGAGAGCAGCACGCTACGTTCGGGCCGACCGGAAAGCAGACGGCGGGTCAGCGCGTCGCCGAGTCCGTGTCCCTGCGCACGGGGGGACACGTGTAACTCGGTCAGTTCGAAGTAGTCGGCAAGGATGAAGTCGGCGTGCTCGGCACTCACACCTGACCTCAGCAAACCGTCTCGAACCTGCTGATGCCACCACTGATGGCGCGCTCCTCGATACCCGTATGCGACGGCCACCAGCGGGGACTCCTCGGTGGGGAGGATGGCGCCGACGCCTCGCCATCCGGGTCGCAGCACATGTTCGGACCACATCGGCGCACGGTGGTATTCGGTGCCCTGTGGGTATCCCATCGCGTCGACGTAGATCGCCAGCGCCTCGGGGAGCCGTCGGCGGATCTCCTGGGCGGACAGGTCGACCAGGTACGGGGTCGTTTCCGCATCGGTAGCGACTGTTCTCAACCTTTCCTTGACTACTTGTCGGTGTGCACAGCTATATTGAATATGTCGAACGGGTGTTCGATGTCGGTGATCCGGCGATGACTCCGAGGGAAGCGGGGCTCGCCGGACCACCGACCATAGATCGTCGTCGACGTCCGGACGTGTCGGATCTGCAGTACCGAACGACGACTCCAACGGGAGGTGTTCGAGTATGGCCACGAAAGTTCTTGCCGAAATGCGTCCGCCGGTGTCGCCGCGTGCGCGAGTTCTACTCGGTCGAGCGGATGCGTTGCTGTCCGGTTCTGTCGGCGCGGACACTGTGTCCGATCAGTTCCTCGACTGCTACATGGCTGCCTTGCGGGGCGCCGCCGCGGTTCTGGAAGCGGCGCCGATCTCCACCTCGCGCGCTCGATCGCGGAGCGCGTGGGTCCTTCTGGCCAAGGCGGCTCCTGCACTCGAATCCTGGGCCGAGTACTTCTCCGGATTCTCTGCCACGAGGGCTGCGCTGCAAGCGGGTGTGTCGCGGTCGATCGATGCGAGCGTGGCAGATGAGTTCTACCGTGAGGTCGGGCGATTCCTGCACGTGGTCGAGGACTTCATCGGAGCCGAGTCTCGGCTCGACCGAGTGGCCTCCTATCCACGATCGATGTCCGCCTGAATCGTCCCGAAATGGTGTGTTCTGTGCGTGTTGACGCCGAATCTGCGTCCGAAGGTTCGTCGGAAGTATCCGGTTCTTGGGCAGGACTTGATCGCTGTACAGGGAAACTTTGGACATTCTCAGGAACACATCGACCGAGTAGGTGGTAAGCAGTCGATTCTGCTCGTATTATTGACAACAGGTAGCCGCCAAGGTCAGCTTCCCGTCGTTTCGCAACCGAAATGACTTTCAATATCTGTGCAGGGGGAGGTACCGTGCCACTCTCCGAGCACGAGCAGCGCATGCTCGACCAGATCGAGAGCGCTCTCTACGCCGAGGATCCCAAATTCGCGTCTCACGTGAGAAGCGGCCGTATGCGTACGGCTTCGAGCAAGCGTCGCTTTCAAGCGGCGGCTTTGTTCGTCTTGGGGCTTGTTCTACTTGTTGCCGGGCTGGCGTTGCCGTTCAAGCCCGGTGGATTCCCGGTCGTCAGTCTTGTCGGCTTCGCCTTCATGTTCGGGGCCGGGGTTCTGTTTCTACTCGGTGGGCCTGGGAAGGGCGGATCGGCGCCACAGGAAGACGCTTCGACGAGCGGCGCAGCCGACTCGAAGAGCTCGGGGCAGAAGCCCAAGCCTAAGACCGGGCGCAAGGGTGGCGGTTTCACGTCGCGGATGGAGGATCGTTTCCGACGGCGATTCGAACAGGAGTAATCGGCCCAGCCCGGCTGATTCCAACTGTCCATAAGTAACGTTCGAGAAGCATGAAGTACATATCGGGCGCTCAGTAGCACGAGAGCCACAACCACGAGAGCGGTGCATACCTACGGGTAGGCACCGCTCTCGTTGTTGTGGTGTCGACATAGCTGTGTCGGAGCGCGGTCGACCTCCGATTCAGGTCTATTCGCCCACCTGTCCCCACCCGACGGCGGCGCGGAATCCACTGATCCCCACTTTCACCCACAGCCACTCCACTTCTCGGTCGTCATGCCTCGCATGTGTTCCCGAGCTGGGGTTTTGCGGTGCGGCCGGACGGCACGTTGTGCTGCATCGCATCGCTGTCCTGCTCCCGGGAAAAGTTTCTCCACAATGAACCACTAAGCTGACCTGCAGATTTAGGTACAGATCCCAAGAATTTCTTCCTGCTGGGATTGATAGTGGGGGAAAGTGGGGTAAAGTGGTGACAGCGGAGAGAGTGGGAGGTGTCGAGTGTTTCTCGGTACCTACACGCCCAAGCTCGACGAGAAAGGTCGGCTCACGTTGCCGGCGAAGTTCCGTGAGGCGTTGGAGGACGGGGTGATGGTGAGCAAAGGGCAAGATCACAGCCTCGCCATCTACACCCGAGAGGCCTTCGCCGAAAAGGTCAGGAAGCTGACCGAAGCGTCACGATCCAATCCGGTTGCCCGCTCGTACATACGGCAATTGGGTGCAGGTACGGACGAGCAGAAGCTCGATGGACAGGGACGCATCACACTCAGCCCTGATCATCGGCGCTACGCGGATCTGGAACGCAATGTCGTCGTCAACGGTTCGATCGAGTTCATCGAAATCTGGAACGACGAGGCTTGGGCTCGCTACTCGGCCGAGAGTGAGCAGAGCTTCTCGGACGCAATGGACGAGTCCTTGGAAGGGATTTTGTAAACCGCCTTCGGTCACCAGTCGAGTGCCGCGAGGCCTCTGCCCGATCAGAACCCTGACGTTCTTCCCCAACGCCAGGTTTCGCAGATCAGGACCCTGACGTTCTTCCCCAACGCCAGGTTCCTATCGGACAGGGACCTCGACGCATTCGACACCATCATCTTTATCTACTGCGTGCTGAGCTGGAGGGCGCGCAGAAGCACGACCGGGAGGAATCATTGTGGAAGGCGAATCGACATCGCCCGTCCCGGATAGCGCTCCCCAGGAGTCCGGAGCAGCCGGAAGCTCGGAGCCCAAACACATTCCGGTGCGCCTCGAGCGCGCAGACCAATTGCTCGGCCCGGCTCTGACCGCAGCAGCTGATCGTGGCGAGTCGCCGGTGATGATCGACGCCACCCTCGGTCTCGGTGGGCACTCGGAGCACTTCCTTCGGACGTACCCCACTGTGCGGCTCATAGGACTCGATCGCGATCCCGACGCACTGGAACGGGCACAAGCGCGACTGTCCGAGTTCTCCGACAGAACGACTTTCGTGCACACGACATACGACGGAATCGCCGACGCGCTGGAAAGCGCCGGGCTCGAGCCGATCGATTCGGTGCACGCCATCCTGTTCGACCTGGGTGTCTCGTCGATGCAGCTCGACGAGGCAGACCGCGGTTTCGCGTACTCCGTCGACGCTCCGCTGGACATGCGCATGGACCCGACCGTCGGCCTCACGGCAGCGGACGTGCTCAACACGTACTCGCACGGAGAAATCGCGCGAGTACTCAGCACATACGGCGAGGAACGGTTCGCGGGTCGTATCGCGTCGGCAATTCTCCGGCGGCGTGAGTCGGAGCCGTTCACTACCAGTGCAGCTCTGGTGGAGTTGCTCTACTCGTCGATTCCAGCAGCCACCCGGCGCACAGGTGGACATCCGGCGAAGCGCACCTTCCAGGCATTGCGGATCGAAGTGAACAGCGAACTCGACTCGTTGGAGGCCGCGGTCCCTGCCGGTCTCGACGCGTTGACCGTGGGTGGACGGGTGGTGTTCATGTCCTATCAGTCGCTCGAAGACCGGGTTGTGAAGAAAGAACTGGCACCGCGGATCAAATCCCGTAGCCCCGAGGGCCTTCCCGTCGAGCTCCCGGGAATGGGCCCGGAGTTCCGCCTCCTGACCAAGGGCGCCGAACGCGCGTCCGACCAAGAGATAGAAGAAAATCCGCGTTCGGCACCTGTGCGCTTGCGCGCGGCCGAGCGAATTGCGAGGAGATCGGCATGACAATTACCTCCAGTTCGCCACGTACGAAGCGTCGGCCTCGGTCTACCGGATCCGCGCCAGGATCGGGTCGCTCGGGGGCAGCCTCACGTGCGTACGAGCGTCGGCAGCAGCGTGCCGTATCGCTCGGCGGGGAATCGGTTTCCGGTAGCCATGCGACCGCGCGCACCGGACTTTCGACCACAGCAATCACTGCGCGTATTCCGTTCGTCGCGTTGATCATCGGGTTGTTGTCACTCGGTCTCGGGTTGACCCTTCTGCTCACCACGAGGTCGGCGGGGGACTCGTACGATCTCTCCGAAGCCAAATCGCAGAACGAGCGTCTCGTGCAGGAACGCGCTTCTTTGCAGCGTGATGTCGAACTGGCCGACTCCGCTCCCGAGTTGGCGCGCAAAGCTGCTGAACTGGGCATGATTCCGGCGTTGAACGCGGCACGGATCGTCGTGGGCGAAGACGGAGCGATCCAGGTGGTCGGTACTCCGGCGCCCGCGCAGGGCAACCCTGTTGCCCCGTTGGATCCGGTCGAGTCGCAGGGGACTTCGCAATCGTCGAACTCCGAGGCGCGAAATTCGTTGCAGCCGAGGAATCAGGCATCGAGTCCGGCGCGATCCGCGTCGGCACCGGGTGGGACCCAGTCTGCGAGTGGTTCCTCGGGGACCGTAACCCCGCCAATCACTTCCGCCACGCCGAACGCATCGAATAACGCGCCAGGCGCAGCCCTCGGTGAACAATTGGTTCCCATGAGCATCCCGTCGGCAAGTCCTTCGGATAGTCGGCAGTGACCAGGCCTACCACCGGGGCGCCTCGCCGTGCGCCGTTGCCGCGAAACTCGGTGCGTGGCAACGCAACGGCCCAGGGCCGTCGCCCTGCGGCGTCCCGCAGGCAGGGAAGTCACCCCGTTCGTCCGCGTCCGCGCAGTCGATTCGATGCATCGTCCTTCGTCTTCCGAAATGGCTTCGGCCGAATCGTCATGTTCGGAGTTCTCGCTGTCGTTGCCCTTCAGCTGCTGTGGATCATGGGCGTCGACGGACACCGTCTGTCGGCCGAGGCGGCGTCCCAGCGCACGACGACACTTGTCGACCCAGCCACTCGCGGTTCCATCACGGATCGAAACGGCAAGCCGATCGCATTCACGATGGAAGCGAAAGCGCTTACCTTTCAACCTGTTCGAGTGCGCAAAGAGCTGGACGAGGCGCGGGCGAAGGATCCGACCAAGCCTGCAACCGACGACAGGCTTGCCGAAATCGCCGCGGGAATCCACGACGAATTGGGCGACATCGCCAACGAGAAGGACATTCTCGCGAAGTTGAAGAGCGACGACACGTTCACGTACCTCGTGCGCGGGGTCGACTCGACGATCGCCACCGACATCAGTGAGAAGTACGGCGAAGTCGGCCTCGAACGCCAGGACATCCGTGAATACCCCGGTGGATCGCTCGCCGCCAACATCGTCGGCGCCACCGGGTGGGACGGGCACGGTCTGCTCGGGCTGGAAGATTCGCTCGACTCGACGCTGGCCGGAACCGATGGTTCGCAGACCTACGATCGGGGATCCGACGGGGCTGTCATCCCGGGGAGCTGGCGAGACAAGCAGACCGCAGTCAACGGGTCAGGCGTCGAATTGACCATCGATGCAGACCTGCAGTACTACGTCCAGCAGCAGGTTCAACTCGCCAAGGATCTGTCCGGCGCGAAGAATGCATCGGCATTCGTGCAGGACGCGCACACCGGCGAAGTGTTGGCCATGTCCAACGACAACACGTTCAATCCCGGCATCGGGGTCGGCAACAACGACGCGAACAAGGAGATGGGCAACCTCGCCGTTTCCACGCCGTTCGAACCTGGCTCGGTCAACAAGATCGTCACAGCTGCTGCTGCGATCGAGTACGGGCTGACCACTCCCGACGAAGTCCTCCAGGTGCCCGGCAGCATCTTCATGTCAGGTGTCTCGGTCAAGGACGCATGGGACCATGGCGTAGCCCCGTACACATCGACCGGCGTGTTCGGGAAGTCTTCGAACGTCGGCACCCTGATGCTCGCTCAGCGAGTAGGCGAGGACAGGTACGCCGATATGCTTGCCCGATTCGGGCTGGGTCAGCGAAGCGATGTCGGACTGCCCGGTGAAAGTGCCGGAAGTGTGCCCAGCCGCGACCAGTGGTCCGGTGGCACGTTCGCCAACCTGCCCATCGGACAGGGCCTGTCGATGACGTTGCTGCAGATGACCGCGATGTATCAGGCGATCGCGAACGACGGGATGCGCATCCCTCCTCGAATCGTCAAGTCGACCGTGGATCCCGGGGGGAACAGGACCGAGACCGAGCAGCCGGAGGGCGTGTACGTCGTCAGCCCGCAAACGGCATCGACGGTTCGCGACATGTTTCGTGCGGTCACCCAGGACGACAACGGAAATCAGCGCGGCACCGGCGTCGCTGCAGGAATCCCCGGCTATCAGATCAGCGGCAAGACCGGCACCGCACAGCAGGTGGACCCGGCATGCAAGTGCTACTCCAACTCGAACTACTGGATCACCTTTGCCGGTATCGCACCGGCGGACGATCCGCGTTACGTGATCGGAATCATGCTCGACGCACCCACACGGAGCGCCGACGGGTCCGGTGGCCAGTCGGCGGCGCCTCTGTTCCACAACATCGCCAGCTGGATGCTTCAGCGCGACAGTGTTCCGTTGTCAGCAGAGAGTCCGAAACTCGTCCTGCAGGCTGACTGACGCCACCGGCACCCTCAGCCGTGGGTCGGGGGTTCGACCGCCGAACACTCGCCGGTAACCTGACACGTCGGCCTTGCGCGCCGAACCGATGCGTGAAGGCGTGCTCGGCTCGTCCGCGCGTGAGCCGCAGCCTACTTTCGTAGTCGAGCAGAAAGGAGCACAGTGTCCGTGCCAGCAGAGCCGCAGCCTGCTCCGTCGTCGTCTCGCCCCTCGAGGCCACCGCAGACCCCGGTCGAGAACATCGCCGCCGCCGCGGCGGCCGAATTCGTACCGGCAGCGGACGGAGTGCAAGGGCTCGTCACGGGTGTCGAACTTCGTGCTCAGGGAATCCTTGCCGGGGACCTGTTCGCTGCGCTGCCCGGATCGTCGGCACATGGCGCATCGTTTGCGTCCGACGCGATCGAGCGGGGTGCCGTCGCGATCTTCACCGACAGGGCCGGCCTCGGCATCGTCCGAGAACAGTTCGACCGGCTGCCGGTGCCCGTCCTGGTGCACGAGCATCCGCGAACCGTGCTCGGTCGAGTTTCCGCGCTGGTCTACGGCAACCCGTCGGAGAAGATGACGGTCATCGGCATCACCGGTACGTCGGGCAAGACAACGACGGCGTATCTGTTGGAGGCCGCCCTGAGTGCCGCCGGTCGGCGCACCGGGCTGATCGGCACCATCGAAACCAGGATCGTGGGCATGCGGGTACCGAGTGCGCTCACCACCCCGGAAGCGCCGCATCTTCATGCTTTGTTCGCGTTGATGGTCGAACGCGGCCTCGACACCGTCGTGATGGAAGTGTCGAGTCACGCGCTCTCGCTCGGCCGGGTGGACGGCACTGTGTTCTCGGTCGGTGCCTTCACCAACCTCTCGCAGGATCACCTGGACTTCCACGACACGCTCGAGGAGTACTTCCTCGCCAAGAGCAGACTGTTCGCAGCCGATTCACGGGTACGGACGCGATCGGCTGTGGTGTGTGTCGACGACGTCTGGGGCAGGCGGATGGCGGAGATCGCCGACTCTGCCGGATCGACCGTGCTCACCGTGTCGGTGAACGCGGACTCGGATTGGACAGTGAAGGACTGGTCGAAGGATCCGACCGGCAATCAGTCCTTCACACTCGTCGAACCATCGGGGAGTCGTCATGCAGCATCGATCCGTCTGCCCGGACGCTACAACGTCGCCAACGCGGTCTTGGCCGCGGCGATCTGTGCGGCCGCAGGAGTCGACGTGCAGCGAGCGATCGACGGGATGGCGGAAGTGGACGTTCCTGGGCGCGTTCAGCGAATCTCACGCGGCCAGGATTTCTTGGCGGTCGTCGACTACGCGCACAAGCCCGCCGCAGTGGAGGCAGTGATCGAAACGCTCCGCGAACAGACCGAAGGAAGAATCGCGGTTGTCCTCGGAGCCGGCGGTGATCGTGACAGGGCCAAGCGGCCGCTGATGGGTGCAGCAGGTGCCAGGGGAGCAGATCTGCTGGTCATCACCGACGACAATCCGCGTTCCGAGGACCCGGACGTCATCCGTGATGCAGTGCAGGCCGGAGCTCTCGAGGTGGCCGAGGACATTCGAGCCGAGGTCAGAAACGTTGCCGGTCGAGGTTCCGCGATCGCCGAGGCGGTCCGGTGGGCACGCGAAGGAGACGTCGTTCTCGTGGCGGGCAAAGGCCACGAGACAGGACAGGACATCGGCGGAGTGAAGTACCCCTTCGACGACAGGGTCGTACTGGCCGACGCCATCGATCGCAGGATCGCAGAAGAAGCAAGGGCCGGCTCGTGAAAGCACTGACCATCCAGCAGATCGCCGACATCGTCGGTGGTGAACTGCACGACGTCGACAATCCAGCACTCTTGGTCGACGGCTCGGTCGAGTTCGATTCACGCAAGGTCGGTGCCGGCGGGCTGTTTCTCGCGCTCCCCGGTGCGCGCGTCGACGGGCACGAACACGCGCGTGCCGCAATCGATGCCGGGGCAGCTGTGGTGCTTGCGGCCCGACCGGTCGGCGTACCGGCGATAGTGGTCGAACCAGCCCCGCACGACGGGCGTGCGATGGCACTCGAGCACGATACGGACGGGTCGGGCGCGGCAGTATTGGCTGCGCTCGGTGCATTGGCGCGAGCGTCGGCTCTGGAACTCACCGCGAACACCGGACTGACGGTCGTCGGTGTCACCGGGTCCTCGGGGAAGACCTCGACGAAGGATCTGTTGGCGTCGGTGCTTCGGCCACTCGGTTCCGTGATCGCACCGCCCGGTTCGTTCAACAACGAACTCGGACATCCGTGGACTGTGCTGCGCGCTGACGAATCGTCCGATTTTCTGGTCCTCGAACTGTCTGCGCGCGGCGTGGGTCATGTTGCTGCGCTGGCGCAGGTTGCGCCGCCCAGGATCGGTGTCGTCCTCAACGTGGGCACAGCGCATCTCGGTGAATTCGGGTCGCGCGAGCGAATCGCGCTGGCCAAGGGCGAACTCGTCGAAGCGCTGCCGAGCGCTGCGGACGGTGGAGTTGCGGTGCTGAACGCCGACGATCGACTCGTGACGGAGATGCGGTCGCGGACTTCGGCGCGGGTGGTGACCGTCGGGATGTCGCCGGAAGCGGATATCCGTGCGGAGAACGTGTCTCTCGACGCCGATGCTCGTGCCCGATTCACGATGGTGACGCCGATCGGGCGGGTCGACATCGCGTTGGCAGTGCACGGCGAGCACCAGATCGGGAATTCGCTCGCCGCTGCCGCCGTCGCACTCGAATGTGGTGCCACTCTGGACCAGATCGCGGTCGCGCTCGCCGGTTCGGCCGCGGCGTCGGTGCGAAGGATGGACGTGCGCACCAGGACCGACGGGGTTACGGTCGTCAACGATTCCTACAACGCGAATCCCGACTCCATGCGTGCTGCCCTGAAAGCGTTGGTGTCGATGTCGAGGTCGGGAACCGGCCCTCCACGCCGCACCTGGGCGGTGCTCGGGGAGATGGCGGAGCTTGGGCCGGAATCCGTAGTCGAACACGACGCGATCGGAAGGCTTGCAGTGCGGCTGGATGTCAGTCGATTGATCATCGTCGACTCCGGTCCGCCGACCAGAGCACTTCACCAGGGTGCTGTCATGGAAGGCTCCTGGGGCGAAGAATCGATGCTCGTTCCCGACCACGAGGCTGCAGTGGCAGTGCTGCGTGCCGAAGTGGAGTCGGGCGACATCGTCCTGGTGAAAGCATCGCAGTCGGTGGCGTTGTGGTCGGTAGCCGATGCACTTCTCGACGAGGGTGCGTCGTCGCGATCCGACGAAGGACAGCAGTCGGACGGTACGGACGGGGAGAGGGACATCATGACACCGGAGGAATCGCAGTGAGACAGATCCTCTTCGCGGGAGGTATCGCGCTCGCAGTGGCGATTCTGTTGACACCTGTGTTGATCAAGACGTTTTCCAAGCAGGGGTTCGGCCAGGAAATCAGGGTCGAGGGACCGGCGAGCCATCAGTCCAAGCGAGGGACACCCACGATGGGTGGAGTCGCCATTCTCGCGGGACTGTGGGCCGGCTACTGGGGCTCGCATCTGATCGGTATCGGATACGACGCGGACGGACCGTCCGCATCCGCCCTGCTGGTGCTGGGTCTGACGACCGTGCTCGGTCTCGTCGGATTTCTCGACGACTTCATCAAGATCCGCAAGCAGCGCAATCTCGGTCTGAACAAGACTGCCAAGTTGGTCGGTCAGTTGGTAGCCGCAGTCCTCTTCGGAATTCTCGCGCTGCAGTTCAAGGGTCCGAACGGGTTGACGCCCGCCAGTCAGCAGTTGTCCTACGTTCGCGATATCGCGACCGTGAGTCTCGGACCCATCGTGTTCATCGTGTGGTGCTACTTCCTGGTCACGGCGTGGTCGAATGCAGTGAACCTGACCGACGGACTGGACGGTCTCGCAGCAGGTTCGATGACGTTGGTTCTGGGCGCGTACACGGTGATCACCTTCTGGCAGTATCGGCAGGCCTGCTCCACGAACCCTGGCCCCGGTTGCTACGACGTGCGAGATCCTCTCGATCTCGCCCTGATCTGCGCGTCCGCAGCGGGAGCCTGCATCGGATTTCTGTGGTGGAACGCCGCGCCGGCGAAGATATTCATGGGCGATACGGGTTCGCTTGCTCTCGGCGGATTGATCGCCGGACTGTCCATCGTCACGCGTACCGAGCTGATCATGGTCGTCATCGCAGCACTGTTCGTCGCCGAAGCGGCATCGGTGGTCATCCAGGTTGCGGTGTTCCGGTCGAGTCGACGACGGGTGTTCCGCATGGCACCCTTCCACCATCACTTCGAACTCGCAGGTTGGGCAGAGACCACGGTGATCATCCGGTTCTGGTTGCTCGCCGCGATCGCATCGGCGGTGGGACTGGCGTTGTTCTACAGCGAGTACCTCGCCGCAGTCGGTGGGTAGGCAACCGTGTTCGACGACCTTCGATCCTTGAGTGGCAGAACTGTCCTCGTCGCCGGCGGCAGAGTGTCGGGTCTCGCGACGGTCGGCCCGCTTCGCGACCTCGGCGCCGAGGTCCTCGTCACCGATTCCGACGCCGGAGCCGTAGAGAAGGCTCGGGCGCTGGGCGTCGGAGGCATACTGCAGGACGACCTGTTGGCAGACGACGTCGCATTCGACGACATCGCACTGGTAGTCACCAGCCCCGGATTGAGGCCGGATGCACAGGTTCTCGCTGCTGCAACCAGCCGAGGCGTGCCCATCTGGGGTGACGTCGAGTTGTCGTGGCGAGTCGATCGCGCGGGCGTGTACGGTCCACCCACCCAGTGGCTCGTGGTCACCGGGACCAACGGTAAGACGACCACGACGTCGATGTTGGCGTCGATCCTCGATTCGGCCGGTCTTGTCGGCGCGGCGTGCGGGAACATCGGCCTGCCCATCCTCGACGCACTGCGGTCGAATCCGCACCCAGCGGTGCTCGCGGTCGAGCTGTCGTCGTTCCAACTCTTCTGGGCGCCTTCGGTTCGGCCAGCGGCGGGCGTCGTACTCAACATCGCCGAGGACCATCTCGACTGGCACGGCGGCATGGACGGTTACACGCAGTCCAAGGCGCGTGCGCTGACCGGGGGAGTCGCGGTAGTCGGTCTGGACGATGCGAGGGCGGCGGCCCTCGCACCCACCGCGGGCGCAGATCGCGTTGTGGGTTTCCGCCTCGGCGAGCCCGCGACGGGCGAACTCGGAATCGTGCAGGGCTACCTGGTCGACCAGGCGTTCGGCGACGCCGAACGCCTGGTGCGTGCGGACGAGGTGGTGCCGTCCGGCCCCGCGGGACGCATGGACGCGTTGGCGGCGGCTGCGCTCGCTCGATCGATCGGAGTGTCCGCTGAGGCGGTGGCGGATGGCTTGCGGACGTATCAGGTGGGTCCGCATCGAGCGGCAGTGGTCCGGGTGATCGACGGGGTGACGTTCGTGGACGACTCGAAGGCGACCAATCCGCATGCTGCCCGATCCTCGCTGCTTGCGTACGACCGGGTCGTGTGGATCGCCGGCGGACTGCTCAAAGGTGCGTCGGTGGACGCGCTGGTGGCGGAAATCGCGCCACGACTCGTTGCTGCGGTCGTGATCGGGCGTGATGGGACGCAGATCGCTCAGGCTTTGTCGCGACACGCCCCGGATGTTCCCGTCGTGACGTATCCGCCGGGAGACGATACTGGTGTGACTCATGTGGCGGAAGATGCTGAAGTCGTGATGCGTGCAGCGGTTCGAGACGCTGCACGACGCGCCGAACCTGGTGACGCCGTGCTTCTCGCACCTGCCGCCGCCTCCCTCGACATGTTCGTCGACTACGGCCATCGTGGTCGCAGCTTCGCCGCCGCTGTTCGGTCACTCACCGAAGCCGAGATCGGCCACCCGGACGAGCAGTCCTGATGAGCAAGACCGACGGCGCGCCATCGTCTCCACGTACTCGCATCGGAATGTGGCTCGCTCGGCCATTGGCGTCGTTCCACCTCATCGTGACCGTCGCCGCGCTGCTGACGATCCTCGGTCTCGTGATGGTGTTGTCGTCCTCGGCCGCCGAAGCGTACGCCACAGACGGATCGGCCTACTCGCTCTTCACCCAGCAATTGATCGGTGTCGGGCTCGGTATCATCGCGTTCTACGTCGCGTTGCGGACACCGGTGCGGGTACTTCGGAAGCTGTCGTTTCCGCTGTTCGTGCTGTCCGTCATCATGCTCATGATGGTCCTGATCCCGGGCGTCGGTTCCGAAGGCGCGGACGGTGCGCGACGCTGGTTCAACGTCGCTGGGGTGTCGTTCCAGCCCTCCGAACTCGCCAAGGTCACCCTTGTCCTGTGGGGCGCTCATCTGCTGGCATCGAGACGAAGCGAGCACGCCAGCCTGAAGTCTCTGTTGATTCCGCTGGTTCCCGCTGCGTTGTTGATGGCGGGATTGGTCGTCCTGCAGCCCAACCTCAGCACGGCCATCGCCATCGGCATCATTCTGGTGGCTCTGCTCTGGTTCGCTGGCCTCGACGCTCGTCTGTTCGCGATTCTGGTGGGCGGCGGTGTCGCGGCAGCGACGGTGTTGGCGTTCACCGCCGGATACCGCTCGAACCGAATCAAGGCCTGGCTGAATCCCGGCGACGACCCCCAGGGTCTCGGATACCAGTCCAATCAGGCGAAGTTCTCACTCGCCGACGGCGGTCCCTTCGGTGTCGGGCTGGGCCAGAGCCGCGCCAAATGGAGCTATCTTCCCAACGCGCACAACGACTTCATTTTCGCCATCATCGGCGAAGAACTCGGATTCATCGGGTGTCTCGCAGTACTCGGGCTGTTCGCGTTGTTCGTCTACGCCGGCCTGCGCATCGCGATGCGTTCGGTCGATCCGTTCCTTCGACTCCTCGCTGCAGGATCCACGACGTGGATCTTCGCGCAGGCCATGATCAACATCGGGTACGTAGTCGGTCTGCTTCCGGTCACCGGGCTGCAGCTGCCACTCGTGTCCTATGGCGGTTCGTCGACCGCGATCACGCTGCTGATGTTCGGCATCATCGCCAACGCGGCTCGTCACGAACCCGAGGCCATCGCGGCGCTGCACGCGGGGCAGGACTCCCGAATCGATCGAGTTCTTCGGCTTCCGATGCCTGCGTCCTTCTCACCGCTCCGCGCTGCCGCTGCCAGGTCCAAGTCCACCAGGCCCGCTCTCGATCGTGCGGATAGACGTCGTCTGGAAACCCGCGACGCGGCCGCGCGGCGACGTCCGGACCGTGATTACGCGGACGTCGGCGCCAGATCCAACCGTGATCGCCGCTCCGGCGGTGCTCAGCGACCGGCCGAGCCTCCTCGTCGCACTCGCGGGCAACCCAGTAGTACCTCTCGCAATCCGGATGGGCGAGGATATCGACGGTGAATGCACGAACAAGACCCCTGTCCGTCGTCGTCGCAGGCGGGGGCACGGCCGGTCACATCGAGCCTGCGCTTGCGGTTGCCGACGCCCTGCGTGAACTCGACGACACCGTCCGAATCACCGCACTCGGTACGGCGCGCGGGCTCGAGACCACGCTGGTACCGGCCCGCGGCTACCGCCTCGCTCTGATACCCCCGGTCCCGCTACCGCGGAAGCCGACGCTTGACCTGCTGCGTCTGCCGGCCAAAGTATTGAAGTCGGTGCGCGAGACGCGTGCTGTGTTCGCAGACGTCGAGGCCGACGTTCTCGTCGGTTTCGGGGGATACGTGGCACTTCCGGCGTACTTGGCCGCTCGGCGAGTGTTCGGTCGCTCCCGTGCGATCCCCGTCGTGGTGCACGAAGCAAACGCGAGTGCCGGAATTGCGAACAAGGTGGGTGCGAGGCTGGCGACGCGTGTGCTGGCGGCGGTGTCCGGCTCCGGAGTGAGAGCTCGCGGACACGAGGACGCCGAGATCGTCGGCATCCCGGTTCGCCCGACGATCACCGGTCTCGACCGGGCCGCTTCGCGCGCCGAAGCACGGCGGCACTTCGGACTTCCGGACGAGGGGCCGGTGCTGCTCGTGTTCGGCGGATCCCAGGGGGCCCGATCGCTGAACGAAGCAGTGTCCGGCGCAGCGGCCACGCTCGCGGCGGCCGGCGTGTCGGTGCTGCACGCCCACGGCCCGAAGAATTCCGTCGACGTGTCCACGGACGAGCCGAATGCGCCCTATGTCGCGGTGCCGTACCTGACTCGGATGGATTTGGCCTACGCCGCAGCCGATCTGGCCATCTGCCGGTCCGGCGCGATGACAGTGGCCGAAGTGTCGGCTACGGGCTTGCCCGCGGTATATGTACCGCTGCCGCACGGCAACGGAGAGCAAGAATTGAACGCAAGACCCGTCGTCGACGCTGGGGGAGGCATACTCGTGGCGGATGCGAACCTGACTTCTCGCTATGTCGGCACCGACGTCGTGGACTTGATCACCGACGTCGACCGGCTGAAGCAGATGTCCGCGGGTGCCGCGGGTGCAGGTCATCGAGACGCGGCTACCGCCGTGGCCCGGATCGTCCTCGACGTCGCGTCGAGGAAACAGAACGAACAGGCACCGACGTGAAACGAGACTTCACCGACGTGACGCGTGAAAGGACGGACATGGCCGAGCTTCCCGCAGAGCTCGCGAGGGTGCACATGGTGGGCATCGGCGGCGCTGGAATGTCCGGCATCGCCCGCATTCTGCTCGCGCGCGGTGGCCAGGTCTCCGGATCCGACGCCAAGGACAGCCGGGGTGTTCTCGCTTTGCGAGCGCGCGGCGCGCAGGTGCGGGTCGGCCACGATGCCTCCGCGCTCGACCTCATTCCTGGCGGGCCGACAGCTGTCGTCACCACTCACGCAGCCATCCCCAAGACCAATCCGGAACTGGTCGAGGCTCGACGACGCGGTATTCCGATCGTGCTTCGGCCGACGGTGCTCTCGTCGTTGATGCAGGGCTATCGCACGCTGCTCGTGTCCGGTACGCACGGCAAGACGTCGACGACGTCGATGTTGATCGTTGCTCTGCAACACTGCGGCTTCGATCCTTCGTTCGCGGTCGGCGGTGAGCTCAACGAGGCTGGGACCAACGCTCACCACGGAAGTGGGGACGTGTTCGTAGCCGAAGCCGACGAGAGCGACGGCTCGCTGCTCCAGTACCTACCGAACGTCGTGGTCGTCACCAACATCGAGGCCGATCACCTCGACCACTTCGGCACCGAAGCGGCATACGTCCAGGTGTTCGACGACTTCGCGGCGTTGCTCGGGCCGGGCGGTGTGCTGGTTGCATGCATGGACGATCCCGGATCGGCAGCCCTTGCCCAGCGAATTCGAGCGCGTGATCTTCCGGGGGTTCGAGTCCTCGGTTATGGCTCCGCGGACACCGAGACCGGTGACGTCGAGATGGCGGTCAGGTTGCTGCAGTGGGAACCCGAGGACGTCGGCGGCGTCGCGCAGTTGCTCGTCGACGGCGAAGAAACACCCCGCACGTTGCGTCTCGGTGTACCGGGGCGGCACACCGCGCTGAACGCACTCGCGGCATTCACTGCGGGGTTGCAGGCCGGTGCCGGCGTGACGGACCTGCTCGAAGGTCTTGCCGGTTTCGGCGGTGTGCACCGGAGATTCCAGATTCGCGGCCGTGAGCACGGCATTCGAGTGTTCGACGACTACGCCCACCATCCGACCGAAGTCAGGGCCGTGCTCAGCGCAGCACAGCAGTTGGTCGCAGGTGCAGCAGGCGACGACGAACGAGGTCGCGTCGTCGTGGTGTTCCAACCTCACCTGTATTCGAGGACGGAGACGTTCGCGGCAGAGTTCGGTGAGGCCCTCAGTATCGCCGACGAGGTGGTCGTCCTCGATGTCTACGGCGCCAGAGAAGAGCCTCTACCCGGCGTGACGGGTGCGCTCGTCGCGTCGTCGGTCACCAAACCCGTCATCTACCAACCGGACCTGTCGCTCGTTGCGAAGCAGGTCGCCAGTCTGGTCAGTCCGGGTGACGTGGTGATCACCATGGGTGCGGGTGACGTGACGATGCTTGCCGGCCCGATTCTCGACGCTCTCCGTTCCAAGACGGACTTTCGGATCGGGCAACGCCGGGCATCGACGTGACATCACGTCCGAGTCGGTCGAAAAGCTCGGCCGTGGACGATCCCTCCGGTGACGCAGGACACTCCGAGCGTGAGGTCAGGCGTCAGGCCAGAGAGGACGAGCGGCGCCGCGTGTCCCGCTCGCGTCGGCGTGCTGCAGCGATTGCCGCAGCAGTCGTCGCGGTGATAGTCGCAGGCTTCGCGATCGTGTACCTCACTCCGCTGCTGTCGGTGCGCAAGATCGATGTCAACGGGGCCATGTCGGTGTCCGAGGAGCAGATCGTCGCCGAACTCGGGGTACCACTGGGGGAGAAGCTCGTTCGCGTCGATGCAGGCTCGGCAGCGCAGCGTGTTGCTGCCATTCCAGCGCTTGCGTCCGTTCGGGTCCAGCGGATGTACCCCTCGACGGTCAGAGTCACTGTCACCGAGCGCGTTCCCGTCGTCTTCGTCGACGAACCCGATGGCACTCACCTCCTGGACGCGGACGCAGTCGATTTCGCGGTCGCAGCTCCGCCTCCAGGGGTCGTACGACTGGTGGCGGACAACCCGGTGCCAGGCGATCCAGCCACCGAAAGCGCTCTCGCTGTACTCGATTCGATGCCGGCGTCACTACGAGGCCAGGTCGGTGAGATACGAGCGAGCTCGGCGTCGGACGTGTCGCTGTCGCTTCTCGACGGGCGTATTCTCGTCTGGGGTGACCGAGACAATTCGGAGCGCAAATCGGCTGTGGCGCTTGCGCTGTTGTCGCAGCCAGGACAGATTCTGGATGTGTCGAGTCCTGAACTTCCCACCACCAAGTAACACCGACGCGGTCGCAAAATGTTTCTTGCGTCGTCGGCGCGCCTAATGGCGCATTGGCGCACCGGTGCATAGCGTTCCCGGCATCGAGTACTTGACATAACTCTAAGCCTGTGGTTTAGGTTGAGGGTTTTGCCGAACTCTAGTCAGACAGACCAGAACACAACCACGGAAGGCGAGAGCCAATGACGCCCCCGCACAACTACCTCGCCGTAATCAAGGTCGTCGGCATCGGCGGCGGCGGCGTTAACGCGGTCAACCGCATGATCGAACAGGGACTCAAAGGAGTCGAGTTCATCGCGGTCAACACCGACGCCCAGGCACTGCTGATGAGCGACGCCGACGTCAAGCTCGACGTCGGACGCGAGCTCACCCGTGGCCTCGGAGCAGGAGCCGACCCGGAAGTGGGCAGGAGAGCTGCCGACGATCACAAGGACGAGATCGAAGAGGTGCTCAAGGGCGCCGATATGGTGTTCGTCACCGCAGGCGAAGGCGGTGGCACCGGCACCGGTGGCGCTCCGGTGGTGGCCAACATCGCGCGCAAGCTCGGAGCGTTGACGGTCGGCGTAGTGACGCGCCCGTTCTCGTTCGAGGGCAAGCGCCGCGGCGGACAGGCCGATACGGGCATCCAGCAGCTTCGCGAGTCCTGCGACACGCTCATCGTGATCCCGAACGATCGTTTGCTGCAACTCGGTGATGCTGCAGTCAGCCTCATGGACGCTTTCCGTAGCGCCGACGAGGTTCTCCTCAACGGCGTGCAGGGAATCACCGACCTGATCACCACCCCCGGGCTGATCAACGTCGACTTCGCCGACGTCAAGGGCGTCATGTCCGGCGCAGGCAGCGCCCTCATGGGCATCGGGTCGTCGAGGGGCGAAGGTCGAGCGATCAAAGCGGCCGAATCCGCGATCAACTCCCCACTTCTCGAAGCCTCGATGGAGGGCGCCCGGGGCGTTCTGCTGTCCATCGCGGGTGGCTCCGATCTCGGACTGTTCGAAATCAACGAGGCAGCCTCGCTCGTGCAGGAAGCCGCGCATATCGACGCGAACATCATCTTCGGAACCGTGATCGACGACTCACTCGGTGACGAGGTGCGCGTCACGGTGATCGCGGCGGGCTTCGACGGCGGTACGCCGACGCGTCGCCCGGTCGAGGCCGCTCCAGGTGCGTCACGTGCTTCCATCGGTTCTGCGCGGTCCGGCGAAGTATCTTCGTCGCGGTCGTCCGACAAGTCCGAGTCCGGTGCGGTATTCCGTGATCCGGTCGGCGCTGGAAGTGGCAGCAGCCTTCCACCCTTGCAGTCCTCGGGATCGAATGGAGGGTCGAGCAGTCAAGGCAGCGCTGGTCGTCGGGTCCCGGTCACGGAAGACGATGGCGACGATGACGTCGACGTGCCATCGTTCATGCGCCGCTGATCACTGATGGGTTCGATCGACACAACGTCGAATTTCAGGGTTCGTCGAGTTACCACGACGAGGGCGGGTGGCGTGTCGGCGCCTCCGTTCGACAGTTTCAATCTCGGTGATCATGTCGGAGACGACCCGGCGGCGGTCGCGGCCAATCGCGAACGGCTCGGTCGAGAGATCGGTGTCGGAGTCGACCGGTTGGTATGGATGGAGCAAGTTCACGGCCGCACGGTGACCGTCGTCGACGGCCCGGTGCGCGAGCCGATTGCCGTCACCGACGCTGTGGTGACGACGGTGCGCGATCTGGCGCTCGTCGTTCTGTCCGCCGACTGTGTACCTGTTCTGCTGTCCGACTCCGAAGCCGGTGTCATCGCGGCCGTGCATGCGGGCCGCGTCGGTGCCCGCATCGGGATCGTGCCGCGTGTGCTCGATGCGATGGTGGCCCAGGGTGCAGTGCTGAGCCGGATCGGGGCGTTCCTCGGGCCTGCTGCGAGCGGGCGACAATACGAGGTTCCCGCGCACATGCAGGCGGATGTGGAACGGCATCTGCCCGGCAGTGCGAGCACAACGGTCAGGAAGACGCCGGGTCTCGACATTCGTGCCGGAATCAGGAGGCAGTTGGTCGACGCGGGTGTGTCGGCTGTGGCTACGGATCCGCGCTGCACCATCGAGGATCGGACTCTGTTCAGCCATCGACGGGGCGGCCCGACCGGCAGGTTGGCCAGCGTGATCTGGATGGACACCGAGCCTGCTTGACTGGTGCCATGACATCCCCTGACAGAGCAGCGCAGATCGCAACGGCGCTCGCTTCGGTCCGTGAGCGCCTGAGCGCCGCGTGTGCCGCAGCTGGACGCGATCCCGACGACGTGGCATTGCTGCCGGTCACCAAGTTCTTCCCGGCCGGTGATGTCGAGATTCTGTTCGAGCTCGGGTGCCGTGATTTCGGCGAATCGAGAGAACAAGAGGCGTCCAGAAAGGTCGACGAACTCGGCGCGACGTTCGGAACCGAGCCGGTTCGGTGGCACATGATCGGCCATCTTCAGCGAAACAAGGCGAAGTCGGTCGCACGCTGGGCATCGTCGATTCATTCGGTGGACAGTGAGCGTCTGATCTCGGCCCTCCAGAAGGCTGTCGGGCACGCATTCGAGGTGGGTGAGCGGTCCAGCGAACTCGACGTGCTCATCCAGGTCAGTCTCGACGGAGACGTACATCGAGGCGGAGTCGAGCGTGAGGATCTCGAGGCGCTGGCGGAGCGGGTCGCCGACTCGGATGGATTGAGGCTCGCAGGGTTGATGTCGGTACCACCGCTCGGGGTGGACCCGGATGCCGCATTCGCCGATCTCGCGGACATTCATCAGGGTCTGCTGCGGCAACATCCCGATGCGACGGAGCTCTCGGCGGGCATGACGGGTGATCTGGAGGCCGCGGTGCGACATGGATCGACGTGTGTGCGTGTCGGTACCGCAATACTCGGTTCGCGGCCGATAACCTCGCCAGTACAGTCCACGGATCACATCAGTCACAACTGACACATCGCGAACCTGGACAGCGGCAGCGCAGAACACGGAACGACCCAGCTTTTGACGGAAGGTAGATCGATGAGCACCCTGCACAAGTTCAAGGCGTACTTCGGCATGGTTCCGCTCGCGGACTACGAAGACGATTACCTCGACGAGCCAGACTCGCACAGGTCTTCACGCGGGCGTGACCCGTACGGCGACATCGACGATCGCAGTGATCGCGAGTTCGCCAAGCCGTCGTTCTCGTCCCGTAGGCCTGCCCGCTCGGAACTCGACGAGATGGACGACGACTACGACGAGTACGAGGCGCCGCGGTCGGCACCGACGCTTGCGCCGATCGGCGGCCGTGCCTCGCGCACACCGTCGATGGCAAGCCGTGGAGGGTCGACCAGGGGCAACCTGGCCGTCGATACTCGAATGGATGGGCCGGAGCGGAGCCTGCGGAGCGACTCGCTGGCACGCGCGGAAACTCGGAGGAGCCCTGTGGTCGACGATGGTGGTCCGTTGTCGAAGATCACGACGCTACGGCCGCGTGACTACAGCGAAGCTCGTACCATCGGCGAGCGGTTCCGTGACGGAACACCCGTCATCATGGATCTCGTCGAGATGAGCAACGCCGATGCCAAGCGGCTCGTCGATTTCGCCGCCGGATTGGCGTTCGCACTCCGTGGATCGTTCGACAAGGTTGCGACGAAGGTGTTCCTTCTCTCTCCGGCCGATATCGATGTGTCTCCCCAGGAGCGTCGTCGGATCGCCGAGACCGGTTTCTACAGTCAGCAATGACGATTGATCGAAGCGTCGACCCACATCGGCTCGATCGAACTGAGCAGGCCTCTGACCTGGTCGCTTTGATCGAGCCGATCTTTTCGGGCAGAGTATGACCTGTGGCCTTGTTCGCGGTGATCTACTTCATACTGTTCATTTTCTGGCTTCTGCTCATCGGCCGCATCATCGTCGAATTCATCAGAACGTTCGCGCGAGATTGGCGACCGTCGGGAATTGTAGTGATATTGCTCGAAGCGATATTCACGGTGACCGATCCGCCAGTCAAGCTGCTGAGACGGCTGATACCGCCGGTGAATCTCGGCGGGGTTCGACTCGATCTGTCGATCATGGTTCTGCTGTTCGGGGTATTCATCCTGATGACGGTGGTGCGGGGTTTGGGATCGTGAACATAGCGACTTTGCCGAAAGACCTCGTCGGACGTGCGCGACCAGCGCGACCGATGTGACAGAATGGACGCCAGTTACAGTTTGATTGTTCCGGCTCGTGCGGAATGGGATATAACTGAATGCTTGCTCTACCGCCCTAAGATGCGTGAAGGGATCCTTCCATGCCGCTGACTCCAGCTGATGTGCACAATGTCGCGTTCAGCAAGCCGCCTATCGGTAAGCGCGGCTACAACGAAGACGAGGTGGATGCATTCCTCGATCTCGTCGAGCAAGAGCTGTCGCGATTGATCGAGGAGAACGCCGACCTGCGCCAGCGGGTCGGGGAGCTCGACCAGGAACTTGCCGATGCCAAGAGCTCCGCCCGCCAGGGTGGCTCGCAGCAGGCGGCTCCGATACAGCAGAAGGCTCCAGAGCCTCAGCGCCCTGTCGAGCCTCCGAAGCCTGCGCCGGTCGTCGCGCCCGCCCCGGTCGCCGCTGCAGCGCCATCGCAGAGTGGCGACTCCAACATGCAGGCGGCGAAGATTCTCGGTCTCGCCCAGGAAATGGCGGACCGGCTCACCAACGATGCGAAGACCGAGTCGGAGCAACTACTCGGAAACGCCCGCACCAACGCCGAGCGTTTGGTGACGGACGCACGTACGCGGTCCGAGGCAATGGTGTCCGACGCACGTCAGAAGTCCGAGTCGCTGTTGTCGGACGCGCAGACGCGATCCGAGACTCAGCTGCGTCAGGCCAAGGAGAAGGCCGATGCACTCCAGGCAGATGCCGAGCGTAAGCACACCGAGAGCATGGCGACCATCAACGAGCAGCGTTCGGTGCTCGAGGGCCGTATCGAGCAGCTCAAGACATTCGAGCGCGAATACCGCGTGCGGCTCAAGTCGTACCTGGAATCCCAGCTCGAAGAACTCGAGAATCGGTCGTCCGCTCTGCCGGTCGACAATGGTTCCGACAAGTTCGGTCAGAACGACCAATCCTCCGGATACAGCCAGTCGTATGCCAAGGGAAACAACTGACACTCATCTGCCCCGCGCGCAACGCGTGACGGCGCACCCTGGGTCTGACGATCGCTGCGAGGCGTATCCGGAACGAGGAGTGGCGTGCTTGTCCTGACGTTGGGTGCGGCAGCAGTTGGGTTCGCGATGCTGGTCATCGCATTGATGACCGGGTCGGTTCTGTGGGCGTGGGGATGCATCGCAGTGTGCGTTGTCGGGGCCGTACTGCTGTTGGCAGGTGCTCTGATGGGGCGCAAGACACCGCCCGAGCAGTAATGCAGATCGACGCGTTCGTTAGTATGGGCTGAGAATACGAGTACAGGTGTCGATCCGGATATCACCGGGGAGCCTTCGGAAGAACGGTGCACGCATGTCCGACCGGACGCGCCGACACTCAGTAGAACCGAACGGGTAAGCCCGTCACAGCTGTGCGAGCGGCGTCGGCTTCTCGAAAGAGGAGTCGGCGCAAGCGGGGTGGTACCGCGGTGCCGGCGTCCCACACGCCGGTTGTCGTCCCCGTGCCGAGTCTGTCCAGCACCGTCTCATCCACATCGAGGCGGTTGGCACGGTAGGAGCGCCGCACATGAGTACCGATTCGACGAACACATCCACCCCCCGCGACGCGTATCCACTCGTCGACATCGCGGGAACTGGGGCGGGCAGCGTCTCCTTCCCCGAACTCGAGAAGAAGGTTCTCGACGTGTGGGAGGCCGACGGAACCTTCCGCGCGAGCGTGGAGAACCGCGAAGGCGCCGAGGAATTCGTCTTCTACGACGGACCACCCTTTGCGAACGGTCTCCCGCACTACGGTCACTTGCTGACCGGGTACGTCAAGGACCTCGTCCCGCGGTTCCAGACCATGCGCGGCAAGAAGGTCGAGCGTCGCTTCGGCTGGGACTGCCATGGACTGCCCGCTGAACTGGAAGCCGAAAAGCAACTCGGGATCAAGGACAAGTCCGAGATCGACGAGATGGGTCTGGCCAAGTTCAACGCGTACTGCAAGCAATCGGTCCTGCAGTACACCGGCGAGTGGCGAGACTACGTCACCCGGCAGGCGCGGTGGGTCGACTTCGACAACGACTACAAGACGCTGGACCTCGACTTCATGGAGTCGGTCATGTGGGCGTTCAAGACCCTGTACGACAAGGGGCTCATCTACCAGGGATATCGAGTACTGCCGTACTCCTGGTACGAGCAGACCCCGCTGTCCAACCAGGAAACGCGCCTCGACGACGCGTACAAGATGCGTCAGGATCCTGCCGTCACCGTCACGATGCCGCTGGCGGCACCCGGCTCACCCCTGGACGGTGCGAACGCGCTGATCTGGACCACGACCCCATGGACGTTACCGTCGAATCTGGCGATCGCAGTCAACCCAGAGGTTCACTACGTTCAGGTGCGTGGCGTCGACGGTGAACGGTACGTACTGGCCTCCGCACGTCTGGCGCACTATTCGCGCGAACTCGGCGAAGAACCGGAACTGCTGTCCGAGCACACCGGGGCCGATCTCGTCGGCCTGACCTATGCGCCGCCTTTCGACTTCTTCCTCGGTCACGAGAACGCGCACCGGGTACTGCAGGCCGACTACGTCACCACCGACTCGGGAACCGGAATCGTGCACCTTGCACCGGCTTTCGGTGAAGAGGATATGGATGTCGCCACAGCGAACGGCATCGAGGTGGTGCAACCGCTCGATCCGGGTGGAAAGTTCACCTCCCTCGTTTCGCCGTACGAGGGCTTGATGGTGTTCGACGCGAATCCGGTCATCATCAAGGACCTCAAGGCATCGGGGCGTCTGCTGCGCCACGAGACGATCGAGCACTCCTACCCGCACAGCTGGCGGAGCGGCCAGCCATTGATCTACATGGCGGTTCCGTCGTGGTTCGTCGCGGTGACGAAGTTCCGTGACCGGATGGTGGAGCTCAACCAGGAGATCACCTGGGTCCCGGAGCACATCAAGGACGGGCAGTTCGGTAAGTGGCTCGAGGGTGCGCGAGATTGGAACATCAGCCGCAATCGTTACTGGGGCAGCCCGATCCCGGTGTGGACGTCGGACGACCCGGAGTACCCGAGGCTCGACGTCTACGGCAGCCTCGACGAGCTCGAACGCGACTTCGGTGTGCGACCGGACGATCTGCATCGTCCGTACATCGATGATCTGACGCGTCCGAACCCGGACGACCCGACCGGCAAGTCGACGATGCGTCGGGTGCCCGAGGTACTCGACTGCTGGTTCGAATCCGGGTCGATGCCGTACGCGCAGGTGCATTTTCCGTTCGAGAACGAAGAATGGTTCAACGGGACAGCTACGACAGCTGGGCACAATCCGGGTGATTTCATCGTCGAGTACAACGGACAGACCCGCGGCTGGTTCTATACGTTGCACGTGCTGGCGACTGCTCTGTTCGACCGACCGGCATTCAAGACCGTTGCTGCGCACGGCATCGTTCTCGGCGACGACGGACTGAAGATGAGCAAGTCCAAGGGCAACTATCCCGACGTCAAGGAAGTCTTCGATCGTGACGGCAGCGATGCCATGCGCTGGTTCCTCATGTCCTCGCCGATCCTGCGCGGGGGCAACCTGATCGTCACCGAACAAGGCATCCGCGAGGGTGTACGTCAGGCCCTGCTTCAGATCTGGAACGCGTGGAGCTTCCTGCAGTTGTACGCAGGCAAGCCCGGTCGATGGCGCACCGATTCGCCGAACGTGCTGGACCGGTACGTACTTGCGAAGCTGTCTGCGACCCGGGATGCGATCACCGATGCGCTCGAAGGCAACGACATCGCCGGTGCGTGCGACGAGCTGAGAACCTTTTGCGACGCACTGACGAACTGGTATGTCCGACGGTCACGTTCACGTTTCTGGAGCGAAGACACCGACGCGATCGACACGCTGCACACGGTGCTCGAGGTGTTGACCCGGATCGCCGCGCCGTTGCTTCCGCTCGTCAGCGAGGTCGTCTGGCGCGGTCTGACCGGTGGACGCTCGGTTCACCTGACGGATTGGCCAGCGCGTTCGGATCTGCCGTCGGATCCCGAGTTGGTCAGCGCGATGGACGAAGTGCGCAGTGTGTGTTCGACGGTGTTGGGTCTGCGGAAAGCACAGAACTTGCGGGTGCGGTTGCCGCTGCCGGAGGTCACCGTCGCAGCCGAGGGAGCCGAGCGGCTGCGCCCGTACGCCGATATCATCGCCGACGAGGTCAACGTGAAGAAGGTCGATCTGACCGACGACGTGGCCGTGCACGGCAAGTTCGAGCTGGTCGTGAATGCGCGAGCAGCGGGCCCCCGCATCGGCAAGGATGTCCAGAAGGTCATCAAGGCCGTCAAGGCAGGGGAGTGGAGCGAGGACGAATCCGGAATCGTCAGCGCTGCCGGTATCGAATTGCTGCCTGCCGAGTTCACCCGCAAATTGGTTGCAGCCGAGCCTGATTCGACGGCTGCCCTGCCTGGAAACTCCGGTCTGGTGGTCCTCGATTCCAGGGTCACTGCCGAGCTGGAGGCGGAGGGGTGGGCGAAGGACCGGATCCGCGAGTTCCAGGAAGCGCGTCGCAACCTGGGGCTGAACGTGTCGGATCGCATCGACATCGTCGTCCGAGTCCCGGAAGAACGGCAGGAGTGGCTCGATACTCACCGCGATCTGATCGCCGGAGAGGTTCTGGCACTGTCCTTGGTCGACGGAGACCCAGGCGCCGACGCCGTCGAGCTCGGGGAGGGCGTGCGTGCCTTGATCAGCCGCGCGGGATGACCACCCCGGCATCTGTGGAGGACGCCGTTCGCGAGCTTCTGTCGGTAGCTCGCGACGGCGTCGTGCCCATCGTGACTGTCGGTGAGCCGGTTCTGCGGGCACCCGCGGCGCCGCTGACCGGCCAACTCGAGCGCCGCACCCTCGATGCGTTGATCGAGGTGATGCGCGCGACCATGTACGACGCTCCGGGTGTCGGTCTGGCCGCACCGCAGATCGGTATTCCGTTGTGTGTCGCGGTGATCGAGGACATGTACGACATCGGCGAGGAGCTCGTACGCACCCGTCGGCGTTCACCGTTGCCGTTTCGGGCCGTGGTGAATCCGAGCTACCAGGCGGTCGGTGAGAAGCGCGTGGCTTTCTACGAGGGTTGTCTGAGTGTGCCGGGCTATCAGGCGGTGGTAGCGCGTGCTGAATCCGTGCGGCTGCGGT
>NZ_LVCV01000667.1 GCF_001647195.1 Rhodococcus sp. EPR-157 | reverse complement strand
GTCGTGTACATCGACAAGGCGATAACTCGGTCGTTGTCAGCGAACGACGTCTATGCAGAGCACTGGGCCGAGCCGTCCCCGCGTCGTGCGGCTGCCGCTCTGGGCTTCGAGCTCGAAGGCATGTGATGCGAAGAGTGCGTACGGGTATCGTTCGGTCGTGATCGACTCTCGCAGTCGGCGCTGGGTGCTGCATCTCGACATGGATGCGTTCTTCGCCTCGGTCGAGCAGCTCACCAGGCCCACGTTGCGGGGCAGGCCAGTGCTTGTCGGCGGTGCGGGGGGCCGCGGGGTGGTGGCCGGATGCAGTTACGAGGCGCGCACGTTCGGAGCTCGATCGGCGATGCCGATGCATCAAGCGCGTCGACTCGTGGGTGCTTCAGCAGTGGTGCTGCCACCTCGTGGTGCGCTCTACCAGGCGTTGAGCAAACGCGTGTTCGACGGGCTGCGCGCGAGAATGCCGGTGCTGGAACAGTTGTCGATGGACGAGGCATTCGGTGAACCCGCCGAACTCGCGGGCGCGACTGCTGCCGAGGTGGTCGAGTTCTGCGAGATGCTGCGCGGTCTGGTCCTCGCCGAGACCGGACTCGTTGCCTCGCTCGGAGCCGGCTCGGGAAAACAGATCGCCAAGATCGCTTCGGGACTGGCCAAGCCGGACGGAGTCAAGGTGGTCACGCCTGCCGAGCAGACGGCGTTGATGGCCGCCTTGCCGGTCCGCAAGCTGTGGGGGATCGGACCTGTCGCCGATGAAAAGCTTCGTCGGCTCGGCATCGACACCATCGGGAAGTTCGTCGCGACCGATGAATCCGAGGTCGCGTCCATCCTCGGCGCGACGATCGGACCCAGTCTGCACAAGCTGGCGCGGGGAATCGACGACCGCGTCGTGGCAGAACGAGCAGAAGCGAAGCAAGTCAGCGCGGAGACGACGTTCGCGCACGACCTGGTGACTCTCGCGCAGTTGCGAAAGGCGGTGGAAGCGAGTGCGGATGCGGCCCATCGGCGTCTGCTCGAGGACGGCCGCGGTGCGCGCACCGTGGTACTCAAGCTACGCAAATCGGACATGAGCATCGTCACACGTTCGGTGACGCTGCCCTACGCGACCGTGGACAAGCAGACCCTCGTGGCCACTGCACAACGGCAGGTGCTCGATCCGGTGGAACTGGGGCCGATCCGCTTGGTCGGTGTCTCGTTCACCGGTCTGTCCGCGGTCCAACAGGGTTCGTTGTTTCCCGAGCTCGACTACCACTCGGAGGACCTGCTCGCGGCCGCCGGGACCGCGATCGAACCGGCGCCGACAGCGCGCGAGTACGGGGCGAAGTGGCATCCCGGCGTGGATGTAAGGCATCCTGAATACGGGCACGGATGGATCCAGGGGGCGGGACATTCCGTGGTGACAGTTCGCTTCGAGACCCGGTCCACCGGGCCGGGGCGAGCACGAACGTTCGCAGAGGACGACGCCATGCTCGTTGTGGCGGATGCTCTCGACAGCTTGGAATGACAGTGATTCCTACCGGTGAGTAGCCTCGCTCCTTTCCGCCCGAGTAGACGGATGGCATAGTGGAGCGGCCGGGACGAACTCAGGCCGACGTTGCTCAGAACCGCAACAGCAAGTGACCGAGAAGTAAAGACCGCGAGAAGTAAGACCGAAGGGACAGAGCACTTGAAGCTTCGTAACACCCGAAAGGCCGTAGTTGCCGGCGTCGCGATCGCCGCCGCGCTGACGATGACGGCGTGCAGCTCCGGAGGGGACGAAGAGACGCCGACGACCACGTCGGCATCCGCCGCCTCCTCGGCGTCCACCGCCCCCGAGCCGGCAGGCGACTACCCGCCCGTGCCCACTCCCGAAGAGCTCAATGCCGAACTGGCGCGCGGTTTGGATCCGGCTGTTCCGGTCGAGGAGAAGGCGCAGCTGATCCAGGGCGCCGAGGCCGATCCGGAGCTCATCAACCAGGTCGCGGCCGCAGCCGTCCAGAACGGTGCAACAATCGAGATCACCAGCGTCGACGACCTCGGCGACGGCACCCTGAACGCTGGCGCCACGCTGTCCATCAACGGTCAGGCCAATCCGGGTAGCTTCGTCTTCGTCGCCGAGAACGGTGTCTGGAAGCTGTCCAAGGCCAACGCGTGTGGATTTGTTCAGCTCGCGCAGCTGACGTCGCCCGCCTGCGCATAGTCGCCAGCTTGCGTTAGTCGACTGATTCGCTGCTGCACACGAGATCGTGCGCAGTTCCCGGTGCCGGTGTGGTGCTCCGATGAGGAGCACCACACCGGCACCGGTGCGTTCGGGGCACTAGACGCCCGCGTCGTTCCCTCTGATCCTGTCCGCTGCGGTCTTCGCGAGAGCGGTGAACGAGGCTGGATCCACGCCCTCTTGGCTGGTCACCACCAGTTGTACGACAGTGTGGTCGACCACGGCTACGACAGCGTCCGCCACCAACGTGTAGCCCTCGCTCGTCGTCTCCAGCCGCACCGAAGTGGACGCATCGCCGATCGTTTCCTGCTCGCGGGCACCGAGCCGATACTTCACGCCGACGCCGTCGGCGTCCGTGCCCGTGTACTCGGTGCACTGGGCGAAGGCGTTCTGAACCTCATCGAAGGCCGCGGCGGCGCCGCTGTCGGCATAGCTGGCCGCATCTTCGTCGATGGAGGAGAACTCGGGTCCCGAGTACCGAACCTCGGCGTCGGCGGACGCACCGGGAGACTGCTGCGCGACCGTGGCGAGCACGTCGGCGCACGACTGAGGATCGGTCCCGGAACGATCCTGTGCGTCGTAGTCGGGAGCCGGATCGAGTCCGAGATCGCGGACTGGATCCGGGATGACGGCGAAACCGTCGGGCACATCCGCGACGAGCAGCATCCTGGCGCTCAGAACGGTCGAGTCGGTGATGGGCGAGCCGTTGAGCGGTTGCGGTGCGACTACCCGAGGTTCCAGGTCGGCGAGCGGGGCCTCGTCGGGAGTGTCCTCGGCGGCGCCGCAGGCAGCGAGAACCGTGATGGCGACTGTCGACAGCGTCGTCGTCCAGATCGTGTGTCGGCGCCTCACTGTGTCGTCCATCGAAGGGTGTCGCTGATGTCCTGACGGAGCACGGTGGTGCCCTCCGGATCGCTGTACTGCTGGTTGCCGCCGACAGTGACCTCACCGGAGATGGGCAGCGGTTTACTCAGATCGATCTCGAGCGTTCCGGTGCCGGTCATGGTGTACGCGTCGATGGCCAACTGACCCGCGTCGTCCGGTAGCTCCAGCGTCGTCGACTCGGGCGTCTGCTCGATTCGAAGGTCGATGGTGAGGCGATCCCCGTTTCGCTCCCGGAGTGTCGCGGTAGTCCGCTGGTTGAGCGTGAGACCGCTGATGACCTGCTGATCTGCAGTCCAGACTGCACCGACACCCACATCGCCCTCCGGAAACGAGATGGAGCGATACACGGCTTGATTGAGGGCTTGTTCGATGGCCGCGCGGGCGGAGTCCTGCGCGGCCTCGGCGGGCGCGATCGAGAGCGCCGTCACCGCGCCGGTGTCGGTGACCGTCAACCCGGCTTCCGAGCCGTCGGCCGCTGCCAGTGCCTCGGTGAGTCGTTGGTCGGCCGATGTCGCACTACCTATTCGCAGGTCTACCGTGCGGTCCGAATCGGATTCGGGCGACTGCGCCGTGAGCGGCACCGTCAATTCCGGTGTGGAGAAGTCCTGAACCGACTGATCGTCGATCTGCTGGGTGACGGTCGAGCGGGTGGTCAGTAGAACCGACTGCTCGCCGGACAGGTCTTGCGTCAGCCGGCTTCGTGGCTCTGCTCCCGCGTCGACGACGGCCACCGTCACCGGGGTGACTGGGAGCGCCACTCCCGATGTCGTCGACGACGTTGCCGTGTCGGACGGTGCATCGTCGTCGGAGGCTCCACAACCGGCCAGGAGCGCGGTCACGGCGACTGCGGCGGCAAGAGCGCGAAGGCGTCGCATCGGGGTTTCGGAAGTCGAGATCACGGGACCAGGCTACGGATGCTCGACGACACCGCACGCAGGCGTGCGGTGTCGTCGCAGATGCGGGTGACAGGCGCAGGGCTTCGATGCGACATGATAGGGGTGTGAGTGACGACCGCCCGACCGATTCGCCCAGTCCAGATTCCAGCCCGGATACCGCTGCCGAAAGGCCGGAGACCGCTGCAGATGCGTCCGCCGCTGTGCCTGGACCGGCTTCGGACGTCGGCTCGGCCTCGGCAGCCTCAGGGGATCAGGCTCGACGACCACTGCGCACTCGGATGCTGATCGTGATCGCGTTTTTCATTCTCGCCTTCGACCTCGTCACCAAGATCGCGGTTGTGCACTTCATCGCGCCGGGTAGGCCGGTCGAGATCATCGGCGATGTGGTCACGCTGCGGCTGGTACGCAATCCGGGTGCCGCATTCTCGATGGCAACGGGCATGACGTGGCTCCTGACCATCGTTGCGATTTGTGTCGTCATCGCCGTGATTCGAATCGGCCGGACTCTACGTTCGCCGTGGTGGGCGATCGGACTCGGACTTGTTCTCGGCGGCGCGCTGGGAAATCTGATCGACCGCTTCTTCCGTTCTCCCGGGCCGTTGCAGGGGCATGTGGTGGACTTCGTTTCCGTCGGATGGTGGCCGGTGTTCAACGTCGCTGATTCTTCCATCGTGTGCGGCGCGATCCTGCTGGTTGCAGTGAGTCTGCTCGGCTTCGAGCCCAACGGAGAACGGGTGTCGTCGAAGAAGGACGTCGCCAATTCCGGTGCGGCGGAACAAAAGTGAGAGAGTCGCGCTCGATGCCGGTTCCCGACGGCCTGGACGGTATGCGGGTGGATGCGGGTGTGTCCAGATTGCTCGGCCTGTCGCGCACCGTCGTGGCGACGCTGGCGGAAGAAGGTTCGGTTGCGGTGAACGGCACCGCAGTCGGCAAGTCGGACCGATTGTCGGCCGGGTCGTGGATCGAAGTGGTTCTTCCCGAGCCTGCCCGTGAACTCACTGTCGAAGCTGTTCCCGTGGACGGCATGGAGATTCTGTACGCCGACGACGACATCGTTGCCGTCGACAAACCTGTCGGTGTCGCGGCCCATGCCAGTGTCGGGTGGACGGGGCCGACGGTCATCGGTGGTCTTGCCGCAGCCGGCTTCCGCATCTCGACGTCGGGAGCGCACGAGCGTCAGGGAATCGTGCACCGTCTCGACGTCGGGACGTCGGGAGTGATGGTCGTGGCGACCTCGGAACGGGCGTACACGTTGCTCAAGCGCGCGTTCAAGCAGCGGACCATCGAGAAGCGGTATCACGCACTCGTACAGGGGCATCCGGATCCGAGCAGCGGCACCATCGATGCGCCGATCGGGAGACACGGCAGCAACGACTGGAAGTTCGCCGTCCGGGCCGACGGCAAAGAGAGTGTGACCCATTACGACACGATCGAGGCTTTCCAGGCCGCCAGCCTGCTCGACGTCCATCTCGAAACCGGGCGCACCCATCAGATCAGAGTTCACTTTTCGGCCCTGCGGCACCCGTGTTGCGGCGACTTGACCTACGGTGCCGACCCACGCCTTGCCGAACGCCTCGGCCTCGAACGCCAATGGCTGCACGCCAAGTCGCTGGCATTCGCCCACCCGTCGGACGGTCGCTGGGTGGAGATCGAGAGTAAGTATCCGGCCGATCTCGAACATGCACTCGAGGTGCTGCGCTCGGCATGAGATGGGTGCGGGGAGTTGCCGAGGCATGCGCGCTCGTCGTGGTGACTCTTGTCCTGTTCGCGGTCGTCGGTGTCATGATCCCGCTGCCGCAGCCGGGAGTGAACACCGACCGACTCGGACCGGACAACGGTGAGACTGTCGCAAACTACACCTCGCGCTCCGTGCAGAGCGTGCAGGATGCGGCAGCCGACGAAGACCTTCATTGGGCGCTCGTGTCGTTTGCGGCCGCGACATCTCCCGCGACGGCCTACGAATCCGCAGGCGGCACACGAATTGCGCAGGTACTGATCCGCGTTCCGATGGACAGGGTCCAGACCCCGTCAATCGTGGTAGGGGTGCCCGGCACCGAGCAGTCGGTGCTGGCGTCCGAGGACACCGCAGCGTCCGGGCTGCACGGCTCGACCGGCCAATGGGATCGCCAATCGCAGATCGACGCGGCGTCGTTGCCTCGGCTGGCTGCCGGGTGCGACTGCGTAGTGGGTCTGGTGGTGCACGCGAGTGGGATCTCGTTGCGGTCGATCCAAGCGACGTCCGGTGTTCGCACAGTCGAGGCGCTACCGTCCGACGCTGTTGCCGGACGTTTCGCGGTCCGGGCGTTGCTACCGGACTACGTGGATGTCGTGGGCGCGCTGCCCGATGACGGACCGATCCCGCCGCCGTGAGGCATGCCTCCGTTCTCGATCGCGGCGCTCCCATCGGTCTCTTCCGTCACACCTGTCACGACGCGCCCAG
The DNA here is from genome assembly GCF_001647195.1 of Rhodococcus sp. EPR-157. Taxonomy (GTDB): domain Bacteria; phylum Actinomycetota; class Actinomycetes; order Mycobacteriales; family Mycobacteriaceae; genus Rhodococcoides. The sequence goes on along the minus strand of NZ_LVCV01000667.1, from coordinate 34,719 downwards.
GTGCGACACGCAGGTACGCGTGACACACCGCGAGTGCGGAAAAATCTGTCGGTTCCAGCGCCTAGAGTGAGGTGCACTTTGCGTCTCGACATATCGACCCGCTCGACCTTCAGGAGACAACTTCGTGGCTGACTCGTTCGTTCATCTGCACAACCACACCGAGTACTCGATGCTCGACGGGGCCGCCAAGATCGCGCCTATGTTCGCAGAGGCTGCGCGTCTCGAGATGACGGCAGTCGGAATGACCGACCACGGCAACATGTACGGCGCCAGCGAGTTCTACAACGAGGCCAAGAAGGCCGGAATCAAACCGATCATCGGTATCGAGGCGTACATCGCTCCCGAGTCGCGATTCAACAAGAAGCGCGTGCTGTGGGGCGATCGCAGCCAGAAGTCGGACGATGTCTCCGGTAGCGGCGCGTACACGCACATGACGATGGTCGCCGAGAACGCGACGGGCGTACGGAATCTCTTCAAGTTGTCGTCACTGGCCTCGATCGAGGGTCAGCTGGGCAAGTGGGCGCGCATGGACGAGGAGATCATCGCGACGCACGCCGAAGGGATCATCGCGACCCCCGGGTGCCCGTCGGGGGAGGTACAGACGCGGCTGCGTCTCGGCCAGGATCGAGAGGCCCTCGAAGCGGCAGCCAAATGGCAGGAGATCTGGGGCCCGGAGAACTTCTTCCTCGAGCTGATGGACCACGGTCTGTCCATCGAGCGGCGCGTGCGCGAAGGACTGATCGATATCGGCAAGAAGCTGTCGATCCCGCCTCTCGCTACGAACGACTGTCACTACGTCACCAAAGACGCAGCGGAAAACCACGAAGCGCTGCTCTGCATCCAGACCGGCAAGACCCTGAGCGATCCGACGCGATTCAAATTCGACGGCGACGGCTATTACCTCAAGTCCGCAGCAGAGATGCGGGCGCTGTGGGATGACGAGGTGCCCGGTGCGTGCGACAGCACGCTGCTGATCGCCGAGCGTGTCCAGCCGTACGACGACGTGTGGGCGCACCGCGATCGCATGCCCATCTTCCCTGTCCCGGAAGGCGATACCCAGGGATCGTTCCTGACCAAAGAGGTGGACCGCGGCCTCGAGTGGCGGTTCCCGGACGGTGTCCCTCAGGAATACCGCGATCGCGCCAAGTACGAGATCTCCGTCATTCTCGAGATGGGCTTCCCGGCGTACTTCCTCGTCGTCGGTGACCTCATCGCGTACGCACGTTCTGTCGGTATCCGCGTCGGACCGGGTCGTGGATCGGCAGCAGGCTCGCTCGTCGCGTACGCGATGGGCATCACCAACATCGACCCACTGCCGCACGGTCTGCTGTTCGAGCGATTTCTCAACCCCGAGCGCGTGTCCATGCCCGATATCGATATCGACTTCGACGATCGTCGTCGTGGCGAAATGGTGCGGTATGCCACCGAGAAGTGGGGCAGTGACCGCGTCGCGCAGGTCATCACGTTCGGAACCATCAAGACCAAGGCCGCCATCAAGGACTCTGCGCGCGTGCAGTTCGGCCAGCCGGGATTCGCGATCGCCGACCAGATCACCAAGGCGCTTCCACCGCCCATCATGGCCAAGGACATCGCGGTGGCAGGCATCACCGATCCGGCGCACGAGCGGTACAAGGAAGCGACCGAGGTCCGAGCGCTCATCGACTCGAATCCCGATGTCGCCACCATCTACAAGACGGCCCGCGGGCTGGAAGGGCTGATTCGAAACGCCGGCGTTCACGCCTGCGCGGTCATCATGTCCTCGGAGCCGCTGACCGACGCCATTCCGGTGTGGAAGCGAGCGCAGGACGGCGCGATCATCACCGGCTGGGACTACCCGTCGTGCGAGGCCATCGGTCTGCTCAAGATGGACTTCCTCGGGCTGCGCAACCTCACCGTCATCGGTGACGCCATCGACAACATCAAGAGCAATCGCGGGGTCGACGTCGACCTCGACACGCTCAGCCTCGACGACCCCGCGACGTACGAATTGTTGGCCCGCGGAGACACACTCGGTGTGTTCCAGTTGGACGGTAGCGCCATGCGGGATCTCCTCCGCAGGATGCAGCCGACGGGGTTCGAGGACATCGTCGCCGTCCTGGCGTTGTACCGACCCGGCCCGATGGGCATGAACGCGCACAACGACTATGCCGACCGCAAGAACGGTCGCCAAGAAGTAAAGCCGATTCACCCTGAGCTCGAGGAACCGCTCGCCGAAATCCTCAAGGACACCTACGGCCTGATCGTGTATCAGGAGCAGATCATGCAGATCGCGCAGAAGGTCGCCGGGTATTCGCTCGGCCAGGCCGATCTGCTGCGACGCGCCATGGGTAAGAAGAAGCTCTCGGTGCTGGAAGAGGCATACGCAGGGTTCCGGCAGGGAATGCTGGACAACGGCTTCTCCGAAGCAGCCATCAAGGCGTTGTGGGATACCGTTCTGCCGTTCGCGGGCTACGCGTTCAACAAGTCGCATGCGGCCGGATACGGGCTCGTGTCGTACTGGACCGGATACCTCAAGGCGAACTATCCCGGCGAATACATGGCCGGTCTGCTCACCAGCGTCGGCGACGACAAGGACAAGTCGGCCATCTACCTCGCCGACTGCCGCAAGCTCGGAATCACCGTGCTTCCACCCGATGTCAACGAATCCGAGCTCAACTTCGCTTCCGTCGGCAAGGACATCCGCTTCGGTCTCGGAGCAGTCCGCAACGTCGGTACCAACGTCGTGGCGTCGATCATCCGCGCGCGGGAAGAGAAGTCCAAGTACACCGACTTCTCCGATTACCTGAACAAGATCGATGCGACCGCGTGCAGCAAGAAGGTCACCGAATCGCTGATCAAGTCGGGAGCGTTCGACTCACTCGAACATCCTCGCAAGGGCTTGATGCTCATTCACGCCGACGCGATCGACGCGGTGATGGGAACGAAGAAGGCCGAAGCAATCGGCCAGTTCGACCTCTTCGGAGGTGAGGACGCGGACGAGTCCATTTCCGCCGTGTTCAACGTCCGTGTGCCCGACGAGGAATGGGAATCGAAGCATCGCCTGGCGCTCGAGCGCGAAATGCTGGGCCTGTACGTGTCCGGTCACCCGCTACTCGGTGTCGAGCACATGCTCGCCGCTCAGTCGGATACGAACATCCCGGCGATTCTCGAAGGGGACGTCAAGGACGGTACGCAGGTGACCATCGGCGGCATCCTCGCCTCGGTCAACCGTCGAATCAACAAGAGTGGACTGACGTGGGCCTCGGCCCAGTTGGAAGACCTCGTAGGCGGTATCGAGGTGCTGTTCTTCCCGCAGTCGTACTCGGTGTTCGGCGCAGACGTCACCGAGGACTCGGTGGTGCTCGTCAAGGGCAGGGTGTCGGTTCGAGACGATCGCATCTCGCTCATCGCCAACGACCTTGCTGTCCCTGACCTTTCGGCCGTGGGCGTCGCGAAGCCCCTTGCGGTCAGCCTCCCGACACGTCAATGCACGGCCGACAAGGTCGGAGCCCTCAAGAAGATCCTGATGAGCCACCCCGGCACCTCCGACGTTCACCTTCGACTGGTCAGTGGTGACAAGGTCACGGCGATGAAGCTCGACGACAGCTTGCGGGTTACCCCGACGTCGGCGCTGATGGGTGATCTGAAAGCTCTGCTCGGGCCGGGATGCCTTACCGGGTGAGTCGTTCGGCGGGGTTCGGGACCGAATGAGTCGTTCGGTCACCGTGGGTGCCGGGCTGCGCAGGTTGCAGCGCAGGCGCGTGTTGCAACCTGAGCGTGGGCTGGAAGTTGCGCGTTCAGCCCGTCAGGTGACCGAATGAGTCGTTCGGTCACCGTGGGTGCCGGGCCGCGCGACGCTCGACGATAAGCAACGTCCACCAGGCCACCACCGTCGAGGCGGCGCTGGTGAGGACAGCCACCTGCAGCGATGTGGTGAGCGCGAGCGCGCCGAGGAAGACGAGGGCGCCGAGGACGAGTGCTTCGATCTTGTACACCGGCCAGTCGGTACCTGCGATGTCGACGGTGCTCGTGCTGGCGCGTCGACGCGTCCACGTGCTGAGAGTTGCGTGGGTCACAAGAGTTCACTCCGTTCGGCATTGCTGCGTACCCATGTCAGGGTATACGCACGAGAAGATTCGGTCCACCGAACTTCCGGGATTCGACCGACGTGGATGCTGGGGTCGGTGGCGTTGTGCGGGTGTCGGGTGTTGACTGGATGTCATGCCATTGACCGGAGAATACGAACCGAGCACATCGGACTGGGCCCGCGAACAAGCCGAACTTCTCGAAGGTTCCGGCGGTACTGAGGGAACCAGCCTCAACGGAATGCCAGTCATCTTACTGACGACCAAGGGCAACAAGTCCGGCAAACTTCGGAAGACACCGCTGATGCGCGTCGAACACGACGGTGAGTACGCAGTCGTCGCGTCGCTGGGCGGTGCCCCGAAGCATCCTGTGTGGTACTTCAACATCAAAGCCGAGCCACACGTCGAGTTGCAGGACGGCACCGAGAAGGCCGATTACGTCGCCCGCGAGGTGACCGGCGACGAGAAGGCACTCTGGTGGGAGCGCGCAGTCGAGGCATACCCCGATTACGCCGAATATCAGAAGAAGACCGATCGAGAAATCCCTGTGTTCGTATTGACCAAATCCTGAGGGAGACCAGCAAGTTGAGAAACGAGACCGTCGCCGACCAAATCGTCACGCAACTGATCGAGGCGGGTGTCGAGCGAATCTACGGAATAGTCGGGGACAGTCTCAATCCGATCGTCGACGCGGTCCGCCGAAGTGGGGGAGCGAAGGCCGGCGGGCTCGACTGGATACACGTTCGCCACGAGGAAGCGGCCGCATTCGCAGCGGCCGCGGAGGCTCAGCTGACGGGCAAGCTCGCGGTGTGTGCTGGGTCGTGTGGACCGGGCAACCTGCACCTCATCAACGGCTTGTACGACGCCACTCGCTCGGGTGCGCCCGTGTTGGCTATCGCGTCACACATCCCGAGCGCGCAGATCGGTTCGAGTTTCTTCCAAGAAACTCATCCGGACCGCTTGTTCGTCGAGTGTTCGGTTTACGCGGAGCTGATCAGCACGCCCGAACAGTCTCCACGGGTGGTGCATTCGGCTCTGCAACATGCTATCGGCAAGTCCGGGGTCGCGGTGGTGACACTGCCCGGTGACATCGCCGACGAGCCGATCGGCCGGGCGGCTCCGGCGTTCGTCCGGACCGCGACACCGTCGCTGGTGCCCGCGGCGGAGGACGTCGAGACGCTGGCTGCAGCAGTGAACGCGGCTGGGACCGTAGCTATCTTCGCCGGCGCGGGTGTTCGCGACGCTCGTCCGGAACTGCTGGAATTCGCCGAGAAGGTGGGCGCGCCGATCGGACATTCACTCCGCGGCAAGGAGTTCGTGCAGTACGACAATCCGTTCGACATCGGCATGACCGGGTTGCTCGGCTACGGCGCAGCCCACGACGGAATTCACGACGCCGATCTTCTCCTGCTGATCGGGACCGACTTTCCGTACGACCAGTTCCTCCCCGCCGATGTCCGCACGGCCCAGATCGACAGCGCAGCCGAAAAGCTGGGGCGCCGAACGAGTCTTGATCTCGCGGTCCACGGTGACTCGAAGAGCACGTTGGCTGCCCTGCTGCCGTTGGTGGAGCGAAAGACCGACCGGAAGTTCCTGGAGCGGACTCTCGATCGGCACGACAAGCTCATGACGAAGGTCGTCGGTGCGTACACCAAGCCGGTCAAGCAGCGCACGCCCATTCACCCCGAGTACGCGGCATCCATTCTCGACGATCTCGCCGCCGAGGACGCGATCTTCACCGCCGACACCGGCATGTGCAACGTGTGGACGGCGCGCTATCTCAACCCCAACGGACAACGACGATTCATCGCTTCGGCCCTGCACGGCTCGATGGCCAATGCGCTGCCCCATGCGATCGGCGCGCAGGTGGCATTCCCGTCGCGGCAGGTGGTCTCCATGTCCGGCGACGGTGGGCTGTCGATGCTCCTGGGCGAATTGGTGACGGTAGCGATGTATCGGTTGCCGGTGAAGATCGTCGTGTTCAACAATTCGACGCTCGGGATGGTGAAGCTCGAGATGTTGGTCGACGGTATTCCAGACTTCGGCGTGGACGTCCCCGCCACCGATTATGCGGCCGTGGCCGCAGCGCTGGGCATCTTCTCGCGGAGGATAGAACAGCCAGGTGATCTGGAATCCGGGATTCGTGCCGCACTCGATCATGACGGTCCGGCGCTGGTGGACATCGTCACCGATCCCAATGCTCTGTCGTTGCCGCCCAGCATCACCGGTGAGCAAGTGAAGGGGTTCGCCCTTGCCATGTCGCGGATGGTGATGAACGGCGGCGTCGGGGAAGCGGTCCAGATGGCGAAGTCGAATCTGCGGAACGTGCCGCTTCCTTCGCAGTTTTCGCCTCGTGGCTAGTCCCGGTTAGGAGCCGAATCGGCGCTGGTGGCAGCATGGACGGGTGTCCAACTCGTCTGACGTCGTGTCCAGCAGTCGATCGTTCGCAGTGTCTGCGGACGACATCGATGTGGCTGCTCGTCGAATTTCGGACGTCGTCGCGGCAACGCCGCTGCAGTTCTGCGAGCGCCTGTCCGCTGCCACCGGCGCGAATGTCTACCTCAAACGTGAAGATCTCCAGATCGTTCGCTCGTACAAGATCCGCGGTGCATACAACCTGATGGCGCAGCTGGCGCCTGAGGAGTTGGCTGCCGGCGTCGTCACGGCGAGCGCAGGAAACCATGCGCAGGGCGTCGCGTTCGCGTGCCGTTCGATGCAGGTACGCGGGCGAATCTACGTGCCGGTCAACACTCCGAAGCAGAAGCGCGACCGGATCCGCGTGCACGGCGGCCCGTTCGTCGAGCTCATCGTCGTCGGGGAGACCTTCGACGACGCGGCCGCGGCTGCAGCGCAGGACGCCGCTCGCACCGGTGCGACGATGGTCCCGCCGTTCGACGACGAGCGGACGGTGGCGGGTCAGGGAACTATCGCTGCCGAGATCGTCGAGCAACTGGGTGCGGCCCCGGACACCGTTGTCATGCCGGTCGGCGGCGGCGGATGCATCGCGGGGATCTCGACCTATCTGCGGGAGCGTTCACCCGCCACTGCGCTGGTCGGAGTCGAACCGTCGGGTGCGGCATCGATGACTGCGGCCTTGATTGCGGGCGGACCGGTGACGTTGTCCGATATCGATCCTTTCGTCGACGGTGCCGCCGTCCGCCGAATCGGCGATGTTCCCTACGAAGCTCTACGGCTGCTCGGCGCGGAAGTGGTGTCGCACGCGTCGCTACCTCTGGTGGCAGTGCCGACGTTCCCCGCACGCAGCGACGCGTTCGGACCGTTCGTTATGACGCAGGTCGACGAGGGTGCGATCTGCACGGCGATGCTGGAGCTGTACCAGAACGAAGGTGTGATCGCCGAGCCTGCGGGCGCGCTGAGTGTCGCTGCGCTGAAGCAAATCTCGGTCACACCGGGAAGCACCGTGGTGTGCTTGATATCGGGCGGCAACAACGATGTGTCCCGCTACGGGGAGATTCTCGAGCGATCACTGGTCCACCTCGGGCTCAAGCACTACTTCCTGGTCGACTTTCCGCAGGAACCCGGAGCGCTACGGAAATTCCTCGATGAGGTTCTCGGTCCGGACGACGACATCACACTGTTCGAGTACGTCAAACGCAACAATCGGGAGACCGGTGCGGCGCTGGTCGGAATCGAACTCGGGGTTGCAACGGGATTGAGCGCGTTGCTCGAACGCATGCGTGCGTCCCATCTCGGGGTAGAACAACTGGAACCGGGTTCGCCGGCCTACCGCTACTTGACGTGATCTGGTCCGAGTAGCCGCTCGACGACTCGTTGGTGCAGGTCCGGGTCGACGGGCGGCAGATCCAGCAACGCCCCGAGGTAGATGCCGTCTCCGACGAGTCGGACGATTTCGGCGGTCACCGGATCGCTGATCTCGGTACGTAGTCCTTCGTCCCACAAGCGCATGACTTCGGTGACGGCCTGGTGAATCTCTCCGGGATTGCCGTCGACGCTGCGCAGTACCGCGAGCGTGGACCGGTAGAGCGCTGTCTCCTTGTCGGAGATGGATGCAGGGGGTTGCAGATACCACTGAGCGACGGAGGTGCCGCCTTCGCCGGCCAGGGCGCGCTGCTCGTCGGACCGTTCGCCCAGGCGTCGCACCATCGCGGCGATCATCGCGTCCTTGGTGTTGAAGTGGTACAGCAAACCGCCCTTGGATACTCCGGCTTTTGCTGCGACGTTCTCGAGCGTCACTTTCGTCAGGCCCTGGTCGAGCAGCATCTCTTCCAGGGCGTCGAGGATTCGGTCTCGGGTGTCGGACGACATGGTGCCCACTCTACTAAATCGCGCTTTACCGGCTGGACGGTTCACTGTAGCCTTGTTGCTGTACCGGCTGGACGGTTCAGCGGTCGCAGAAGTTATGAGGAGAAGAAGCACGTGAGTGAGGTGCACAGCATGGAGCCCCAGTCTGCACATGCCCAGTCGGCACAGGCCCAGTCCGGAGATTCGCAGGGGTCGGCGACGCTCAAAGACTGGCTCGGCCTCGTCGTCCTTGCGTTCGCGGTACTGCTGATCGCTGTAGACGGGACTGTGCTGGACCTGGCGCTCCCGTTCATCAGCTCGGATCTGGCACCGACCAGCAACCAGTTGCTCTGGATCATCGACGTGTACTCGTTCGTGCTTGCCGGTCTGCTCATCACGATGGGCACCCTCGGCGACCGTGTCGGTCGGCGCAAGCTGCTGCTGATCGGCGCGGCCGGATTCGGGATTGCGTCCGTGGTGGCTGCGTTCTCGACGAGCCCGGAGATGCTGATCGCGGCCCGCGTGCTGCAAGGCGTGTCGGGTGCGACCTTGATGCCGGCAACGCTCGGATTGATCAGAACGATCTTCACCGATCCGCGGCAACGGGTCATGGCGATCGGACTGTGGGGTGCAATGGCAGGTGGCGGAGCGGCCGCGGGTCCGCTCGTCGGCGGTTGGCTGCTCGAGCATTTCTGGTGGGGATCGGTGTTCCTGATCAACATTCCGGTCATGCTTGCGCTGATCGCAATCGGTCCGCTGGTGATTCCCGAGTCGAAGGACCCGAACCCCGGCAAATTCGACCTGATCAGTTCCGGTCTGTCGATGCTCGCCCTGGTGCCGTTGGTCTACGCAGTGAAGGAAACAGCGGCACATGGCATCAGTGTGGCGAACAGTGCCGCTGCAGCCGTAGGAATCGTCGCGGGCATCGCGTTCGTGCGGCGGCAGAAGCGGCTGGCCGATCCGATGATCGACCTCCGGTTGTTCGCGAACCCGTCGTTCTCGACTGCGGTGTTCACCAACTTCCTGTCGGTGTTCGCCTTGGCGGGCGTGCTGTTCTTCGGTGCCCAATACTTGCAGCTGGTCCTCGGCAACAGCCCGCTCGAGGCGGGCCTGCTCTTGCTGCCCGGCACGGCGTCGAGCATCGTGACATCACTGGTAGCTGCCTACCTGATCCGAATCTGGTCCACGAGAACGGTGCTGGGGGCAGGACTCGCAGCGGCGGCCGTCGGTGCAGCGTTGTTGTTCGGGCTTCGGGTGGACAGCGGGCCGACGCTGTTCATTCTCGGGTTCGTTCTCGTCGGTGCGGGCGCAGGTATCGCCTTGACGTTGACGTCGAACCTTGTGGTCGATGCGGTCGAACCCGAACGAGCAGGTGCGGCGTCGGCTGTGTCCGAGACGGCCTACGAACTGGGTATCGCGTTGGGTGTCGCCGTCCTGGGCACCGTGGTGATGTCGTTCTTCCGGCGTGGGCTCGATGTGTCGAACTTGGGCGGCGAGCAGGCGGATTCGGCGCAGGAAACGCTCGGTGGCGCCATCGCGCTTGCGCGCACGTTGCCGGGTGATGCGGGGGATGCGCTGGCGAACTCTGCGCACGTGGCATTCGTCGATGGCATGCACGCCGCGTCGATCGCGACGGCCGTCGCAATGGCGATCACCGCGATCGTCGTTCTAGTGCGGCTTCGCCGCCGTAACTGAAGACCGACAGCGGGTGGTCATTGCGCGCAATGACCACCCGCGTCGATTAGCGGCGTGCGGACAGAATCGCGAACGAATGCCCGGGAATCCTTGTCGACGAGCCGGTCTCGTCCGAGACTGGCTCGTCCCACGCGAGCAGCAACGATCCGCCCACGGGCACGGTGACCTCGTTCTCGGACAGGTTGCACACCACCCGGAGCGAGCCCCGGTACATCACGATCCAGCGTTCGTCCTCGTCGTAGTCGATCCGCAGGTGCTCCAGCCACGGATCGGTCAGATCCGCATGCTCGCGGCGCAATGCGAGCAATCCCCGGTAGGCATCGAGAAGCCGTGCGTGATCAGCTGTTCCGAGCTCGGACCAGTCGAGCTTGGATCGGGTGAACGTGTCCGGATCCTGTGGGTCGGGTATGTCGGCCTTGTCCCAGCCATGTTCGGCGAACTCGGCCTTGCGTCCTTCGGCAGTGGCCTTTCCGAGCTCTGGTTCGGGGTGCGAGGTGAAGAATTGGAACGGAGTCGATGCTCCCCATTCTTCGCCCATGAACAGCATCGGCGTGTACGGCGACGCCAACACCAACGCAGCTTTGACGGCGAGCTGACCGGGCGAGAGGTAGAACCCGGGGCGATCTCCGATTGCGCGGTTGCCGACCTGGTCGTGTGTCGTCGTGTACGTGACGAACGAACTCGCTGGAATGCGCCTCGTATCGACGGGACGCCCATGGGTGCGGCCACGGAAGCTGGAGTAGGTACCAGCGTGAAAGAAGCCCTGCCGCAACGTGTTCGCGAGTCCCTGAAGTGACCCGAAATCTCCGTAATAGCCTTGGCGCTCACCGGAGACCGCGGCGTGGATCGCATGGTGGATGTCGTCGTCCCACTGTGCGTCCAGTCCGTATCCACCGCCCGATCGTGCCGTCACCAGGTTCGGATCGTTCAGATCGCTTTCCGCGATCAGCGTCAGCGGTCGCCTGAGATGGGCCGCCAGCGTACGAGTCTCGACGGTCAGTTCCTCGAGCAGATGTACCGCAGTGTGATCGACGATGGCGTGTACGGCATCGAGTCGTAGGCCGTCGATATGGAATTCTGCGAACCACCGCAGTGCGTTCTCGATCGCGTACCGCCGTACGACGCCGGAGTCGGCCTCGGCGTAGTTGATCGCCTGACCCCAGCTGTTGGCGCCCTGCGCCATGTACGGACCGAACCGCTCGAGGTAGTTGCCGGACGGCCCGAGGTGGTTGTACACGACGTCGAGGATCACGCCGAGACCTCGGCTGTGGCAGGCGTCGACGAGCCGCTGCAGACCGTCGGGGCCGCCGTATGCCTCGTGAACGGTGTACCAGAGCACCCCGTCGTAACCCCAGTTGTGAGTTCCGTTGAACCCGTTGACCGGCATGACCTCCACGAACGTCACCCCGAGGTCGACGAGGTGATCCAACCGATCGATCGCTGCGTCGAAAGTCCCTTCGACAGTGAAGGTTCCGATGTGCAGTTCGTAGATCACACCGCCTTGAAGCTGTCGGCCGGTCCACGACGAGTCGGTCCAGACCGACTCGTCGAGGCGGTGCAACTGCGAGGGCTTGTGCACGCCGTCCGGCTGCCGCGGCGATCTGGGATCGGGTAGGACGGTGGGGTCGTCGTCGAGCACGAAACCGTAGCGGGCGTCGGAGGAGGCGTCGACGTCGGCAGACCACCATCCGTAATCGCCCCGGTGCATCGGATGCAGAGAACCGTCGACGTTCAGGCGGACGGTGTCCGGCGTCGGTGCCCAGACTTCGAAGCGATGCGTCATGCGTCGTGCTCTCCTAAGATGTCGCCTTCGGATACTTCGCGAACCAGCAGTGCCACCGGCAATGCGGCAAACACTGTGTCCGCCTGTATGTCACCGCTGTACACCGTGTCGGTCAACCGGTCTCGCCAGCGACCTTCGGGGAGTACCACCGATGTCGATCCCCAACCCTGCGAGGCCAGAGTCAGCGAGTGGCGCGTGGCGAGGGCGATGACGTCAGGGTTGCCCGTCACCGGCCCGCGAGCGAAACCGATCACGTGTGTCGACGCGGATCCGGTCGCGTTCACCGGGGCGTAGGTGCCACCGACGAAGCTGTCCGGCCGGTCACGGCGCAACCGCAGCGCTGCGCGCACGACCCGGAACTTGGCCGCTCCGGTGACGTCGACGAGAGGTACCGACGTGTCCGAGAGGCGTTGTCGGCGAACGGTGTAGTCGACGGGGCGTCGATTGTCGGGATCGACGAGGGAGTCCTCCCAGAGCTCCGTGCCCTGATAGACGTCGGGCACCCCTGGACCGACGAGGTGCAAAAGCTTCTGCCCCAACGAATCACTGCGGCCGTGTGGGTCGAGTCGCGCCACGAGCATCGTGACCGAGTCTGCGATCGTGCCCTGCAGAATCGAATCCAACCACGCGTGAACGGACTTCTCGAATGCCTCGTCCGGCTCGCTCCAGTTGGTTCGAAGGCCGGCCTCGCGCAGCGCCTTCTCGGCATAGGCGTGGACGCGCGAGCGCAGTTCCTCGTCGATCCGTCCGTCTGCAGGCCACACCCCGAACAGGTTCTGCCACAGGAACAGTCCGCTGGCCCCGTCAGGACTCGGCGCCAGCAATTCCCAGTCCGCGATGCATCGCGCCCACAATTGGGGAGTCTGCGACAGAACGCCGATGCGTGCGCGTACGTCCTCGCCTCGCTTGGTGTCGTGGGTGGACAGAGTGGTCATCGCAGCAGGCCATCTCACCGCTCGATCGGCGTTCGCGAGGTGGAATGCGGCGGGACTCACGCCGAACGCACCCGGGTCGCCGCCGACTTCCTGTAACGAGACCAATCGAGTAGCGCGGTAGAACAGGCAGTCCTCGACGCCCTTCGCAGTGACGGCTCCGCAGACCTGTTCGAAGCGCACTGCGGATTCGCCATCCGAGATCAAGGCTGCCGTGAGGGCATCGATGCCTACGCCCAGTCCGGACTGTTCCTCGGCCAGCGTTCCGATCACCCGGCCGATGGTTCCTGCGAGCGGTGCGTAGTCGGATCGGTAGTACGGCATACTTGCGACCACGGCAACGATCGCGTCGACGACCGGCTCGAGGTCGACATCGGTGCCGGATTCGCGGATCACGCAGCGTGCCAGGCGTCTGACCTCGGGTGCGAGGTCCCCGCGCGCGACCGAGGTCTTGAGAGCTTCCTCGGTGGAGTGAAGCCACGACGCATCGTCGCTCGTCCCCGTGCGCGCCTTCGACAGCTCCAGCAGACCATCGGCACCGGACGCGTCGATGAACACCCCGCCCAGATCTGCGAGGGCGTCGTAGCCGGTGGTGCCGTCGACCGGCAGAGATTCGTCCAGTGGTTCTCCGCGCGCGAGGATCTTCTCGATCACCAACCAGCGGTCCTGGCCGATGAGTTCACGGAGTTCGATGAGATAGGTCGCGGGATCCGCCAGCCCGTCCGGGTGGTCGACTCGAAGTCCGTCGACGAGACCGTCGGTCATCCAGCTTGCGACCTGGCTGTGCGAGCGGGTAAAGACATCCAAGTCCTCCTGGCGGAGACCGGCGAGTCCGTTGACGGAGAAGAACCGTCGATAGCCGACGAGTCCGGCCTTCCAACTCACGAGCCGGTAGGCCTGGCGCGCGTGTACCGATTCCGGGTCTCCGCTATCGGTTCCGTCCGCGATCGGGAATCGATGCTCGTAGTAGGCCAACAGCGGCTTCTCACCGGAGCGATCGACCGTCAGTTCCTTGGAGTCTTCGTCGGAGCCGAGAACGGGCAGGGCGATCTTGCCGTCGGCTCCATTGTCGGGCGCCCAGTCGATGTCGAAGAAATCTGCGTACTCCGACAAGCGGCCTTTGCCCAGAACGTCCCACCACCACGCGTTCTGCCGCGGGTCGTCGACGCCCACATGGTTGGGCACGATGTCGACGATCACGCCCATACCGCGTGAGTGCAATTCTGCAGCCAATGCTTCGAACGCTTCGCGGCCACCGAGGGCAGCGGAGACGGTCGTAGGGTCGACGACGTCGTAGCCATGCGTCGAACCCTCGGTAGCGGAGAGGATCGGCGACAGATATGCATGGGTGACGCCGAGGTCGTCGAGATAATCGACGATGTCTCGGGCGTCGTCGAGAGTGAACTGGTCCCCTCGCAGTTGTAGTCGATATGTGCTGGAGGGGATCGGCATATTCTTCAGTCCGTCTTTCGTAGAACGAGTAGCGACCGGGCGGCCACTTCGACTGGTGTACCCGCTTCTATGACATTCTCACTTGCCCCGGTGGGAACGGCGGTGTCGAGAGCCACCGTCCATTCGTTGGCGTATTCACCGTCCGGCGTCAGGAACTCGATGGCTTCGTGGTGGGCGTTGAAGCACAGCAGGAACGAGTCGTCGACGACGCGTTCGCCGCGCTGGTTGGGCTCGGGGATTCCTTCGCCGTTGAGGAAGACGGTGAGACTCTTCCCGAAACCACTGTCCCAGTCCTCCGGGGTCATCTCCTCACCTGCTGGGGTGAGCCACGCTATGTCGCGGGCCTGTTCACCGCTGCGGATGGGGAGTCCTTCGAAGAATCGTCGACGACGGAACACCGGGTGATTCTTGCGCAGCGCGATAGCTGCCCTGGTGAACTCGATGAGATCGGCGTTGGTCTCGGCGAGTGACCAGTCCATCCATGCCAGTTCCGAGTCCTGGCAGTAGACGTTGTTGTTGCCCTGCTGTGTTCGCCCGAGTTCGTCGCCGTGTGCGATCATCGGCGTGCCCTGACTCAGCAGGAGCGTCGCCATGATGTTGCGAATCTGACGCCCACGAAGATCGAGGATCTCTGGATCGTCGGTCGGGCCTTCGACGCCGCAGTTCCACGACCGGTTGTGGCTCTCACCGTCGTTGTTGTTCTCGCCGTTCGCGTCGTTGTGCTTCTCGTTGTACGACACGAGGTCGTTCAGCGTGAAGCCATCGTGCGCGATTACGAAGTTGATGCTGGCACCCGGCCGCCTGCCGGTGGCCTCGTACAGGTCCGAGGATCCGGTGAGGCGCGACGCGAACTCGCCGAGGGTGGCCGGCTCGCCGCGCCAGTAGTCGCGCACGGTGTCGCGGTACTTGCCGTTCCACTCGGTCCACAGACCGGGGAAGTTGCCGACCTGGTAACCGCCCTCGCCGATGTCCCACGGCTCGGCGATGAGCTTGACCTGACTGACGACTGGATCCTGCTGCACCAGGTCGAAGAACGCAGAGAGTCGGTCGACGTCGTGCAACTCGCGGGCAAGGGTGGACGCGAGGTCGAAGCGGAAGCCGTCGACGTGCATTTCGGTGACCCAGTAGCGGAGCGAGTCCATGATCAGTTGCAGCGTGTGCGGGTGACGGGCGTTGAGGCTGTTACCCGTTCCGGTGTAGTCCATGTAATGCGCGTAGTCACCGTCGACGAGTCGGTAGTACGCGGCGTTGTCTATTCCGCGGAAGCTGATGGTCGGCCCCATGTGATTGCCCTCGGCGGTGTGGTTGTAGACCACGTCGAGGATCACTTCGATACCGGCGGCATGGAACTCGCGCACCATGGCCTTGAATTCGGTAACGGCTCCGCCGGCCGTCGGGTTCGAGGAGTAGTCGGCGTGCGGCGCGAGGAAACCGAAGGTGTTGTAGCCCCAGTAGTTACGCAGGCCCTTGTCGATGAGCGTCTGATCCTGCATGAACTGGTGCACCGGCATGAGTTCGATCGCGGTGATGCCGAGGTTCTTCAGGTGCTCGATGATCGACGGGTGCGCAAGCCCCGCGTAGGTACCTCGCAGCGATTCCGGAACGTCCGGATGTGCGACGGTCATGCCCTTGACATGAGCCTCGTAGATGACCGTCTCGTGGTACGGACGGCGGGGCGCACGGTCGGCCTGCCAGTCGAAGAACGGGTTGATGACGACGCTGGTCATCGTGTGGCCCAGCGAATCGTACTGAGGGAAGTCGTTTCGCGGCGTCTCGTCGTGTGCGACCGGATCAGGTTCGACGACCTCGTCGTTCGGATCGATCAGATCGGCCTCGTCTTCGAACGGCTTCGCGTCCGGGTCCGCTGCCGGTTCGGGCTGGGGCTGGGGCTCGGGTGTGTCGAGACTGTACGAGAAGAGCGAGCGGTCACCGTCGAACTCGCCCTCGAACGCCTTGCCGTACGGGTCGAGGAGGAGTTTGCTCGGATCGCAGCGATGCCCCTGCGCGGGATCCCACGGTCCGTGAACGCGGTATCCGTACTTCTGGCCCGGGATGACCGATGGCAGGTACGCGTGCCAGACGTAGCCGTCGGACTCCTCGAACCGGATGCGCGTTTCGGTGCCGTCGTTGCTGATCAGACACAGATCGACGGCCTCGGCAACCTCGGAAAACAGAGCGAAATTCGTACCGGCGCCGTCGTAGGTGGCTCCCAGCGGATATGCCGAACCCGGCCATACTTCGATCGCGGGCGATTCGGAGGGTGCTTCGACAGACATGGATGAAACCCTACTGTGAGCGGATGGAACCGGCTCACCACCAACCCGTCGCGGCGGAGATTTCGCGGCCTAACTCGCTGGTCATAGTACGTACGTAGGTGGCGGTGAGGTGATGTTCGTCGCGGTAGACCAGTACGTTTCCGACGACCGCCGGGCAGATCGGTCCGTCGCACAGAGCACTCGTCAGGTCCAGTGGTCGGACAGTGGGAAGCCGGAAGGAAGATGCCAGCGTCGGATTGATCGGATCGAGGGCGTCGCGTCGCGGCATGCCGCACGACATCGCACTTCCACCGTCGGCGAGGCAGTCGATGGCGCGGTACACGACTCCGTCTCGAACCAGCCACGGCGTGTCCCGCATCGCGAGGATTGGGATGCCATACGACGTGAGCTCGTTCCAGACGTCGACGTAGAAGTCGGGTGTGTAGTCGCCCTGTCCGCCCTCTCGCGGGCGTGTCGACGTTGTGAACACATAGTCCGGACCTAGTCGTTCGACTTCGCCCATGACCGTCTGGGTCCAGTCGAGGCAGTCGGGATACTCGGTTTCGCCGAGCATGGGCATGGTGCCCAGCGTGAGCGGGCAGCCCATCTTCAAGAACGTGACGACTCGAAAGCCTCGGTCACGTCCGAGCAGATCGAGCGCGGTCACCCAGTGCTCGGCATGGGAACTGCCGGCGAGAGCAACCGTCCGAGACGCGCTGAGGGCGCCGTACTCGCAGCTGATGGCGTCGCGGGTTTCGAAGTCTGCAATGCACCCTTCGACGGACGTGACGGGTAGATCCTCCGGTGCTGAGAACAACGCAGGAATCACGTCCGCATCGGCTGTCGCAATTCCGTCGGTGAGTTCGCGTGCGCCGGGATAGGTGAAGGGGTCGAGTTCGTCACTGGCCTGAAGATCAGAGACCGAGCGTTGGATGTAGAAGTTCCAGCCGGCGGATCCGCACACCAGGGCGGCCGCAAGGGCGGCGGCAGTCGCTGTAATCGCAATTCTCGGAATGGAACCGCCAGGTGCTTGGAGCGGCTGCTCGACGAGCCGGACGGTGGCCATCGCGAGCAGAACCGATGCTGCGATGATCGCCGCCCCGGTCGCTAGGTCTGCGGTAGACCTCCCGGTGTACGCCAGCGTGAAGATCAGCAGCGGCCAATGCCACAGGTAAAGCGGAAAGGCGATCGAACCCAGCCACAGGCCGAACCGTGAGCGCAGCAATTGCGCGACGTGGGTGTCCGGACCCGCGACGATCAAAGCGATCGTGGCAAGCACCGGGAACAGGGCCCACGGGCCTGGGAACTCGTTCACTCCGTCGAGAAGGAATCCGCAGGCGACAACAGCGGCGATTCCGACGCCAGCGAGAACATTCCTGCCGATCCGAAACTCGGAGGATGTCCGCTCGTGAGTCGGTCGCGGAAGCCGAGCTGCGAACAGTGCAGCGACCGCACCTCCCAGAAGGATTTCCCATAGACGTGCACCGGTGTCGTAGTAGTTCCAGGACTGCAGCCGCGACGTGCCGTCCGCGGCGTAGACGAACGACACCAGGGAGGCGCCGGCGAAGAGAACCAGATAGATGTGCGGCGGCGGGCTGGTTCGGTGCGCGCCTCTCGACCGGCGAAGGACCCACGCGAGGCCGAATACGACGGCGACGGCCACGAGATAGAACTGAAACTGGACGGCGACCGACCACAGGTGCTGCAGTGGGCTGACGGTGGGGTCCGCGGCGAGGTAGTCCTGTGACGTCCAGGCCAGCTCCCAGTTGGCGTAGAAGAAGACCGCGGACATGAGTTGATTCGCGATGTCGACCCATCGCGTTCTCGGCAACAACAATGCCGTCGCGACTGCTACTCCGACGAGAACGACTATCAACGGCGGCCCGAGCCGGCGAAGTACTCGTCCAATTCGAGTGAAGGGGTTCAGCGAGCCCCCGGACTGCGCGGTCCGAATCAGCGATGCGGTGAAGAAGAACCCTGTCAGGACAAGGAACACGTCGACGCCGCCGGAGACTCTGCCCATCCAGATGTGGAAAACCACTACGAGTGCGATGGCCACCCCTCGCAGCCCGTTCAGGTCTTCCCGTATCGGTGCTCGGGGAGCGGTCTGTTCGACGTCGGGGGTATCGCCTATGGATACGCCGGCAGGTTGGTACGGGTCGGGCATAATAGGGTGACGGCTCCGGCGGTCGGCAGTATTCGGAAACGGGTGCGCGGTATTTCGGACAAACCATACTGCGCTCGCGCCCCGAGCGTTCACTCAGCCGACAGATGCTGGCAATCGGTGGATGGCGTCGACGAGGGGCGCGAGCTCGGGTAGCTGCTGCGCGGCCGACAACGAATTTTCCAGAACGTCGTCGTGAGTCGGACGTGCTCGCTCGAGCAACTCGCGGCCTTCATCGGTCAACTCGGTGTACATCCCGCGTCGATCGTCCTTGCACAGGACTCGGGTAAGAATTCCGCGATCCTCGAGCCGATTGACGAGGCGAGTGGTCGCGCTACTGCTGAGCGCCGTTGCGCGGGCGAGTTGCTGCATCCGCATGTGCCACCCGTCCTGCCGGTGCAGGGCATCGAGAACCGTGTATTCGACGACCGAGAGAGTGTGCTCGGCTTGCAGTGCACGTTCGAGGTCGGCCTCGATGTGAGCGTGCAGCGCAGACAGCGTGCGCCAGCCCTGAGCACGGATAAGGGACGAATCGTCGGCGATTCCCACTGTTCCTCCTTGGAGCTCTGAACTGGGATGGCCAGTTTAGCAGCTTGCGCAGATATCAGGCGCATGCAACTATTTATGACGCGTGTGCAACTACATGCATGCGCCCGATGTATGCGAACGCAACAATGAGGGAGTTACGCCACCATGCCGCTAGGACTGCTTGCACTTGCCATCGGAGGGTTCGGCATCGGACTCACCGAGTTCGTGATCATGGGATTGCTACCCGAAGTCGCCGCAGACTTCGGCATCACGGAAGGCGTGGCCGGATGGCTGATCACCGGCTACGCGCTCAGCGTCGTCGTGGGAGCCGTCGGAGTCACCGCAGTCGTCACACGCTTTCCTAGGAAGAACGTCCTGATTGCACTGATGGGGCTGTTCATTGCGGGCAACCTCGTGTCCGCGCTCGCGGGTACGTACGAGGCGATGATGTTCGGTCGGATCGTCGCCGCTCTGTGTCACGGTGCCTTCTTCGGCATCGGGGCGGTAGTCGCCGCGTCCTTGGTGGCGCCGGAGAAGAAAGCGGGTGCGATCGCCATGATGTTCGCCGGACTCACCGCGGCCAACGTTTTGGGTGTTCCTTTCGGAACACTGCTCGGTCAGACGTACGGCTGGCGATCGACTTTCTGGGCCATCACCGTCATCGGTGTCGTGGCGCTGGTCGGCATCGTCGCTCTGGTTCCCGAAACGTCCGACGCCGAAGAACGTGGAGATCTCCGTTCCGAGCTCGGAGCGTTCCGCCGACTCCAGGTGTGGCTGTCCATCGCGATCACGGTGTTGGGGTACGGCGGAATGTTCGGCGCGTTCACCTACATCGCGTTCACTCTCACCGATGTCAGCGGATTCGCATCCAGCTCGGTGCCGTGGCTACTCATCTTGTTCGGTGTAGGCCTGTTCATCGGTAACTACCTCGGCGGCAAGGCCGCCGATCGCAACCTGACCGCTACATTGCTCGTCCTGCTGGTTGCGCTGACCGCCATCCTCGTGTTCTTCGCGTTCACCGCCGAAAGTCAGATCGCGACGATCGCGTCACTGTTCCTCATGGGAGCTTTCGGTTTCGCGACCGTGCCAGGTCTGCAGATGCGTGTGATGTCCTTCGCCGAGGACGCACCGACAATGGCCTCGGGCGCCAACATCGCTGCCTTCAATCTCGGCAATGCACTCGGCGCGTGGATCGGTGGCGTCACGATCACCGCAGAACTCGGCTACACCTCACCGATCTGGGCCGGTGCTGGCATCACCGCGGCGGCCGTTGTCGTGCTCGGCGTGGCGACTGCAGTGCAGCGCGAGCGGCAACCGGCACTCGTGTGACCGATGTGCTCGCACCTTACTCGTCACATCCGACTCGGTGGCTGCGATGAGGTGCCGCCCGCGTGAGCGCGCGGACAAGGGCCATTGGATCGTCCACCTGCACACTCAGTCGGCGCACGGAACCCTGCATGCGCCACTTCGCGAGCGGTGCTGGTACAGCGACATCGACTGGATGAGACAGTTCGATGTCGACGTTGGTCCCGTCCTGCGTCGGCAAGAACAGCCGACCCCTGTCGATCGCTGCGGCCACTACGCCGTATCGACGATGAACTGCGGCGCCGACGACGGTTGCACGAGGGATATCCGCAACGGTCTGCCCTGCGGTTTTCAGTGTCAGCGTCGTTGCATTCGTCGCGTGAGGATGCATTCTGTGGTGCGCAAGAACTCCCGCGACAGCGAGCAGACCCCACACGGACACCGCAAGCAGAGTCCATTGCAGCCACGGCCACGGCACCAGAAAATGAACTGCGACGATCTCGATGACTCCTGCGATACCGAACGCGACCGGAGTCGTCAGTGTGCCGTGCTCGGCTGTGAACACCTCGAACCCGTCGTCCACGAACGGTCCACGGCCACTGACCCACCGCAGCAACGATCTGTACTTCATGCGTCCGCACCTTCCGCCAGGATGCTCGCCACACGAAGAACGACCGCCCTCTGCGCTGGATCGGGAATCGTTTCGGAGAGATCGGGAAGAGAGTCCGTGTCCTGCGGAGGAGAGTGGGCCGAATACGAGAAGACGTTCGAGGTGAGCAGCAGCGCCGCGATATCGACGCCAAGGGTATCGATTCGATCCTTGGCGCCTGCGGGATCCTCACCCGAGAGCGCCGACCATCGAGCGAGTGCGGTCATGTATGTAGCGACCGATTCAGGAGTACGCAACGAGTCCGTCATCGCAGTCGCCCACTGTTCGGGGAGGTTTCCAGACAGGGCCAGGACCTCGAGATGGTCGCGTTCGCGCTCCAGTTCGGGACGGGTGATGGCGTCGCTCTGGTCGATCAATTCGCTCAGGCGATCGGATAGTGGGCGGGGGAGGGCAGTCAGCGATCTGCCTGCTCTCGCGTCTTCCAGAAGAGCGAGAAGGCGGCACTTCTTGACGCGCAACGACTCCTGCTCGCGCTCGATGCCCTCGATCAGGTCCGAAAGATGGCCGATGACGTCGTTCTCGTCGGTCTCGCCCACGGTTGTCATCGCAGAAATTGCCCCGAGCGGCACGCCGCTTTCGGCGAGTCGACGAATGCGCATGAGACGCACCAGATCGTTCATCGAATAGTCGCGGTAGCCGGCAGGCGTTCGTATCGGCTCCGGCAGTACGCCGAGTTGGTGGTAATGCCGCACCGCCCGTGCGGTCGTTTCCGCTGCCTGGGCAACGACTCCGATTCGCATGCTCCGATTCTGGACCATGACGCTACGTCAAGGTCAACCTCGACTTTCGAGGATCATCGTGTACACGAATGCGAACACAACAGCGGCCCCCGGAGCACGAGCTCCGGGGGCCGCTGTCGAGTGGATGTTTGCGCTCTAGCTGGACGCGGTTTCGCGGTGCGGCAGCTTCCATCCGGGACGTACGAAGTGGCACGTGTACCCGGTCGGGTAGTTCTGCAGGTAGTCCTGATGCTCCGGTTCGGCTTCCCAGAACGGTCCGGCGGCAGTGACTTCCGTGACGACCTTGCCCGGCCACAGCCCGGACGCGTCGACATCGGCGATGGTGTCCAGTGCGACGCGCTTCTGCTCGTCGCTGGTGAAGTAGATCGCCGATCGGTAGCTCATTCCGACGTCGTTGCCTTGGCGATTCTTCGTGGACGGATCGTGAATCTGGAAGAAGAACTCCAACAGATCGCGGAACGAGATCACCGACGGATCGAACACGATCTCGACGGCCTCGGCATGAGTGCCGTGATTCCGGTAGGTCGCGTTGTCGACGTCGCCTCCCGAGTAGCCCACGCGAGTGGATACGACGCCTGGCCGATGACGGATCAGCTCCTGCGCTCCCCAGAAGCAACCTCCGGCGAGGATGGCGGTCTCGGTAGATGTGCTCACTGCTGCGCTCCTTAGTCTGAACTTCCGGTGCTGTCGGATTCGTCGCCGAACTGTGCCCTGTATTCACCGTAACCCTCGGCTTCGAGGCGATCCACCGGCACGAACCTCAATGCAGCCGAGTTCATGCAGTAGCGGAGGCCGCCCTGGTCCTTCGGACCGTCCTTGAACAAATGTCCCAAGTGTGAATCGCCTGCGGCCGAGCGGACCTCGGTGCGCACCATGAGGTGGCTGAAGTCCCGCTTCTCGACGACACTCGTCGCAATCACCGGTTTGGTGAAACTCGGCCACCCCGAGTGGCTCTCGAACTTGTCGACGGACGAGAACAACGGCTCACCTGTCACCACGTCGACATAGATGCCTGGTTCGTGGTTGTCCCAGTATTCGTTGTCGAAGGCGCGTTCGGTGCCGTTCTTCTGAGTGACGCGGTACTGCTCGGGCGTCAACTTGTCGACAGATGCGGAATCCTTGCCATAGGAACGTGTCATCGTGTCCTTTCTGCTGAATGAGGGCATTTCGGCCCCCCATGGCTCAACAACGATCACCCGTCGATATTCCGCTTCAGTAGTCTGACTGGGGCGGTACTCGTAGCAGTGACTTCACAGCAGTGGATTGGTGGACAACGGTGGCTTCTGATCGGTTCTGGCGCATACTCGGGCGTTCGGCTCAGAAGGGTCAGACGCGCTCACGCACCAGCGTCGATCGAGCCGACGGTCACGCCGACTGGGCCGGCGCATTGTCCGACGCCGACATGGCCGCCGCAGCCGCTGACTTGCGGGTCGAAGGTTCCGACGCCCTCGACGTACCCCGCTACCTCGCGCTCGTCCGCGAGGCCGCGGCGCGTTCTCTCGACATGAAGCCGTTCGATGTTCAGCTCCTCGCCGCCGTCCGGATGCGTGAGGGTGATGTCGTCGAGATGGCGACCGGTGAGGGCAAGACCCTTGCCGGGGCCTTGGCTGCCGTCGGCTACGTGTTGTCCGGTCGTTCGGTGCACGTCATCTCGATCAACGACTTCCTTGCTCGTCGTGACGCCGAGTGGATGGAACCGTTCTATACCTTGCTCGGTCTGACTGTCGGTTCCGTCGCGGAGGGCTCCACGGCATCCGAACGTCGCGCTGCCTACCGATGCGACGTCACGTACGCCTCCGTCAACGAGATCGGCTTCGACGTACTGCGCGATCATCTCGTCGACGATGCCGCCGAACTTGTTACTCCGATTCCCGACGTCGCATTGATCGACGAAGCCGATTCGGTTCTCGTGGACGAGGCCCTCGTGCCGTTGGTTCTTGCCGGATCGGTATCGACGGACGTGCCCACCGACAAGGTCTTCGATGTCGTGCGGTCGCTCGACCGCGGGACACACTTCGACACCGACGCAGAGGGCCGCAACGTGTTCCTGACGGATGCGGGCGCCGAACGGTTGGAGGTCGAGCTCGGCGGTATCGATCTGTACTCCGAGGGCCACGTCGCAACCACGCTCGTTGCCGTCAACGTTGCCCTTCATGCTCAGGTCCTACTTCAGCGCGACGTGCACTACATCGTTCGTGACGGACGTGTCCAACTGGTCAACGCATCCCGGGGGCGTGTCGCCGAACTGCAGAGGTGGCCCGACGGGTTGCAGGCTGCAGTGGAGACGAAAGAAGGTCTCGATCCGACCGAGACCGGTGAAATCCTCGACACGATCACCGTGCAAGCGTTGATCGGCCGATACGCGACAGTGTGCGGAATGACCGGAACAGCACTGGCGGCAGGGGAGCAGCTCAAGAAGTTCTACGGACTCGGGGTGTCGCTTGTTCCGCCGAATCAGCCAAACATCCGCATCGACGAGGAGGACCGCGTCTACGACACGGCGGCAAACAGGAACGCAGCCGTCGTGCGCTATGTGGCGGACGCACACGAGACCGGCCAACCGATTCTGATCGGGACGCACGACGTAGCCGAATCGGAAGAAATGGCGAAGCTTCTCGACGAGGCCGGAATCTCGGCTGTCGTGCTCAATGCCAAGAACGATGCGGAGGAAGCGGCCGTGATCGCCAGGGCAGGCGTGCGCGGATCGGTTACCGTGTCCACTCAGATCGCCGGTCGCGGAACCGACATCAAACTCGGCGGACCGACAGGGGAGGGCGCAGCGAAGGACGAGGTCGCGAAGTTGGGCGGCCTCCTCGTCGTCGGCGTCGGACGCCACACGACCGAGCGTCTGGACAATCAACTGCGCGGACGGGCCGGGCGGCAGGGTGACCCCGGCCGATCGGTGTTCTTCTCCAGTTGGGAGGACGAGGTCGTCACCGCGAATCTTGCGCCGAAGGAGCAGCCGAAGAACCACGACGATTCGGGACTGATCACGGCCAGTGGCGTTGCGGGAAAGATGGATCACGCGCAACGCATCGCTGAGGGTGTCATGCTCGAAGTGCATTCGCGCACATGGCGATACAACCAGCTGACTGCGCAGCACCGCGACATCCTCGACAAGCGTCGTGCGGCGTTGTTGTTCTCCGGCGAAGCGCTCGAGCTGTTGTCGTCGGCGGCGCCCGACCGTGTCGCCGAACTGCGCAAGACAGTGCCGGAGGAGACACTGGTCGTGGTTGCGCGCCGGATCGTGCTGTTCCACTTGGACCGATCCTGGTCGGACTACCTCGCTCATCTCGCCGATGTGCGCGAGAGTATTCACTTGCGCGCGCTCGGTCGAGAGAATCCGCTCGACGAGTATCACCGCATTGCTGTCGACGCGTTCAAGACGGTGTCGGAGAAGGCTGTCGAGTTGGCGACAGCGACTTTCGAGACCGCCGAGATCACTGCCGAGGGAATCGATCTGGACGACGCCGGATTGGCGCGTCCGACATCGACGTGGACGTACATGGTGCGCGACAATCCGTTTGCCGGGAACACGGCCAACAGTGCCGGGCTCGGGCCTGTCTTCGGCGGTTAGGCTCGGGCGCGGTCGCCGAGCCGTGAGCGGACCCCATCGACCAGCAATGCCAGTCCGAAGTCGAATCGGCTTGTAGGATCCGGCTTTTCGAACAGTGGTGAGTTTCCGTCGGCGAGGGCGCCCATGGAGTCCATCTGCATTCGCGCTTGCTCGTCGACGGTATGTCCGAGGATGTAGTAGAGCAGGGTGTCGGCGGTCAATTCGGATTCGTCCCGGGACAGTCCCGCACGGATACCGACGGCGGCGATCCGTTCGCGGATCCGGTTCGTGACCATCCGTGAGGCATAGGTTGCGGCGACGAGTTCGGCGCCGTCGCGATGCGAGAGTAGGCGGTCGCGAAGGCGGTGTGCGAGCTCGCGCAACTGACCGTCCCAGTTCTCCTGCTCCGTCGGGGCGTCGACGTCAGCCAGCAGTGAGTCCGCGATGGCACCCAGCAGTGTCTGCTTGTCCTTGAAATGCCAGTACAGGGCGCCTGGCTGCACATGCAGCGAGGTTGCAACGCGGCGCATCGTCAAATCGCCGAGCCCGTACTCGTCGAGGATGGAAATTGCGCCCTCCAAGACGTCTGCTCGTCGCAGCTGCACTCCGCACTCCTTGGTCGTGGTGGTGACCGGTCTCGGCTTTGACACTAACCGACGCTCAGCCTAACGTGAACGACGTTCAAGTTGAACAGTGTTCAAGTCAGTGTTTTCAAGTATCGTCCACTCGACCCAGGAGCAGTCCGTGACGCAGGGATCCGTACGAACCGACATTCTCGACATCGCCAGATCTCAGGTGGTGGAGGGCGGCGTCGGACTCGACGAACAACAGGTGTTGACCGTGCTTCGACTGCCCGACGAGCGACTCGAAGAACTGCTGGCGGTGGCACACGAGGCTCGGTTGGCATGGTGCGGACCCGAAGTCGAGGTCGAGGGCATCATCAGCCTCAAGACCGGTGGCTGCCCGGAGGACTGCCATTTCTGCTCGCAGTCCGGACTGTTCGAGTCGCCGGTGCGTGCAGCGCGATTGGATATTCCGAGCCTGGTCGAGGCTGCCAAGCAGACTGCGAAGTCGGGTGCGACCGAGTTCTGCATCGTGGCGGCAGTGCGTGGGCCCGACGCACGACTGCTCGCCCAGGTCGCCGCCGGCATCGAAGCGATCCGCAACGAGGTCGAGATCGACATCGCCTGCTCGCTCGGCATGCTGACCCAGGAACAGGTCGACCAGCTCGTATCGATGGGTGTGCATCGCTACAACCACAACCTCGAAACGTCCCGCTCGTACTTCCCCAACGTGGTCACCACACACACATGGGAGGAACGGTGGGAGACCCTCGCCATGGTTCGCGACGCCGGAATGGAAGTGTGCTGCGGCGGAATTCTCGGGATGGGGGAGACACTCGAGCAGCGCGCTGAGTTCACGGCGGATCTGGCCCGTCTGGAACCCGATGAAGTTCCGCTGAACTTCCTCAACCCACGTCCGGGAACGCCGTTCGGCGACCTCGACGTGCTGCCCGCCTCCGACGCGCTTCGGGCTGTCGCTGCGTTTCGATTGGCCTTGCCTCGGACGATCCTCCGGTTCGCCGGTGGACGAGAGATCACTCTCGGTGACCTCGGTGCGCAGCAGGGGATTCTGGGCGGCATCAACGCCGTCATCGTCGGCAACTACCTGACGACGCTCGGCAGGCCCGCGGAGCAGGATCTCGACCTGCTCGACTCCCTGCGGATGCCGATCAAGGCCCTGAATTCGACCATCTAAGGTGGACGGCGTGACGACCAGCGGTGAGAAGTTCAATCCGTATACAGGTCGGGCTCTCGTGCCGAATGCGATCGATGCCACTCCGCAGGCGGCGCTGCTCGGTTTGGAGCCGCCGAGGTTCTGCGGTGACTGTGGCCGGCGTCTGGTCGTCCAGGTCATGCCCAACGGCTGGCATTCGGTGTGTTCCAGGCATGGCGGCATCGACTCAGAGTCTCGTGGTCAACGGTGACACTCACCCCGCCCCAGGCTCGCGACGTCGGGTCCACGAAGATCGTCGCACGTGCGGTAGTGATGTCGGTTCTGTTCGGCGTTGTGGGCGGTGTGGTGTGGGCCGCCATGGCGCCGCCGGAACAGTTCGTCGTCGTCGATCCCGGGCGTGGCGCAGCGTTGACGGGCGAGAGTCTTCATCGGTTCGACGGAATCGCGATATTCGTGTGCATCTCGTTGGTCGCGGGAATCGTTCTTCCCGTCGCCCTGTGGACATGGACATCGGTCCGGGGCCCGGTTCTGTTCCTCGGCGTGCTCGTCGGTGCTGCCCTCGGCTCGTCGGCGATGCTCGGAGTCGGAGTCTGGGTTGCAGGGTTGATCGTCCCGAGCCCCGACGATCCGCCGATTGGAAGCGTGGTGTCGGTTGCGCCCGGGTTCGAATCCCCACTCGTGCTGGTGGTTCAACCGCTTCTCGCGTCGCTCGTCGTGCTCTTGCTGGCGGCGATGAATCCGCACGACAACCTTCGGTTCACCCCGGACCAGGAACTTTCGCTGTCCGAGTCGGACGAGGTCGACGCCGACCGCTAGCTCGGTGGGCGGAGCGCCGCGAACTCGTCCGTCACCCGAAGCGATGACTCGGTGAACCGGTACAGCGCAGGGGGGCGGCCGCCGGACTTGCCCGACGGTGAGGTGCGCCCTGTCGGCTCGACCACCTTTCTGCGCCCGAGGACGCGGCCGAGGTTGGTGGCATCGACCTGATAACCGAGTGCGGCGGCGGAGATCTCGCGCAGTGTCGACATCGCAAATTCGACGGGTGCGAGTGCGAACGCGATGTTCGTGTAGGAAAGCTTCGCCACCAGCCTGTTCCGTGCATGAAGGACGACGGTGCCGTGGTCGAACGACGTTGCGGGTAAGCGGGCGACGGGATGCCACGCGGTGTCGGACGGAAGTTTCGGTTCGGAGTAGATCGGAACGAGTCCGAGGAAGTTCGACGCGATTCGGCGGCTCCCGGGTACCCGATTCGGGTCGCTGAAGATCGACAGTTGTTCGAGGTGTGCCACTGTCCGCACGTCGACCTTCTCGGCGAGCTGTCGACGGGCCGATGTCGAGAGGTCTTCGTCATCCCCCAGGACCCCGCCGGGAAGTGACCACGATCCCTTGTCGGGTTCGAGGGCACGTTGCCACAGGAGCACTCCCAGTTCGGGGGTCTGGCCTGCGACGAAAGTCCTAACTTGAAACACCGCGATGAGGACTTCGTGGACAGTGCTACGATGTGGCATGTTTTCGATCATAAGTCGAAAACCCCTACGAAGGAAATCCGGACCGGAAGGGCAGCCCGCAGGAGCAACCCAGCAGGACTGCACAGACCGGGCGAACGATGAAGGAGTCCCGCGATGACGAGCAATGCAACCCGGCTCGGAACCAGTGGTTCAGCAGCAGTCGACAGCGCAGTGTGGGCGGGGGCTGCAGACATCGTCGACGGTCCAGGCGGATTCAGCGGGGTCGAGGCGTCCGAGGAGTGGGCCGCCGAGATCAAACGCCTTGCCCGCAAGCGCGGCGCCACGATCCTCGCTCACAACTATCAGTTGCCGGCCATCCAGGACATTGCTGATCACGTCGGTGACTCGTTGGCGCTATCCCGATTGGCTGCCGAAGTACCCGAGGACGAGATCGTGTTCTGTGGGGTGCACTTCATGGCGGAGACGGCCAAGATTCTGAGTCCGGCCAAGACCGTCCTGATTCCTGATCAGCGGGCCGGTTGTTCGCTGGCCGATTCCATCACCGCCGAACAATTGCGCGAGTGGAAAGCCGACTACCCGCAGGCCATCGTGGTGTCCTACGTCAATACGACCGCCGAGATCAAGGCGCTGACCGACATCTGCTGCACGTCGTCCAACGCGGTCGAGGTCGTCGAGTCGATCGATCCGAACCGTGAAATCCTGTTCCTGCCCGATCAGTTCCTCGGCGCGCACGTCAAGCGAGTCACGAAGCGGGAGAACCTGCATATCTGGGCCGGTGAGTGCCACGTCCACGCAGGCATCAACGGTGACGAACTGGCCGCGAAATCTCGTGTCCACCCCGACGCCGAACTGTACGTCCACCCCGAATGCGGTTGTGCGACATCGGCTCTGTACCTGGCAGGTGAAGGCTTCGTCGCCGAGGACAAGGTCAAGATCCTTTCCACGGGTGGCATGTTGGACGCGGCTCGCACGACGGGGGCCAAGCAGGTCCTCGTTGCCAGCGAGATCGGCATGCTGCATCAGCTGCGCCGCGCCGCGCCCGACGTCGACTTCCTGGCCGTCAACGATCGCGCGTCCTGCGGATACATGAAGATGATCACCCCGGCGGCCTTGCTGAGGTGCCTCGTCGAGGGCAAGGACGAGGTGCACGTCGACCTCGATACAGCGCACATCGCCAGCAAGTCGGTGCAGCGCATGATCGAGATCGGCAACCCTGGTGGCGGCGAGTGACACCCGAGGTGAGCGTTCGATGGGAACGCTCGGCTGACCTCGTCGTCGTCGGTGGTGGCGTCGCGGGTCTGAGTGCCGCCCGCGCAGCGTCTCGGGCCGGCTCGACTGTGCTGACCGTGGCCAAGACCGGCCCGTCGGACACCTCTACTCAGTACGCGCAGGGCGGCATCGCCGTGCCCGCAGAGTTCACGAATACCGATGCCATCGACTCGCACGTGTACGACACGTGCGAAGCGGGCGGTGGACTGTGCGATTCGGTGGCCGTCCGATCGATCGTCGCCGCAGGACCGGACGCGGTCGCGACGTTGGAGTCGTTCGGTGCCACGTTCGACCGCGGGGCCGACGGTGGGCTGGCGCGAACCCGGGAGGGTGGGCACCGCGTCAGGCGGATCATTCACGCCGGGGGCGATGCCACCGGAGCGGAGGTCCAACGTGCACTGGACATCACTTCTGCGACGGCCTTTGGAGGAGAAGTGCTGTTCGGGACCACCGCAGTCCGGGTCCTGACAACCGACCGCGGAGTCGTCGGACTGCTCGTGCACTCGGGAAGCGGATACGGCGTGATTCACTGCCCGGCCGTTCTTCTCGCGACAGGCGGGCTCGGGCAGCTGTACTCGTGCAGCACCAACCCGCCCGGTGCAACAGCCGACGGGATTTCCCTCGCCCTCGACGCCGGGGCGGACGTCGCCGATCTCGAATTCGTGCAATTCCATCCGACGGTTCTGTTCTCCTCAGGTTCGACCGGCAGGCGACCGCTCGTCAGCGAAGCAGTGCGCGGCGAGGGGGCGCACCTTGTCGACCTCGAGGGTCGCAGGTTCATGGAGGGAGTCCACCCGCTCGCGGATCTTGCTCCACGCGATGTGGTCTCGCGTGCGATTGCCGAGCGACTGCGGATCACCGGTACCGACCACGTTCTGCTCGACGCACGTTCGATCGACAATTTTCACACCCGCTTCCCGACGGTGGCGGCATCCGCACTCGCGGCCGGAATCGATCCGCTCGTCGACCTCATTCCGGTCGCGCCCGCTGCCCACTACTCGTGCGGTGGAGTCGTCACGGACGTGTGGGGGAGAACAGGCGTCGACGGTCTGTATGCCGCCGGCGAGCTTGCCAGAACCGGCATGCATGGCGCGAACAGGTTGGCGTCGAACAGCCTCCTCGAAGGCCTCGTGATGGGCCAACGCGCCGGCGCTGTCGCTGGCGAGCGCCGCGGTCGACCGACTCCCGACGTCGCTGTGCACCTGCCTTCGTTGCGTCGTCTCCGGCGGTCGGACCTGCAGCAGCTGATGACCGAACATGCCGGGGTCGTTCGCGACGCTGACGGGCTCGCGTTCGCCGCGTCAGCGCTGTCCGCACTTGCGGGCACGTCGGCAGACGAAACGGACGGAATCGCGCCGTCCGTTCTCGGTGCCACGGTCACGGCATTGGAGGACTCGGCACTGACGCTGACGGCTTCGGCTCTCGTGACTGCGGCTGCCGAACGTGTGGAAAGTCGCGGTTGCCACACGCGTCGCGATCATCCGGCGAGCGCGGAGCACATGCAGCACAGCATTCGAATACGCCTCGGCTCCGATGGAGAGTTGGAATCGCTACCGGTCCCGATCGGCGACACACACGCACAGACCATGACAGGAGTGAGTTGACAGTGAACGCGCTGACGACGCAAGGATTGGACGTGGAGGAAGTGCGCGCGCTGGTCATTGCCGCACTCGCCGAGGATCTGAAGTACGGGCCCGACGTCACCACGATCGCCACCGTGTCCGCCGACGCAGTCGCCACAGCATCCGTCGTATCCAGGCAGTCCGGAACCGTCGCGGGGCTCGATGTCGGCCTGCTGGTCTTGGACGAGGTACTGGGAGCGGAGGCCTACGTAGTCGAGGATCGAGTGGTCGACGGCACGGAGGTGGTGCCTGGACAGAGTGTTCTGACGATCACCGGTCCTACCCGCGGGCTGTTGACCGCGGAACGCACGATGCTGAACTTGCTGTGCCACCTGTCCGGAATTGCGACGGCCACCGCAGCCTGGGTCGCAGAGGTCGCCGACACCGACACGAAGATCAGGGACAGTCGAAAGACCCTGCCCGGCCTGCGCGCGTTGCAGAAGTACGCCGTACGGGCCGGAGGAGGCGTGAATCACCGCATGGGTCTCGGCGACGCGGCTCTGATCAAGGACAACCACGTCGCCGCCGCAGGGTCTGTGGTCGCGGCGCTGAAGGCGGTGCGGGCTGCGGCCCCGGACATCGAATGCGAGGTCGAGGTCGACAGTCTCGAGCAACTCGACGAGGTGCTGGCCGAGGATGTCGGCCTGGTGCTACTGGACAACTTCCCGCTGTGGCAGACACAGATGGCTGTCCAGCGGCGCGCCACACTGTCTCCGTCGACTCGGCTCGAGTCCTCGGGTGGACTGACTCTCGACGTCGCCCATGACTACGCGAAAACCGGGGTCGACTACCTCGCGGTAGGTGGACTCACACACTCGGTCACCGTGCTCGACCTCGGGCTCGACATGTAGTTCGGCGAGTCTTGTACATTCGTTTCGATGTCCGACATGCAGAGCGTTCGCCTCGACAGCTGGATCTGGGCCGTGCGCTTGTTCAAGACGCGATCTGCTGCTGCGGCCGCCTGTCGCGGTGGGCATGTTCGCGTCAACGGCACGCCGGCGAAGGCGGGTCAGCGCATCGGGCCCGACGACGAGATCAGGCTTCGAGTCGACGGTCTGGAGAAGATCGTCGTGGTAGTCCGCATCGTCGCCAAACGAGTGGGTGCGCCGGTCGCGGCCGAGTGCATGATCGACCGAAGTCCGCCACCGCCCCCGAAGGAGGTCCTAGCTTCGCAACCTCGCCGAGACCGCGGGGCCGGGCGGCCGACGAAGCGTGAGCGTCGAGAACTCGACAAATTGCGCGGGCTGGGTATCTGATCGGTCGTCAGCGCCTCGGTCGCTTGCTTCGGGGTGTTACGGCACGCTGAACCTTCTTGGCGGGTTTCTCGGGCCGGGGCTTCTTGGTCTTGGCCGGTGCGGTAGGCGTCCCGCGTGAACTACGGACCGAGCGGCCCCGCACGATGCCGACGAATTCCTCGACGTTGTCGGTTGTTTCCTGGGTCGGCCACGCAATCGCGATCGGCGAGCCGGCGACACCGTCGACCGGCCGATACACGAGATCCTTGCGTGCGTGCAGACGCGCTATCGATTGCGGCACGATCGCGATTCCCAGCCCAGCAGCCACGTACTCGACGAGTTCGCTGTTGGACTCGATCGGAGGTAACGCGAGTCGAGTGCCGTCCGCCACCTCAGAGGCGACGGCGGTCCACTCCGGAACCTCGGTGAGATCGTGCAGCAGGTGCTCGTCGGACAGGTCGGACACCGAGATTCGATCGAACGCAGCAACCGGATGATCCTTGGGTACCACCACGACGGGTACCTCCTCGTACAGACCGATGACGCTCAGCCCGTCGCGGTCGACCGGCAATCGAACGAATGCCACGTCCACCGCGCCCTCCCGCAGCTGCGAGAGCTGAGTGTCCGGTGTCGACGGCACAAGGTCGATCGCGATTTCGGGAAAGCGCTCTGCCCAGATACGAACCCATTTCGTCGGTGTCACGCCTTCGGTGTAACCGACGGTCAGAGTGCGTAGCTGCGAGGCTCTGAGCGCGGCTTCCTCGGCGACACGCCGTTCGTCCTCGTCGACGAGAACGCGTGCCGTCGAGAGAAACTGGACACCGTCTTCGGTCAGTTGCGTGGGAGATGCCCCGCGAACGAACAGCGGGTAGCCGAGCTCGGTTTCCAGGTCGATCACAGCCGTGCTCAGGGTGGTGCGGGCGATGTTCAACGACTTGGCGGCGCGCGCGAAGTGCAGTTCCTCCGCCACAGCGATGTACCAGCGGAGTGTCTGTACCTCGAAGTTCACGCATCCAACACTAGGCGACACTATCGATCGTTCGACGACGGTGGCATTTCACGATCCATCGGGAAGTTAGGCTGTGCGAGTGAGCCCGGAGAAGAAACCACAGAACATGAAGCCCCTGACCGCGGCGAACAAGCTCGGTATCTACCTGCCAGCCGCCCCCGAGGAGTTCCAGTCCACTCCCGTGAGCAGGGCCGATCTCGACGCGCTGCGTGCCGATCCGCCGCAGTGGTTGCTCGAACTCCAGAACAACGGTCCGTTTCCGAAGGACGTCATTGCGCGACGGCTCGGCATCTCCATTGCGGGTCTTGCTCGTTCCGGAGTGACCGACGCCCTCACGGCCGAGCAGATCGATTCGTTACTCGAAGAGAAGCCGGACTGGTTGGTCAAGGAACGCCGCACGCAGGACGAGGTCCGCGCCGAGGCCGAGCGCGTCAAGGCGAAAGACGAAGCCCGTCGGGCGGCGAGCAATCGTCCGCAGAAGCTCCGCAAGTGATCAGGTACTGACCCTGCCGTCGAGATAGAACCATCGTCCGTTGTCCCGGACGAATCGACTGCGTTCGCGGAGCTCACCGCCCCCGTCGGGGTGGCGATAGAACGCGCTGAACTCGACCCAACCGTCGTGATCGAGCAGACCGCCGGCCCCGGTGCCGTGGATGTCGAGTCGGTACCACCGCTGGCGCGGGTCCAATTCGAGGGTTTCGGGTGCGGTGGTCGGGTGCCATGTGTCGAGCAGGTACTGGGCGTCGCCGACGCTGAACGCACTGTATCGCGACCTCATCAACTGTTCCGCTGTCGGAGCCGTGCGGGGACCGCGAAGAAAAGGTCCACAGCAGGCGTCGAATCGTTCGCCGCGCAGACATGGGCACAGACTGCTCCCGCTCAGGGTCCGGTTCTCCATCAGATCGGATTCGAGCGTCGAACGGTCGCCAGGAAGGCTGCGGCGAAGAAGAACAGCCCTGCGAAGGTCCTGT
>NZ_LVCV01000666.1 GCF_001647195.1 Rhodococcus sp. EPR-157 | reverse complement strand
GCGACCATCGTCGCAGCAATGATCAGATACTGCGGCGCAAGCGTGGCAGAGGGATCGATGAACTGCGGTAGGACTGCCAGCATGAAGACGACGGCTTTCGGGTTGCTCGCATTCACCAGGAATCCGCGGCCGAGCATCGAAAAGCCCCGGTCGGCAATCGGTGGGGACTCGGCGATCTCGGTAGGCGCCGCCCGCCACTGTCGTATTCCCAGGTAGACGAGGTACGCAACGCCGAACCACTTGATGGCGGAGAAGGCGACCTCGGATTCGGCCAACACGGCGCCGAGACCGATGGCAACGATGGCAATCTGCAGCAACAGTCCGATCTGCAGCCCGAAGATGTTCCAGTAGCCCCGCTTCAAGCCACAGCGGAGACCGGTGGACATCGACGCGATCGCGCCTGCACCCGGCGACAAGCTGATGACCACACTCGCTCCAAGGAACGCGAGCCACAGATGCATGTTCATTCGCCCATTGAACAATGCCCGCCGAACGAGGCGGGTCTCGGTACCGCAAGTCGTGCGCACTATCCTGGTGAGTAGAAACCGGACCTCGGTGTGCTTTGTCGAAGGGAAAACTATGCCTGCCCGCATCGAGCTCGCCCGCGTGGATCTACGCGGTCGAACTCCATCCACCGCCGAACTACGCGGCGCGCTTCCACGAGGTGGAGTGGATGTCGATGCGGTGTTGCATCAGGTTCGTCCGGTGGTCGAGGCTGTTCGCGACCGTGGCGTCGACGCCGCTCTCGAGTTCTGCGAGAAGTTCGACGGCGTTCGACCGGACCGCGTTCGGGTTCCTGCCGAGGCCTTGGTGAAGGCACTCGACGAGTTGGATCCTGCGGTGCGCACAGCGCTGGAGGTCGCGATCGAGCGGACCAGGATCGTGCACGCCGATCAGCGTCGCACCGACACCACCACGCAGGTAGTGCCGGGAGGAACCGTCACCGAGCGGTGGGTTCCGGTAGAGCGTGTCGGGCTGTACGTCCCCGGTGGCAACGCCGTATACCCGTCCTCGGTCGTGATGAATGTCGTGCCCGCCCAGACGGCAGGCGTCGGCTCGCTCGTGGTGGCGTCTCCGCCACAGAAGGCTTTCGGCGGTCTGCCGCACCCGACCATTCTCGCGGCCGCGCAGCTCCTCGGCGTCGAAGAAGTCTGGGCTGTCGGAGGAGGACAGGGGATAGCGCTGCTCACCTACGGCGGCACTGACACCGACGGAACCGAACTGGAACCGGTCGACCTCATCACCGGTCCAGGCAACATCTACGTGACGGCAGCAAAGCGGTTGTGCCGCTCGCTGATCGGCATCGATTCCGAAGCCGGCCCTACCGAGATCGCGATTCTCGCCGACGAGTCCGCCGACCCGATTCACGTTGCGGCCGACATGATCAGCCAGGCCGAACACGACGTCATGGCAGCCAGCGTGCTCGTCACGACCAGCGTGCAGCTGGCTGATGCAGTCGACGAAGCACTTGCGGCCCAACTCGACTTCACGAAACACAGCAAGCGCGTGCTGACGGCACTCACCGGC
Source organism: Rhodococcus sp. EPR-157 (assembly GCF_001647195.1). Lineage (GTDB taxonomy): Bacteria > Actinomycetota > Actinomycetes > Mycobacteriales > Mycobacteriaceae > Rhodococcoides. The sequence continues at coordinate 5,738 of NZ_LVCV01000666.1, read as the reverse complement.
GCGCAGTCTGGCACCGTGCTGGTCGACGACATCGACCAGGGCTTGGCCGTCGTCAACGCGTATGCCGCCGAGCATCTCGAGATTCAGACAGTGGATCCGTCCGCCGTCGCCGCTCGCGTGCGAAGCGCGGGTGCAGTGTTCGTCGGCGCGTGGTCTCCGGTCAGCTTGGGGGACTACTGCGCGGGATCCAACCACGTTCTTCCCACCGCGGGGTGTGCGCGCCACTCCTCGGGCTTGAGCGTGCAGACGTTCCTGCGCGGTATCCACGTAGTGGACTACTCGGAGGCCGCGCTGAAGGATGTTGCCGCTCACGTGATCGCGCTCGCCGACGCCGAGGACCTGCCGGCGCACGGCGAAGCCGTCCGTCTGCGGTTCGAAGGACTTTCGTCATGAGCGACGTTATCGGACAGGGTGTTTCGGTGGACTCGCTTCCGATACGAGAGAACCTCCGAGGCAAGTCGGCGTACGGCGCTCCCCAGTTGACTGTCCCGGTGCAGCTCAACACGAACGAGAATCCGCACCCGCCGACGCAGGCTCTCGTGGACGATGTCGCCGAGTCGGTCCGGCACGCGGCGACGCAGCTGCACCGCTATCCGGATCGCGACGCCGTCGAGCTACGTTCCGCGCTGGCGGAGTATCTGACCGGTCAGACCGGCTTCGATGTCGACGTCAGCAATGTATGGGCAGCCAACGGCTCCAACGAGATCCTGCAGCAACTGCTTCAGGCATTCGGTGGTCCGGGGCGGTCGTCGCTCGGATTCGTACCGTCGTACTCGATGCACCCCATCATCGCGTCGGGAACGCAGACCGAGTGGATGGAGGCGACGAGGCGCGCCGATTTCTCGCTCGACATCGACTTCGCCGTCTCGGCAATCGCCGAGCGCACTCCGGATATTGTCTTCGTCACCAGCCCGAACAACCCCACCGGCCACAGCATTCCGACCGAAGATCTCCGGCGCATTCTGGATGCAGCCCGCGGGATCGTGATTCTGGACGAGGCGTACGCCGAGTTCTCGGCGCAGCCGAGTGCAATCGGTCTGATCGCCGAGTATCCGACGAAGCTCGTCGTCAGCAGAACGATGAGCAAGGCATTTGCCTTCGCGGGCGGCCGGCTCGGCTACCTCGTCGCGGCTCCGGCAGTCGTGGACGCCATGCTGCTGGTGCGTTTGCCCTACCACCTGTCCGTCGTCACGCAGGCAGCTGCGTTGGCGGCGTTGCGACACGCGCCCGAGACACTCGGAAGCGTCGAGAGGCTCTCCGCCGAACGCGACCGCGTCATGGCACGGTTGACCGAACTAGGTTTCGACGTGATCCCCAGCGATGCCAACTTCGTGCTGTTCGGTCGGTTCGCGAGTGCAGCGGCGACGTGGAAGCGCTACCTCGAACAGGGCGTGTTGATCAGGGACGTCGGCATCGACGGGTACCTGCGCACCACGATCGGACTCGACTCCGAGAACGACAGGTTCCTCGAAGTGAGCGCATCGCTCGTGCAGAGTGAGCTCGAGGACACACAGCAATTTGCTACGAACGAGCACGTGGAGACGAACCGATGACGACACCATCCGAAGGCCGGCCACTGAGAATCGCGCGGATCGAACGCACGACCAAGGAATCGGACATCACCGTCGAACTGAACCTCGACGGCACCGGAGTGGTGGATATATCCACCGGCGTCCCGTTCTACGATCACATGCTGACGGCGCTCGGAACGCACGGGCGGTTCGATCTGACGGTCCACGCGAAGGGCGACATCGAGATCGATGCTCACCACACCGTCGAGGACACCGCGATCGTGCTCGGGCAGGCGCTCGGGCAGGCGCTCGGGGACAAGTCCGGCATCACCCGGTTCGGCGACGCTTTCATTCCGATGGACGAGACTCAGGTGCACGCGTCGGTCGACGTGTCGGGACGCCCGTACTGCGTACACACCGGCGAGCCCGATTACATGGTGCACTCCATCATCGGGGGTTATCCGGGTGTTCCGTACGCCACGGTCATCAACCGCCACGTGTTCGAGTCCCTGGCGATGAACGCGCGGATCGCGCTGCATGTTCGGGTTCTGTACGGCCGCGACCAGCACCACATCACCGAGGCCGAGTTCAAAGCAGTGGCGCGGGCGCTGCGACAGGCGGTCGAGTACGACCCTCGCGTCACCGGCATCCCGTCCACCAAGGGCAGTTTGTGACAGCGGTGTGACCTCGCGGTCCAACTCGCTGCTGTCGATCCGCGGCCTGCCTGCTGCGATGGCGATGGGCGCTGCGGCGTTCGGTGGGTGGGGCCTGTTGCTTCCGGTCGTGCCGCTCGCGGTGTCCTTGGGCGGTGGCTCGGATGCCCTCGCCGGAGCGAGCACTGCGGTGTTCATGGCCGCAACGGTCCTCACTCAGCTGTTCGTGCCTAAGCTACTGGTCCGTTTCGGACACCGGCTCGTTTTGGCGGCCGGCTGTATCTTTCTCGGACTTCCCGCTGTGCTGTTCGCAGTATCGGTCGGCGCCGCACCTGCGGTGACCGTGTCGGCTGTGCGGGGCATCGGCTTCGGATTGTTGACCGTTGCTTCCGCAGCGCTCGTAGCGGAACTCGCTCCACCCGATCAGCTGGGCCGGGCAACTGGGGCACAGGGGATCGCGGTTGCGTTGGCGCAGATGGTGACCCTGCCTGCCGGTCTCGTCGTGTTTGCCCTGTCGCCGACTTCTGTGTTTCTGATCGGTGCGGTAGTCCCACTGATCGGACTGATCGCCATCGCGTTTCTTCCGGCGACTCATCCGGTCGCACCGCCGGCGCGGAAAGCTGCCGAGACACGCTCGGCGGCAAAACAGTTCGTGGTTCCATGCCTGGCGATTGCCGCCGCGTCTGCCTCGTTCGGCGGACTGTCGAGCCTGCTGCCGATCGCCGAACCCGGTCGCGAGTCGATGATCGGCGTCGCTCTTGCCGTCGTCAGTGGATCGATGCTGGTAGGTCGCTACGTCGCCGGTGCCGTAGCAGACCGGATCGGCATCGGCCGAGCCCTCGCCCCCGCTCTCGTCCTCGTCAGTGCTGGGGTCGCCCTGTTCGCATTCGCGGTCGCGGACTCGCGCCCTGCGGTCGTGTTCGTCGTAGCGGCAGCAGTATTCGGCATCGGGTACGGCGCCACCCAGAACGACAGCCTGGTCATGACGTTCCGAGTCGCCGGCCCGGAACGCTTCAGTCAGGCGAGCGCCGCGTGGAACATCGGGTTCGACGCCGGGACCGGTGCCGGGGCGATGGCGCTCGGCGTGATCGTCGGGACCGTCGGCTATACCTCGGGTTTTGCCATGGCGGCAGCAGTTGCACTCGTGATGGCCGTGGTAGTCGGGGTCTTCGGTGCACGTTCGGCCGGATAGACTCGAGGATATGAAGTCTGTGGCACTGCTCGACTACGGTTCGGGCAATCTTCACTCGGCACAGCGTGCCCTCGCTCGGGTCGGTGCCGATGTGACCGTCACCTCCGACCCCAAGATTGCGCTTGCCGCGGACGGGCTCGTCGTACCGGGCGTCGGCGCGTTCGCAGCGTGCATGGAAGGTCTGCTCGAGGTCAAGGGTGACCGCCTCATCGGCCAACGACTCGCCGGTGGACGTCCCGTCCTCGGTATCTGCGTCGGAATGCAGATCATGTTCGACCGAGGCGTCGAATTCGGCGTCGAGGCGGACGGCTGCGGAGAGTGGCCGGGCACAGTGGAGCGGCTTCGAGCCGAGGTGCTCCCTCACATGGGGTGGAATACCGTGCGAGCGCCCGAGAAGAGCGTGCTTTTCAACGGTATCGACCCCGACACTCGGTTCTACTTCGTGCACTCGTACGCGGTTCAGAAATGGGAAATGCCGGTCGGGGACACCATCGCAGCCCCATTGCTGACATGGGCCGATCACGGAGGTGACTTTCTCGCCGCCGTGGAGAACGGCCCTCTGTCGGCGACGCAGTTCCACCCGGAGAAGTCGGGCGACGCAGGCGCAGAATTGTTGAAGAACTGGGTCGAGTCTCTGTGAGGATGCCCCGGTGACCGATCGGGAGTTCTCCTTCGGGCGGCTGGCGATCGCTTCATTGGGGAGCGCGACGGGGGTGCTCGTGATCACCACCGTTGTCCTCGCACTCGTCCGGCCAGGGCCTGGCGTGGGTCTGGCGATCGTGGCCGTCGGAATCGCAGCAGCAATTGCCGCGATGGGAGTCGTGTCGACGTCGATGACCCGACGCAGTCTCGGCGACGACCGTCACGACGAGCACGACGAGCACGACGAGTAAGACCCTGGCGGGCCTGTGTGTCGGGGGTGGCAGTAGCATAAGCGCACGTGAGCCTGGTCTTATTGCCTGCTGTCGATGTCGCAGGTGGCGAAGCTGTCCGTCTCGTTCAGGGAGAGGCCGGAAGCGAAACGAAGTACGGATCTCCGCGCGATGCTGCGCTGGCATGGCAGAACGACGGTGCCGAGTGGGTACATCTCGTCGATCTCGACGCCGCGTTCGGTCGCGGATCGAACCGTGAACTCCTCGCCGACGTCGTCGGTGAGCTGGACGTGAAAGTCGAGTTGTCCGGTGGGATCCGCGACGACGAATCGCTACGTGCCGCATTGGCGACCGGCTGCGCACGAGTGAACCTCGGCACGGCGGCGCTCGAAGACCCCGAGTGGTGCGCGCGCGCGATCGGCGAGTTCGGTGACCGGGTTGCCGTTGGACTCGACGTATTGATCGTCGACGGCCAGAGCCGTCTCCGCGGACGAGGCTGGGTCAGCGACGGCGGAGATCTGTGGGAAGTTCTCGAGCGCCTCGAGCGTGATGGCTGCTCGCGGTACGTCGTCACCGATGTCACCAAGGACGGCACATTGACGGGACCGAACCTCGATCTGCTCGCGCAGATGTGCGAGAAGACCGACAAGCCGGTCATCGCTTCAGGCGGCGTGTCCACCATCGACGATCTGCGCGCCATCGCCGGTCTCGTCGACAAGGGTGTCGAGGGTTCGATCGTCGGAAAGGCACTGTACGCAGGTCGATTCACCCTGCCCGACGCCCTCGCGGCAGTGTCCGGATAGCCACAAATGACTCTGCCGGAGGATCCACAACGGTTGCTGGAGATTGCCGGTCGGCTGCTCGACGGCACCCATGACCGGTTCGTCGCAGGGGTAGGCGCGCCGAGCGCCGTACAGAAGGGCCCCGACGATTTCGCGACGGCGGTGGACCTCGAGCTCGAGAAGCGGCTCGCCGCCGAGCTCTTCGAGCAGACCGGAATTCCGGTGCACGGTGAAGAATTCGGCGGTCCCGAGTTGGGTTCCGGCACGGTATGGGTGCTCGATCCCATCGACGGCACTTTCAACTATTCGGCCGGGTTGCCCTCTGCGGGAACGCTGTTGGCGCTGCTCGACGACGGGGTCCCGGTACTGGGTCTCACCTGGCTTCCGCTGGTACAACAACGATTTGCAGCTGCGGCGGGCGGACCGCTGTTGCTCAACGGCGAAGCGCTGCCGATGCTCACCGAACGCTCGTTGTCCGACTCGATGATCGGGTTCGGCGCGTTCAACATCGCCAGCCGCGGACGGTCTCCGGGTCTCTACCGGGTACGGATCCTCGAGGAGCTCTCGAAGGTGTCCTCACGTCTGCGCATGCATGGCGCCACAGGCGTCGACCTGGCGTACACGGCGAGTGGAGTCCTCGGCGGATGCGTCGTGTTCGGCCACCGCGCATGGGACAACGCGGCGGGTGCGCTCCTCGTGCAGGCCGCGGGAGGAATCGTCACCGATCT
>NZ_LVCV01000665.1 GCF_001647195.1 Rhodococcus sp. EPR-157 | reverse complement strand
CTCGGTGACCCTGCGGATTTCCTGGAAGGACGAGTTCGATGACCGTCGCAGTACGTGTGATTCCGTGCCTGGACGTCGACGCGGGACGAGTGGTGAAGGGCGTCAACTTCGAGAACCTGCGCGACGCGGGCGATCCTGTCGCCCTCGCGGCTGCGTACGACGCACAGGGCGCCGACGAGTTGACGTTCCTCGACGTGACGGCGTCGACGTCGGACCGCGGCACCATGCTCGATGTCGTCAGCCGCACAGCGGAGCAAGTTTTCATCCCGCTGACGGTCGGCGGGGGTGTTCGCACGGTCGAAGATGTCGACCGATTGCTGCGTGCGGGTGCCGACAAGGTGAGCGTCAACACCGCCGCCATCGCCAGGCCGGAGCTGCTTCGTGAACTGAGCGAGCGTTTCGGTTCGCAGTGCATCGTGCTGTCGGTCGATGCGAGAACGGTTCCCGCTGGGCAGCAGGGCACACCGTCCGGATGGGAAGTCACCACGCACGGTGGCAAGCGCGGCACCGGGATAGACGCCGTGGAGTGGGCCACTCGTGGAGCAGAACTGGGCGTCGGCGAGATCTTGTTGAACTCGATGGATGCAGATGGGACGAAGGCGGGATTCGACTTACCGATGATCTCCGCGGTCCGCCACGCGGTCCATGTACCGGTGATCGCCAGTGGCGGCGCGGGCGCGGTCGAGCACTTTCCGCCCGCAGTCACGGCGGGCGCCGACGCAGTCCTCGCAGCGAGCGTCTTCCACTTCGGCGATCTTACGATCGCCCAGGTCAAAGATGCTATGCGAGCGGACGGCATCGTCGTTCGCTGAATGATTCTTTTCGACCGGCCGGAAAAGGTACAACGGAGAACATGACTCTCGATCCGAACATTGCGGCACGCCTCAAGCGCAACGAGGCGGGTTTGTTCAGCGCGGTCGTGCAGGAGCGATCCTCAGGCGATGTCCTGATGGTGGCCTGGATGGACGACGAGGCTCTCGCACGGACACTCGAGACGCGCAAGGGCACCTACTATTCGCGATCCCGTCAGACGTACTGGGTGAAGGGGGAGACGTCCGGGCACACCCAGTACGTCCACGAGGTCAGGCTCGACTGCGATGGTGACGCGGTGCTGCTCGTCGTGGATCAACAGGGCGGGGCATGCCACACAGGTGATCACACCTGCTTCGACGCCGACGTTCTGTTGAGCTGAGCGTCAGGCCTTGCCGGTGCCCTCGGCGATCCCCTTGTCGAGCTGGGTCAACATGACCGAACTCAGCTCGCCCAAGCGCTCGACTTCCTCGTCGTTCAATCCTTCGAACAGCAACGCCTGAACCGTGGCGACATGGCCGGGCGCGGACTCGACGACCTTGTCCATCCCCGCATCGGTGAGTAAGGCATACGATCCCCGGCTTCCTTCGATGCTCTCGCGTTTCACCCAGCCGAGCTTCTCCAGTTTGGTCACCACATGGGACAGCCTCGACAGCGACGCATTCGCGAACTTCGCCAGATCCCGCAACTGAATTCGACGGTTCGGATCCTCGGAAAGAACCGACAGTACGAAGTAATCGAAGTGGGTCAGCGACGAGTCACGTTGCAGCTGAGTGTCGAGTGCGGCAGGTAACCGGGTCACGAGGGCAACGAGCGACCGCCATGCAGCTTGTTGGCGGTCCGTCAGCCAGAGTGGATCGGGATGTTCTGCCGACTCGTCCATCACGAGAGCCTTCCTGTCGAGCGCACACAGTTGGTTGTAGTCACCACAGTGTTTCACTTGACGGGAGGTTCGTGCTGCTGCCCCGCTGTTCACTCAAGTCGTCGAGCGGCTCCGAAGGAACGCCAGAGCGTGATCGGCGTGTTCTTCGAATCTGAATTCGCTGCTGTACACGTCGAGGACGGTGCGGTCGGTATCGATGACGAACGTCGATCTCTTGACGGGAGAGAGTTTGCCGAGCAGTCCGCGCTTGACGCCGAACTGTGCGGCAACGGTGCCTGCCTCGTCCGAGAGCAACGGATAGTCGAACGATTTCACGTCGGCGAACTCTGCCTGTTTTGCGACAGCATCGGTGCTGATTCCGGCACGCGATGCGCCTGCTTCGGCGAACTCCGTTGCAAGATCGCGGAAGTGGCAGGCTTCGACCGTGCATCCAGGGGTCAGCGCGCCCGGATAGAAGAACAAGACCAGCGGTCCGTTCTCGAGCAAGCTTTCCAGCGAGCGTGGGGTTCCGGTCTGGTCCGGCAGGGTGAAGTTCTCGACGCGATCGCCTTGTCTCATTCTTCGGAGGCTACCGCGCAGTAAGTTCGAAGGCCACCGCGCGCAGATCCGGGCACAGGGCACCTGGGAGGATGAACGAATGCATGGCGAGACCACAACCCTGCCCGACGGACAAGACCGCGGGACATCGGATTCGACCACCAGTCGAGAGGTATTCCGGAGGCTCGCCGCAGAGCACCGTGTCGTACCTGTCGTCCGTAAGGTTCTCGCCGATTCGGAGACCCCCCTGTCGGCTTACCGCAAGATCGGCGGTGACCGGCCGGGGACCTTTCTGCTCGAGTCAGCGGAGAACGGGCGATCATGGTCGAGATGGTCGTTCATCGGGGCAGGCACCCCGGCAGCTCTGACGACAGTCGACGGCGAGGCGGTCTGGCGCGGCAACGTCCCCGCCGGAGTGCCCTCCGGGGGCAATCCGCTCGACGTGCTCGGCCGGACACTGGAACTCCTTCGATCCGAGCGCTTGCCCGGGTTGCCTCCGCTGACGGGCGGAATGGTCGGCTATCTGGGTTACGACGCGGTGCGCCGCATCGAGAAGTTGCCCGAGCATGCCGAGGACGATCTTCAGGTGCCTGAAATGGTGATGCTCCTGGCGACCGATCTGGCTGCTGTGGATCACCACGAGGGCGCGATCACTCTCATCGCGAACGCGGTCAACTGGGACGGTACCGACGACCGCGTCGACGAAGCCTACGACGATGCAGTGCGCAGGCTCGATCGGATGTGCGCGGACCTCGCCGCGCCCGCCCCGTCGACGGTGTCGACCATGGCCAGACCCACGCCCGAATACCGCCGTCAGCGAACCTCGGAGGGCTTCGGTCGCGACGTCGACCGACTCGTCGAGGAGATCGAAGCAGGCGAGGCGTTCCAGGTCGTGCTCTCGCAACGGTTCGAGATGGACACAGACGCTTCGCCCTTCGACGTGTATCGCATGTTGCGGGCGTCGAATCCGAGCCCGTACATGTACCTGTTGCACGTGCCGGGGGCCGACGGCGAGACCGCGTTCTCCATTGTCGGATCGAGCCCGGAAGCGTTGGTGACGGTCGTCGACGGTGTTGCGACCACACATCCGATCGCGGGAACGCGGTGGCGCGGCACTTCCGAGGAAGAAGACATCCTGCTGGAGAAGGACCTTCTTGCCGACGAGAAGGAGAACGCCGAACATCTGATGCTCGTCGATCTCGGTCGGAACGATCTCGGCCGCGTCTGCACTCCGGGCACAGTGCGAGTGAGCGATTACCGACACATCGAGCGCTACAGCCACGTCATGCATCTCGTCTCCACGGTTGCGGGCACGCTCGCGGAGGGCAAACAGGCGCTCGACGCGGTCAAGGCATGCTTCCCGGCAGGCACCTTGTCCGGCGCACCGAAGGTCCGCGCGATGGAATTGATCGACGAACTCGAACCGACGAGGCGCGGGGTGTACGGCGGCATCGTCGGGTACTTGGACTTCGCCGGTGATGCGGACACAGCCATTGCAATCCGTACCGCACTGATGAAGGACGGCACCGCCTATGTCCAGGCGGGCGCGGGCGTCGTCGCCGACTCCGTGGCCGAGTACGAGGACACGGAGGCCAGAAACAAGGCCATGGCTGTACTCGGTGCGGTGGCTGCAGCCGAGTCGCTGCGTGCGGTCGGCGAGCCGTGAGCACGCAGGCACCGGTGCGCCGCCGCTCGGGCCGTGCGGCGGTTCCGGTCGCTTTGCTCCTGTTAGGGGCGGTGTGCCTGTGGGGTAGCTCGCGGATGACGTGGGTCGCTGTCACCTCCTCGGATGGACTCGGCGAGGCGCGGTCGACGGACTTGCTGGGAAGCACCTGGGCGCCGGCGTCGACACCGTTGGCTCTGGCGTTGTTGGCAGCGGTCGCGGCGTCGTTCGCGGTGAAGGGGTGGGCGTCGAGGGTTCTCGCCTTGCTCGTCGGACTCGTCGCGATCGGGGCGGGCTTTCCGGCGGCGCAGGCAGTCGGCGGCGATGTGGACGCAAAGAAGGCCGCCGTACTTGCCGAGCTGCCCGGGCGGGCGGAAGTATTGACGGCGCAGGCTTACACACTGCCCGCGGTTCTCGCGCTGATCGGAGCAGGATGCGCGTTCGGTGCGGCGGTGATACTGGTGCGAAAACCAACCGCGCGGAAGGTACTCTCATCCAGGTACGACGCACCTGCCGCACGTCGCGACGAGGTTGCGCAACGCGCGAAGTCGGCGTCGGAGCGGGCCGAGGAGAACGGCGAGGGGGAAGACTTGACCGAACGAATGCTGTGGGACGCGATCGATGCGGGGGAGGACCCCACCGATCGGTCGGGCACCCGAAATTCAGAAGACTGAAACCGCCCTCTACGCTAGGGCAGACCTGAAATGAGTTTCCTCACATCAGGTCATCGATGGGAAAGGATTCGGGTCACCATGACTGTTCTCGATTCGATTCTGGACGGTGTACGAGCCGACGTAGCTGCGCGCGAATCGGTGATCGATTTCGCGAGTGTGAAGGCAGCTGCCTCCAAGGCTTCGGCACCGCTCAATGCGACTGCGGCTCTGCACGAGGACGGAATCGGTGTCATTGCCGAGGTCAAGCGTGCGAGTCCATCCAAGGGCGCACTTGCAGATATCGGCGACCCGGCCTTGCTCGCGCAGGCGTACGAGTCCGGCGGCGCGCGAATCATCAGTGTTCTCACCGAGGAGCGACGCTTCCACGGATCACTCGCCGATCTGGACGCAGTACGCAAGGCCGTCAGTATCCCGGTTCTGCGCAAGGACTTCATCGTGGGGCCCTACCAGATTCACGAGGCCAGGGCGCACGGCGCCGACATGATTCTGCTGATAGTGGCTGCGCTCGAACAGGATGCGCTGGCGTCGTTGCTCGACCGCACCGAGTCGCTCGGAATGACCGCGCTGGTCGAGGTTCACACCGAGGCCGAAGCGGATCGCGCGCTCGAAGCCGGTGCACGCGTCATCGGAATCAACGCACGCAACCTCAAGACCCTCGAAATCGATCGCGACAGCTTCGGACGAATCGCGCCGGGATTGCCTAGCGAGGTCATCCGCGTCGCCGAATCCGGAGTACGTGGAACTGCCGACCTGCTCGCTTACGCGGGCGCAGGCGCCGATGCTGTTCTCGTCGGCGAGGGTCTGGTCACCAGCGGTGACCCACGCACTGCAGTATCGGACCTCGTGACCGCCGGAACCCACCCGTCCTGCCCCAAGCCGGCGCGCTGACCGAAAATCCGTCGGACCGCTCACGCGACAGCCCCCGATGGGCGTCGTCGAGGGCTGCTGAGGCAGACTGATCGGGTGAGCAGCGAGCTATCGAACCCCCGTTTCAAGGGCGGCGATCTACCTCAGACCAGCCTCGGGTTGACCGACCGCAGTCAGCACGATCCCGATATCGGCGGCCATTTCGGCGTGTACGGCGGACGGTTCGTGCCGGAGGCGCTCATGAGCGTGATCGAGGAAGTCACCGCCGCGTACGACAAGGTGCGCAGCGACAACGAGTTCCTTACCGAACTCGACCGCCTGCAGCGTGACTACACCGGTCGTCCCTCTCCGGTCTTCGAAGCCACCCGGTTGTCGGAACACGCTGGTGGTGCACGAATTCTCCTCAAGCGAGAAGACCTCAACCACACGGGATCTCACAAGATCAACAACGTTCTCGGTCAGGTCCTGCTCGCGAAGAAGATGGGCAAGACTCGCATCATCGCCGAGACCGGAGCAGGCCAGCACGGTGTCGCGACCGCGACCGCGTGTGCGCTGCTCGGGCTCGAGTGCATCGTGTACATGGGTGAGGTCGACACCGAGCGCCAGGCGCTGAACGTCGCCCGTATGCGGTTGCTCGGATCCTCCGTCGTGGCAGTGAAGTCCGGGTCGCGCACGCTCAAGGACGCCATCAACGAAGCCTTGCGTGACTGGGTTGCCCACGCCGACAACACTTATTACTGCTTCGGCACGGTTGCTGGACCACATCCCTTCCCGGCCATGGTGCGCGACTTCCAGCGGATCATCGGCCTGGAAGCTCGACAGCAGGTACTCGCGTCGACCGGGCGTCTGCCGGATGCGATCGCGGCATGCGTCGGCGGAGGGTCCAACGCAATCGGGATCTTCCACGCCTTCATCGACGATCCTGCGGTGCGGCTGATCGGTTTCGAAGCTGCAGGTGACGGGGTGGATACCGGACGACACGCGGCGACCATCAGTGGCGGTTCGCCGGGCACCTTGCATGGAACATACTCCTACCTGCTGCAGGACGAGGACGGCCAAACCGTCGAATCACACTCCATATCAGCAGGTTTGGATTACCCGGGCGTCGGTCCCGAGCATTCGTACCTCCACGACATCGGCCGCGCCGAGTACCGCGGAATCACCGACACCGAAGCGATGGACGCGTTCCGACTGCTCAGTCGAACCGAGGGCATCATCCCGGCAATCGAATCTGCGCACGCGGTGGCAGGCGCGCTGAAGCTCGGGCAGGAGCTGGGCAAGGACGCGATCATCCTCGTCAACCTGTCCGGTCGCGGCGACAAGGACGTCGACACAGCTGCCGAGTGGTTCGGACTCGTGGACGGCGACGGTGAAGCGCACGTCGACGCAGTCGAGGGCGACCCCGACAAGAGTGAGAGCGCGCAGAGCGCGACCGAGAAGGGTGTGCAGGCATGACCGAACGACGATCGAGGCTTGCCGAGACGTTCGAGACCTGCCGCAGCGAGAATCGCGCAGCCCTCGTCGGATACTTGCCCGCCGGATTCCCGACGGTGCCGAAGTCGGTCGAGGTGTTCGAGACGATGGTTGCGAATGGGTGCGACATCGTCGAGGTCGGTATTCCGTACTCGGATCCGGTCATGGACGGCCCGACGATCCAGGCTGCGGCAGACACCGCGCTGCGAGCCGGCGCACGTGTGCGTGACGTCTTCACCGTCGTCGAAAAGGTCTCCGCTGCCGGCGGCAAAGCAGTGGTGATGACGTACTGGAATCTGGTGATGCGCTACGGCATCGACGCGTTCGCACGCGATCTCGCCGGTGCGGGAGGCCTCGGCATCATCACCCCGGACCTCATTCCCGACGAAGCAGGGGAATGGATCGCCGCTTCGGACGAGCACGATCTCGATCGGATCTTTCTGCTCGCCCCGTCGTCGACGGAGGAGCGGATCGCCAGCACCCTTGCCGCAAGCCGCGGCTTCGTCTACGCAGCGTCGACCATGGGCGTCACTGGCGCACGTGACTCGGTGTCCTCGGCAGCTCCTGAGCTGACTGCCCGTATTCGCAAGCATTCCGACATTCCGGTCGGGGTCGGCCTCGGAGTTCGCTCCGGCGCGCAGGCCGCCGAGATCGCCCGTTACGCGGACGCGGTAATCGTCGGATCGGCGCTCGTCAGCGCGGTCGACGAGGGATTGGGTGCAGTGGCCGCCCTCACGAGCGAACTCGCCGAAGGCGTCCGATCCGCTAACGTGGCGTCGTGATCTCCGGCACCTCGGCCTCGACCGCTGTCCTCGCGTACATTCCGAGTCCTCCTCAGGGAGTCTGGTACGTCGGTCCGCTCGCATTGCGCGCCTACGCCCTCTTCATCATCGCCGGTATCGTCGTCGCAATCG
>NZ_LVCV01000664.1 GCF_001647195.1 Rhodococcus sp. EPR-157 | reverse complement strand
TGGTCGTCTGTACCACGTGGCCACGGACTGGACCACGTACTTCGGACCAGGTGGCGACCCGATCCGAGCGCTCAAGGTGTGGGAGGGCGGTCTCGGGATCTGGGGAGCGGTCCTTCTGGGTGGCGTCGGCGCGTGGATTGCGTGCAGGCGACGCGGAATTCCGCTGCCCGCACTGGGCGACGCTGTCGGACCACCGATACTGCTGGCTCAGGCGATCGGGCGACTGGGGAACTACTTCAATCAAGAGCTGTACGGCCGGGAAACCACTCAGCCGTGGGGCCTCTAGATCTACGAACGCGTCAACGACGCCGGTCGTGTCGATCCGCTGACCGGCGTCTCGACGGGCGTTCTCGAGAAGGTCGTACACCCGACGTTCCTGTACGAGATGGTGTGGAGCCTCGTCGTCGTCGTGCTGCTCGTGATCGTCGATCGGCGTTTCGTCATCGGCCACGGACGACTGTTCGCGCTGTACGTGGCGGGATACTGTGCCGGCCGATTCTGGGTCGAACTGCTTCGCGACGACTACGCCACGCACATCGGTGGCATCCGTATCAACACGTTCACATCTGCAATCGTGTTCGTTCTGGCGATCCTGTACTTCGTGTTGGCGACCAAGGGACGCGAGGATCCTCGATCGTTGGCGTCGAACGATGGGGTCGATCCGGGTGAGGATCCAGACGCAGACATGGATGCAGACTCCGACGAAACGACGAAGTCCTCCGATGCCGGAGACGAAGACGCCAGCACATCTGGGGAGAAGGGCACCACGAGTGGTTGATTTCGAGAAGAAGCCCGAGCGCGACGAAGACGTCGATTTCGGCCAACCTTTCGATCAGTACTCGATGGCACCGACTGCCGGAGCGCCCCACGTTCCGAATCCGACCGAAAGCTATCCGTTTCCGGGGTATCCGGACGAAGTGCAGCCGACACAGGCGTATCCCACCGCCTACGGAGAGACAGCCCAGGCGGAAGCTCCGGCGTATCCGGTCTATCCAGGCCATTACCCGGCACCCCAGTACCCCGCGTCTCAGTACCCCGCGTCTCAGTACCCCGCACCCCAGTACCCGCCGGTCCAGTACCCGGTAGGTTCCCCTCCGCCGTATTACGGTGGCCAGGCGCCCGCACAGAGCTATCACCAGTCCGTCCCGAGCTACTACGCGTACGGGGCCGGATATCCGGCCTCCGCGGCTGACGCCCCCTTCGGTCGGGATCCGATGACGGGCGAGCCACTCTCGGACAAGTCCAAGGTGACGGCAGGTGTATTGCAGATATTCTTGGGTGGGTTCGGCGCTGGTCGGTTCTACATCGGCAGCAACGGCGTTGCGGTGGCGCAGCTCCTCCTTCTCGTGCTGGGGTGGCTCACGGCCATCCTCGGTGTGGGTGTTCTCATACTCATGGGTCTCGGAGTGTGGGTGATCGTGGACGGCATCATGATGCTGGTGGGCAATGTCAGGGACAGCAGCGGCCGTCGACTTCGGAATTGACCCCGTTCTAGTGGCACACTTCTCCTATCTCGATACTCGGTTTTCGACGTAGACCTGTTGCAAGGAGTGCCCGGTGAGTGAGTCCGACAAGAATCTCGGTGAGTCCGGTAAGAATGATCGATCCGAATCCGCTGGTGGTTCGGACGCTCCGCAGACACCGCCGGAATTCGGTTCTGCGTTCGATTACGACGCGACAGCGGAGGCTTCGCTGTCGGAACCACCCGCTACCTCCGAAATCGGCCCGGTGACAGGTGCGACCGGTTCAGGTTCGGGTTCTGGTCCTGGCTGGAACGTTCATTCCGGCGTTGGGAACGGTCCGGGTTGGGGCGAGAGTCCGAGCTATCCGCCACCCACCACACCGGATGCGCCGACCACACCTTCGTCGTCGATCAATTTCGACAAATCCGAACCGAATGATCCATACGGTCAGCCGTCGCCCCAGGCCGGAACCCCCGCTCCGGGCTACGGAGCCGGGCCGGTCTACGGACCCCCTGACCCGAACTACCCGCAGTCCGGTCAGTACGACCAGCAATTCCAGGGGCAACAATTCGAGGGATCGCAGTACCAGGGATATCCACCGCCTCCTGGATATGGTGTCGGGCCACAGGGCCCTGAGTCGCAGGGGTATGGGCCGCCAGCCGGTTACGCCGGCCCGGGACCGTACGGATCGGGTCCGTACGGAGTCGATCCGACCGCACCTTTCGGTCGCCACCCGGTCACTGGGGAGCCGCTGTCGGAGAAGTCCAAGGTAACCGCCGGTCTGCTCGGGATTCTGCTCGGCGCGTTCGGCGCCGGTCGTTTCTATCTGAACCAGCCGGGGATAGCTGTGGCGCAGATCGCGGTGACGTGGTTGACGTGCGGCATCGGCGGGATTTGGCCGCTGGTCGACGGCATCATGATGCTCACCGGCAGCGTCCGCGACGAACACGGGCGTCCGCTGCGAGATTGACGAACCGTTCGTACAGCACGCCGTACCCGTGGTTTCGGTCTTCGTCGAAAGCTACGGTAAGCTTCCAGCATTCGGCCCTAGGGTCGAATTCCTTCGCGGGCCAGAGTTGTCCCGGTAGACCCGTTCAGTGAAACAAGAGCTTCGGCGCGCAGCACCATTCTCGCCGAAGCTGATCGCTAGCGGAGTTGCCGAGAAGAATGAAATGGCGCCGTGGATTCGGCGCCCATTCCTTCGTGGTGTCTCCCTGGCCCAGAGGGAGGTGACGGACTTGCTGTTCTCACAGTTGCCGACAGAACAAGGGCTCTACGACCCGTCCCACGAGAAGGATTCGTGCGGCGTCGCGATGATCGCGGACATCGCCGGTCGCCGGTCGCACGCGATCGTCGCCGACGGCGTACTTGCCCTGGAGAATCTGGAGCACCGCGGCGCTGCCGGAGCCGAGCCGAACAGTGGTGACGGCGCGGGCATCCTGATCCAACTCCCGGTGGAACTGCTCGAGTCTCTCGCTGACTTCTCGCTTCCTGCTCGTGCGGAGGACGGAACCAACGCTTTCGCCGCGGGAATCTGCTTCCTGCCACAGGGGGTTCGCGAACGGGGAGGTGCCATCGCGAGGGTCGAAGAGATCGCCGCCGAGGAGGGTCTGGAGATTCTCGGCTGGCAAGAAGTGCACGTCGATCCTGACAAGGCCGACATCGGACTCACTGCACTCGGATGCATGCCGCACATGTCGTACCTGTTCGTGGCAGCGCCCGAGGTCGACGGTCACAGGCCGTCGGGAATCGAGCTCGATCGTCTCGTCTACGGGCTACGTAAGCGCGCGGAACGTGTGACACCCGAGATCGAGGACGCGGGCACCGGACTGTTCTTTCCGTCGCTCTCGTCTCGAACCATGGTCTACAAGGGCATGCTCACCACGATGCAGTTGCCGCTGTACTTCCCGGACCTCCGCAACCCTTTGTGCATGAGCGCAATTGCCATCGTGCACAGCCGCTTTTCGACCAATACGTTCCCGTCGTGGCCTTTGGCCCATCCGCACCGGTACGTGGCGCACAACGGTGAGATCAACACGGTCAAGGGAAACCGCAATCGCATGCGAGCGCGTGAAGCGATGCTGGCGTCCGATCTGATTCCCGGAGATCTGCAACGTCTGTACCCGATCTGCAATCCCGATGGCTCCGACTCGGTGTCACTCGACGAGGTGCTGGAACTGCTGCACCTGGGCGGCCGCAGCGTGCCGCACGTGGTGATGATGATGGTGCCCGAGCCGTGGGAGAACCACACGAGTATGGACCCGACGGTCCGTGCGTTCTATCAGTTCCACGGATCCATCATGGAGGCGTGGGATGGGCCCGCCTGCGTGACCTTCACGGACGGAACCTATGTCGGGGCTGTCCTGGACCGCAACGGGCTTCGCCCTGGCCGGTGGTGGCAGACCGTCGACGGTCGGATGATCCTCGCCAGTGAAGCCGGCGTGCTGGACGTTCCGCAATCGGAGGTCGTCGCGAAGGGACGGCTGGAGCCGGGCAAGATGTTCCTGATCGATACCGCCGCGGGCCGTATCGTCCCCGACGACGAGATCAAGACCCAACTCGCCCAGGAGCATCCGTACCAGGAATGGCTGCACGCGGGTCTCCTCGAGATCAAGACACTCCCCGAACGTGCACACATTCAGTACAACCACGATTCGGTGGTTCGCCGGCAGATCGCCTTCGGCTACTCCGAGGAGGACCTCCGGGTGGTCCTGACTCCGATGGCCGCGTCCGGCGGAGAACCGTTGGGGTCCATGGGAACCGACACACCGCCCGCCGTGTTGTCGCAGCGTTCCAAGCAGCTCTACGACTACTTCATCGAGCTGTTCGCTCAGGTGACCAACCCGCCCCTCGACTCGATCCGCGAGGAAATCGTCACCTCGCTCGCACGCGTGATGGGTCCGGAGCAGAACCTGCTCGAGCCGACGGCTGCGTCGTGCCGTCAGATCGTGCTGCCGTGGCCGGTTCTCGACAACGACGAACTGAACAAGATCATTCACATCAACTTCGATGGCGACCATCCTGGACTGTCTGCGACGGTCCTGCGAGGGCTCTACGAGGTAGAGCGTGGTGGCGAAGGACTCGCGGAGGCGATCGAGGAACTGCGGCGCCGAGCCAGCGATGCGATCGCTGCCGGCTACCGGACATTGATCATCTCCGACCGCGATTCCGATCACACCTATGCGCCGATACCGTCTCTGCTCGCGACGGCTGCCGTGCATCACCACCTCGTTCGAACCAAGGAGCGGACCAAGGTTGCCTTGGTCGTCGAGTCGGGAGATGCGCGTGAGGTGCACCATCTGGCTCTGCTCATCGGATTCGGGGCGTCTGCGGTCAACCCGTATCTGGCGATGGAGTCCATCGAGGACCTCGTCGCCGAGGGCGAGCTCACCGGCGTCGAATCGTCGGTGGCGGTGCGCAATTACCTCTACGGCTTGGGTAAGGGAGTGCTGAAGGTCATGTCCAAGATGGGCATCTCGACCGTCAGCTCCTACACCGGCGCACAGGTTTTCGAGGCGGTCGGTCTCGACAAGGAGGTTGTGCGTGAGTACTTCAAAGGCACTGTCAGCACGCTCGGTGGCGTCGGGCTGGACGTGCTTGCCGAGGAAGTGAAGCTGCGTCATCGACGTGCATACCCCGAGAACCCCACCGACCGTGTGCACCGTCGGCTCGACATCGGCGGCGAGTATCAGTTCCGCCGCGAAGGCGAGCTTCATCTCTTCACGCCCGAGACCGTGTTCTTACTCCAGCACGCTACGAGAACCGGCCGCTACGACGTGTTCCAGAAGTACAGCAGCGAGGTCGATCGCCTCGCCCGTGAGGGCGGCGCGTTGCGCGGACTGTTCGAGTTCAAGGAAGGTCTGCGAGAGCCGATACCTCTCGACGAAGTGGAGCCGGTCGAGTCGATCGTCACTCGGTTCAATACCGGGGCGATGAGCTACGGATCCATCTCCGCCGAGGCCCACGAGACGATGGCCGTCGCGATGAACAACCTGGGCGGCCGCTCGAATTCGGGGGAGGGCGGCGAGGACACCGATCGGTTGTACGACAAGAGCAGGCGGAGCGCTGTCAAGCAGGTCGCCAGCGGGCGTTTCGGCGTGACCAGCGACTACCTCGTCAACGCGACCGATATCCAGATCAAGATGGCGCAGGGCGCCAAGCCCGGTGAAGGTGGACAGCTTCCGGGGTACAAGGTCTACCCATGGGTTGCCAAGACTCGGCACTCCACTCCGGGGGTCGGACTCATTTCGCCTCCGCCACATCACGACATCTATTCGATCGAGGATCTCGCACAGTTGATCCACGACCTGAAGAATGCGAACGAGAACGCGCGTGTGCACGTCAAACTCGTCAGCTCGGTAGGAGTGGGGACCGTCGCCACCGGCGTCAGCAAGGCGCACGCCGACGTGGTTCTCATTTCGGGTTACGACGGCGGCACCGGTGCGGCGCCGCTGACTTCACTCAAACATGCCGGTGCCCCCTGGGAGATAGGTCTTGCCGACGCCCAGCAAACGTTGGTGCTCAACGGTCTTCGCGACCGCATCACCGTTCAGTGCGACGGCGGGCTGCGAACAGGGCGTGACGTCATCGTCGCGGCCCTCCTCGGTGCAGAAGAGTTCGGTTTCTCCACCGCGCCGCTCATCGTGTCCGGCTGCATCATGATGCGCGTCTGTCATCTGGACACATGCCCGGTGGGCGTGGCGACGCAGAATCCCGAGCTACGCAAACGCTTCACTGGCAAGCCCGAATTCGTGGAGGACTTCTTCAGATTCGTCGCCGAGGACGTGCGCAAGTACCTGGCGCAGCTCGGTTTCCGCAGTATCGACGAGGCAGTCGGGCATGCGGACGCCCTGGAGACTGCTGCCGGAGTCGCGCATTGGAAGAGCAAGGGGCTCGATCTCTCGCCGATCTTTGCGATGCCGACCGACCAGCACGGGGCGCCGATGACACAGCGCAGGCGTCTGCGCGCGCAGGATCACGGGCTGGATCTGGCACTGGACCGGACTCTGATTCAGCTTGCCGAGGGTGCGTTGGAGGACGCGCATCCCGTCAAGCTCGAACTGCCTGTGCGCAACGTGAACCGCACCGTCGGCACCCTCCTCGGTGCCGAGGTCACCAGGCGGTATGGAGGGGCAGGTCTGCCCGACGACACCATCCGCGTCGAACTCACGGGTTCGGCCGGGCAGTCGCTCGGTGCGTTCCTCCCGGCAGGGATCACCATCGATCTGATCGGTGACACCAACGACTATGTGGGCAAGGGTCTTTCGGGAGGACGGGTCGTCGTACGTCCCTCTCCCGACGCCACGTTCGTGGCCGAGGACAACGTCATCGCGGGCAACACGATTCTGTACGGCGCGACCTCGGGTGAGATGTTCCTCCGTGGGCGCGCGGGCGAGCGTTTCGCAGTGCGGAACTCGGGCGCGACGGCTGTCAACGAAGGCGTCGGCGATCACGCGTTCGAGTACATGACCGGCGGTCGTGTCGTCGTGCTCGGTCCGACCGGCCGCAACATGGCGGCTGGCATGTCCGGGGGAATCGCGTACGTCCTCGGACTGGACGAGAGCAACGTCAACCTTGCGATGGTTGCTCTGCAGAAGCCGAATCCCGACGATCTCGCCTGGCTACGAGACACCGTGGAGAGCCATCGCGCGTGGACCGGGTCCGCGGTTGCCGCATCTCTACTCGCCGACTGGCCACGTCGTTCCGCGTTGTTCACCAAAATCATGCCCGTCGATTACCAGCGAGTGCTGGAGGCGACTTCGATGGCGCGCGCCGAGGGGCGCGACGTCGACTCTGCGATCATGGAGGCTGCACGTGGCTGATCCCCGAGGTTTTCTCGAAATAGCCAAGCAAGAGGCGGTCAAGCGGCCGATCGGCGAGCGCGTGAAGGATTGGAACGAGGTCTACTCGCACCAACCGGCGCAGCAGCGTGCAGATGAGGTGTCCGATCAGGCCCGCCGGTGCATGGATTGCGGCATTCCGTTCTGCCACTCGGGCACCGCTGGTTGTCCGCTCGGGAACTTGATTCCGGAGTGGAACGACCTCGTTCGGCG
Source organism: Rhodococcus sp. EPR-157 (assembly GCF_001647195.1). Lineage (GTDB taxonomy): Bacteria > Actinomycetota > Actinomycetes > Mycobacteriales > Mycobacteriaceae > Rhodococcoides. Next base: position 7,524 of record NZ_LVCV01000664.1, on the reverse strand, counting down.
TGGCCGGTGGGACGCGGCCAGCGATCGCCTCCACGCAACCAACAATTTTCCCGAGTTCACCGGCCGCGTGTGTCCGGCGCCGTGCGAGTCGGCCTGTGTGTTGTCGATCTCCGAACGTGAGACCGGCGGCAGCGTGACGATCAAGCGGGTCGAGCAGACCATCGCCGACCTGGCGTGGGACCAAGGCAGCATCGTCCCGCAACCGCCGACGATCACCACCGGAAAGATCGTTGCAGTAGTCGGTTCTGGGCCGGCTGGACTGGCAGCGGCTCAGCAGTTGACTCGCGCGGGCCACGATGTCACCGTCTACGAACGTGACGACAGGTTGGGCGGCCTGCTTCGGTACGGGATCCCGGAATTCAAGCTGGAGAAGTCCGTTCTCGATCAGCGACTCATGCAGATGCGTGCTGAGGGAACACATTTCGTCACCGACTGCGAGGTCGGAATCGACTTCACCGTCGAGCAGCTCCGCGCCAAGTACGACGCCGTTGTGCTCGCCGTCGGTGCGCTACGAGCCCGAGACAACACTGCCGTCGAGGGACGCGAACTCGATGGAATCCATCTCGCGATGGAACATCTCGTGCCGTCCAACAAGGAGTGCGAGGGGGATGGGCCGACGTCGATCTCTGCCAAGGACAAGCACGTCGTCATCATCGGAGGCGGTGATACCGGTGCGGACTGCCTCGGAACTGCCCACCGCCAGGGGGCCGCGTCGGTGACGCAGCTCGACTACAACAGGGCCCTGCCCGATGCCCGCGACGATTCGACGTCACCGTGGCCGTCGTGGCCGCTCGTGCTGCGGACGTCACCGGCGCACGCCGAGGGCGGTGTCGTCCGCCACCAAGTAGCGGTTCAGCGATTCCTGGGTGACGCCAACGGTCGCGTCCGAGCGATGGTGTTGGCCGAAGTCGAAGTGCAGCGCGATGCGGACGGCCGTCGGATCATCACCCCGGTCGGCGAGGAAGTCGAGCTTCCGTGCGACTTGGCACTTTTCGCGATCGGCTTCGAGGGAGTCGAACACAGCCCGTTGTTGGACGACTACGACCTGTCGCTGACTCGGCGGGGTTCGCTGTCGTGCGGGCCTGACTGGCAGACGACCGCGCCAGGAGTCTTCGTGTGCGGTGACGCGCATCGTGGGGCCTCGCTCGTCGTCTGGGCGATCGCCGAGGGACGTTCGGCGGCGCACGGGGTCGATGCGTATCTCACCGGACGCTCGGATCTTCCGTCGCCGGTGCATCCGACGGCCCTTCCTCTCGCGGTGGTGTGAGACCGCAGTCTGTACCGATCCAGGTGCTCTCAGCTGTGGTGATTCACTACTACCGGTCAGTAGGATCTGGAGGGGTCCCTCTGCCGTAGAGAAGGTTGAAGGTACCGACTAGGCTCGTCGTCGTGAGCCGACGTACTAAGATCGTTTGCACCCTTGGACCTGCGACCGCTACCACTGAGCGAATCCGTGAACTCGTCGAGAGTGGAATGGATGTCGCCAGACTGAATTTCAGCCACGGTGATCATCCTGATCATCAGGCGAACTACGAGAGGGTTCGAGCAGCGTCGAATGCCACCGGCAAAGCTGTTGGCATCCTCGCCGACCTGCAGGGCCCCAAGATCCGCCTCGGTCGATTCGCCGAGGGCAAGACGACGTGGGCCAACGGTGAATTGGTTCGAATCACCGTGGACGAGTGCGAGGGAACGCACGACCGCGTGTCGACGACGTACAAGGAATTGGCGCAGGACGCCAAAGAAGGTGACCGTCTCCTCGTCGACGACGGCAAGGTGGGTCTCGTCGTCACCGGAGTCGAGGGCAACGACGTGTTGTGTCGCGTCACAGAAGGTGGACCGGTCAGCAACAACAAGGGCGTGTCCCTTCCCGGAATGAATGTGTCGGTTCCGGCGCTGTCGGAGAAGGACATCGCCGATCTGGAGTTCGCGCTCGCACTCGGTGTCGACTTCATCGCACTGTCGTTCGTGCGTTCGCCTGCCGACATCGAACTCGTGCACGCGATCATGGATCGCGTCGGACGTCGCGTTCCGGTTATCGCAAAACTCGAAAAGCCCGAAGCCGTCGACAATCTCGAAGCAATCGTCCTCGCGTTCGACGCGGTGATGGTGGCTCGCGGTGACCTCGGTGTGGAGTTGCCACTCGAACAGGTCCCACTGGTACAGAAGCGTGCGATCCAGATCGCGCGTGCCAACGCCAAGCCTGTCATCGTCGCGACCCAGATGCTCGAGTCGATGATCGAGAACTCCCGCCCCACGAGGGCCGAGGCGTCGGACGTCGCGAACGCCGTACTGGACGGCACTGACGCGGTCATGCTCTCGGGCGAGACCTCGGTCGGCAAGTACGTGATGGAAACGGTCCGCACCATGGCTCGCATCGTCGAGACCGTGGAAACCGAGGGCGACAGCGTGCCTCCGCTGACCCACGTTCCCCGCACCAAGCGTGGCGTCATTTCCTACGCCGCGCGCGACATCGGTGAGCGTCTCGACGCCAAGGCGCTTGTTGCGTTCACCCAGTCCGGCGACACGGTTCGTCGTCTCGCTCGTTTGCACACGTCGTTGCCGCTGCTCGCGTTCACCTCGATTCCCGAGGTTCGTTCGCAGCTGGCCTTGAGCTGGGGAACCGAGACGTTCCTGGTGCCCGAGGTTGCAACGACCGACGCCATGGTGCTCGAGGTCGACAAGGCGCTGCTCGAACTCGGTCGGTACAACAAGGGCGATCAGGTCGTGATCGTGGCTGGTGCTCCTCCCGGCACAGTAGGCTCGACCAACTTGATCCACGTGCACCGAATTGGGGAAGAGGACCGGTAAGTGACCGATGTGGGGGGAACGGGTGCAGCGACTGTACCGAGCAGTACCGATATCGAGAACGTCAGCATGAAGTCGGATTTGCAGACGCTCCTCGGGCTGCTCGAGCTCGAGGAGATCGGCGAGGACAAGTTCCGGGGGGTGCATCCTCGCCAGGTCGGGAGTCGCACGTTCGGTGGTCAGATGGTCGCGCAGGCACTCATCGCTGCGGGCCGGACCGTCACGGGCACAACGCGTGACGTCCACGCCATCAACGCGCATTTCATCAGGGGCGGCGACGTTTCGAAGCCGATCGACTACCACGTCGACCGTCATCGCGACGGCCGTGCGTTCGCGAATCGTCAGGTCACCGCGTATCAGGACGGCAACGAGATCTTCGTGATGCTTGCCGCGTTCCAGGATTTCGGGAAGGGCCTCGAGCACAGCGTCGAGGTCCCCGACGTGCCGTATCCGGATGCACTGCCGCCACTCGGGGATCACTTCGTCGGGTACGAGGACCGTTTGCAGATGTTCGTGGATGCGCTGAAGCCGATCGACATGAGGTACGCGAACGATCCCGCGTGGATTCTGCAGGGCACGGGCGAGAAGCTCAATCACAACCGAGTGTGGATGAAGGCCGACGGTCCGTTGCCGGACGACGCAATCTTCCACGCAGCGACCATGGGATATGCGTCGGACACGACGGTGTTGGATTCGATCATCACGACGCACGGTCTGTCCTGGGGATTCGACCGGATCGTCGCGGCAACGGTCAATCACTCCATCTGGTTCCACCGCCCGTTCAGGTTCGACGACTGGGCGCTGTACGCGACGGAGTCACCGGTGGCCGCAGGATCCCGTGGACTGGCGACCGGACGCTTTTTCTCGATGGACGGGTTGCTGCTCGCAACCGTCGTCCAGGAGGGTTTGATTCGGCACTTTCCGCGGAAGCCGACGACCTAGGCGACCGTCGCCCCGCCGTGAATGTGGAAGGCAGTTTCAAGGTGCGATGACACGCCATGCGTCGAGTTTGCGCTCGAAACTCAGCGACGCGTTCGCAGGGCTGGTGGACGGAAGACGCACTGTGGTCAGGGTTCTCGGAAGCGGTGCGACGTACCGCTGGAAGCTGTTCTCGGCCTTGGCGCCATTGAAGAAGATCTGTTCGATCGACCGGTGCTCGTCGAGGAGACCGGCAAGGTCGTTTGTCTCGATGGAGGATTCGACGATGGCCGAGTCCAGGCTTCCGTGCCTCGTGCACAGCTTCAACACGTCCCACACCGCGATGCCGTTGGTCGTCAGGACCGATGTCCGTTGCTCGTACGGAATCGACGGGCCGGCGTCGAACAGTGCTCCCATGATCGGCCAGAAGGCGTTTCGGGAGTGCGCGTAATACTCGCCGGCATCGAGCGAGGCGATTCCCGGCATCGACCCGAGGATCAGCGTATGGGCCGAGGCGTCGACGATCGGTGCGAAACTGTGCACGGTGGTCATCGATGCAGCCTGCCATCCTCGGCGAAATACGTGCGCGCAGGACTGTCGGTGGCGGACAATAGGAGGCATGTTGGATCCCCGTGTTTTGGACAACCACGAACTCGACGCCGAACTTGCTGCCCTTCGTCGCGGTCGCGACGCCTCGATGGACGAAGGTGCTCGGGATGTGGACCTCGCCGAGGCGGACCGCCTCATCGCGAGGTTCGAGGACGAGATTCGTCGACGACACGAAGATCCACCTGCCGACCTCTAGTCCACCGACTTTCAGCGCCTCGCCGCGACTGTCAGCAGGACGCACGCGGCCACCGCTGCCGCCGTCCGCGCGTGGTTCCACTGTGTCCACCGCGTCAGGTAGTTCGACCAGACTTCGGCGCCTGTAGCGCTAGAGGGGTCTACGGCAGCGAGAGTGTCGTTGAGTGGCACGTTGACGGACATGGTGACGAGCACACAGCCGCCGATGTACAACAATGCTCCCGCCGTCACCGCCACACGTGTTTCCGAACCGGAGACGAGCGCCGCAGTTGCTGCGGTGCCGGCAGCAAGTGCGCTGCCGAGGAAGATCGTCAAGAATATGGGCGAAACGATGCTGACGTTGATGTGCTGCATCGTCGCACCGCCGTCCGATGCAGGGCGATTGGTAAGCGCGGGCATGACGGCGACCGAGAATGCGAGCATCACTCCGGCCGTCAGTCCGCACCCTACGGCCGCGATCATTGTGGCGACGGAGGCGATTCGGTCGATCACGACGCACGTCCGGCCGGTGTGTGCAGCGACGATACGAAGTGCTCGAAACTCGTCGGCGTGGTGTTCGCGGCCGTCCGCGGTACGGGGTCGGTGAGCTCGCGGCTGTTGAAGGCTCGCGTCATGTCGATTTACTGCCGGGCGTACTCCCGCGAGAACCCGAGGCCGGTGAGGACGCCGATCATGTCCTCGTACTGCAGCTGGACGTACTCGGCATCGCCGATCGCCAAGTGCCTGCCGAGAATTGCAGTCGCTTCGTTGTAGCTCAGGTCGCGCTCACCCAGCAGATCGCGGACCACATGTCCGCTCCATGTCGAGTCCGTCAGTGCAGTACACGCCGCGCGTGCGATGTCGACCGTGCCGATCATCGGTATCGCCAGGTCCGCCTGCACCGAATCGACGTGACTGCCGGACTCGAGCAACTGGTCGACCGCGGGTAGCAGGTTTTCGAAGAACGACACGGGTCGGAGCACTGTCACGCGTGCCGACACTGTCGCCAGTCGCCGTTCCTGTCGATGCAGTGCACCGATGACGCCCGGAGCGTCCGGCTTGTCTGCGCCCAGACTGCTCACGGCGACGACTGTAGGGATATCGCTCGCTTCGATTGCAGCACAGATCGATTCGCCGAGCTGCTCCTGTCGGTGTGCGTAGTCTTCGCTGAAGGGATTGCTGGGGACCAACGCGAAGACGGCGTCGCTTCCGCCGAGTGAGTCGGTGAGCCATTCGGTGTCTTCGATGTCGCCGACGCGCACGTCTGCTCCGGCCTCGGTGAAGGGTGCCAGTGATCGGTGATTGCGTCCGAGTGCGCGGACACGAACGCCCGTGTCGAGAAGCTCCCGTGCGACCTTGCTGCCGATCTGTCCGGAAGCTCCGATGATGGTGATCACGATGTGTCCTTTCGTTGTATGCGTCCAGCTTCTCAGCGCATCGGTGGACAATCTATGATCAATGGTCGCTAGTTCATGCTCATTCGTCCAGGTTCGGCGTACGATCGGAGAATGCGCGGACAGGACCCATGGACCTCGAAGGATCCACTCGGCGAGGCGCTGCACTTTCTTCGCATGACCGGAGCGTTCTATGCACGCTCGGAGCTGTCGGAGCCGTGGGGGTTCGCGATGCCGGAAATGGAGGATTGCCTCTGGTTTCACGTCGTGACCAGTGGACGCTGCAGACTCGAGGTATCCGGCGCACCAGCGAGGTACCTCGTGCCCGGTGAATTCGCGCTCGTGCCTCATGGTTTGGGGCATACATTGTCCAGTGACGAAGAGTCCGGACACACGGTACCGATCGTGTACGACCTGCCCCACGACTACGTTTCGGACCGCTACGCAATTATTCGACACGGAGGCGGCGGCTCTGCGACGACGTTGGTGTGCGGCGCTGTGCGGCTCGATCACCCGTCGGCGGTGCAGCTCATCAGGTCGCTGCCGCCGTTGATCGTGGTCGAATCCGCTCCTGCGCCGCACTTGTCGTGGATGCACAGCACCCTGGGTCTCGTCGCCGACGAGGCCAAGTACCTCCGGCCGGGCGGAGAGGCCGTCATTACGCGGCTGTCGGACATCCTCGTGATTCAGGCGCTCCGGTCGTGGATCGAAACCGACCCTGCTGCCAAGTTGGGATGGCTTGGCGCGCTTGCGGACCCGGCCGTCGGTCCTGCTCTGGCACTGATCCACCGCAACCCGGACACGCCGTGGACCGTAGCGTCGCTGGCGGCGGAGGTTGCGATGTCACGTTCGGCGTTCTCGGCGCGATTCACCGCCATGGTGGGGGAGTCTCCGATGCGGTATCTTGCGCGGTGGCGGATGCGCAGTGCACAGGACACGCTGAGGTCCGGGGACATGACCGTGGCAGAACTCGCGAAGCGAAGTGGCTATCGATCGGAGGCTGCGTTCGCGCGAGCATTCAAGCGTGTGCTCGGCGTTTCACCGGGGAGCGTGCGCACGCGAGCAGACACAGCCGCCTCGGCTTAGTCCAGTAGATGGCGCAAGTACGACGCCGGATCGTCGAGATAGCGACGCCAATGCGTCACGAGTTGTAGTTCCTCCCACGGCGTTCGCTGCATACCGTGCTCGTCGACTTCGATGATGTCGGCGCCGGGGAGCGATGACAAAATCGGCGAGTGGGTTGCGCAGACAACCTGTGAACCGGACTCTGCCAGCTCGTCCATCAATGCCACCAGGTGAAGGCAGGCAGTGAACGACAACGCAGATTCCGGTTCGTCGAGGACGTAGAACCCCGGTTCTCGGAACATCGCGCGGAAGACCGCGAGGAAGCCCTCGCCGTGACTCATCTCGGCGGTGTTCTCGTCCCAGTAACCCGGCACGCCGCCGAGGTTCTCCGTCATCTCGAATGCGGTCTCGGCGCGAAGGAAGAAGCCCTTTTTCTGCAGCCGCGGCCCGCGAAGCATCCGTGCGCCCCGCGGTGTGGTCTCGAGTTCGATGACCTCGCCGAGGGGCGTCAGAACCGTCTCCGAACGGGGTGGCCGAGACGCTCGCCCACCTCGGGAAT